>DKAU01000144.1 GCA_002450925.1 Thiobacillus sp. UBA6918 | reverse complement strand
ATGCTGGGGTAAACCATGGACAGCAAGATCATCGTCATCGATGACGATCCTACCGGCTCGCAAACGGTTCACGGCTGTCTGCTGCTGACCCGCTGGGATACGGACACGCTCATGCAGGGATTGAAGGACAGCTCGCCGCTGTTCTTCGTCCTCTCCAACACCCGCGGCATGGATGCGGATTCAGCTGCGAGCGTCACGCGCGAGATCTGCCTAAACCTGCGCACGGCGCTCGACAGGATGGCTGCAGAAGGACAGGCGATCAACCCCATCTTGGTGAGTCGCTCCGACTCTACCCTGCGCGGGCATTACCCGGTGGAAACCGATGTCATCGCGGAAACGCTTGGCCCTTTCGATGCACATTTTCTGGTCCCGGCTTTTTTCGAGGGCGGCCGCATCACCCGCGACAGCATTCACTACCTGATGGTGGATGAAAAACCAGTGCCGGTGCACGAAACCGAATTCGCCAAAGACTCGGTGTTTGGTTACAGGCACAGTTACCTGCCGGATTACGTGGAAGAAAAAACTGCCGGACGAATTCATGCAAACACGGTGCAGCGCTTTCTTCTGGATGATGTGCGCGGCGACTCGCTGCCTCGGCTTCTGGCGCTTGGCAACAATGCCTGCTGTGTGGTGGATGCTGAAACCCAAAATGACCTGAATCACTTCGCCGCGCAACTCAAGGACGCCGCGTCCGAAGGGAAGCGCTTCCTGTTCCGCAGTGCCGCCTCCCTGCTGACCGCATTGGCACGACTCGGGCCACAACCCGTTGCAGCGGAAGACATGTCAGAATTTGTGCGGGACGGCAAACCCGGCGCAATCATTGTTGGCTCGCATGTTAAAAAGACGACGTCACAGCTTGAACAGCTTTTAAAGATGTCCGGCATTGCTGCGCTGGAAATCGATGTCAGCCGCCTGCCACAGGAACGCGCAGCTATCGTGCAGCAAGCAGTCAATGATGCTTCGGCCCTGCACGATAAGGGACTCACGCCTGTCATCTATACCAGCAGAGTTGAGCGGCAGTTCGGCAGCCAGCAGGAGCGGCTGGAGTTTGGCACTCAGGTATCCGGAACCTTGATGGATATCGTGAAGCAGTTGCCCCACACGCTCGGCTTTTTAGTCAGCAAGGGTGGCATTACTTCCAACGATGTGCTGTCTGTTGGTTTGGCACTGAAAGCATCTCGGGTACTAGGGCAGATTCTGCCAGGCTGCTCGGTAGTTAAATGTCCTGATGATCATCCGCGTTATCCAGGTCTGCCTGTTGTGGTATTCCCAGGCAACGTCGGTGATGAGTTTGCTCTGGCTACTGCCTACACGAGACTGAGCGAGCCGGCAGCGAACAAGATCAGATCAGATTTTTATCGTAGAGCTCACGCTTGAGATATGCGTAGAACACCGGCGCTGCGATAACACCCGCCACGCCAAAAGCCGCCTCCATGACCAGCATGGCTGTTAGCAGTTCCCACGTGTAGGCCTTGATCTGGCCACCGATGATGCGCGCATTCACAAAGTACTCAAGCTTGTGGATGACGACCAGAAATGCCAATGAAGCAAATGCTATTTGCAATGAATGATTGAAGGAAATGATGACAATGACGGTGTTGGATATCAGATTGCCCAATACCGGCATCAAACCCACCACAAAAGTAATGATGATCATGGTTTTGATAAATGGCAACTCAACACCCATTGATGGCAGCACCACCGCCAGATACAGCCCCGTGAGCACAGTATTGAGCAGGGATATGCGCACCTGGGCAAAGACTACGCAGCGGAAGGCCTGGCCAAGATGATTGACCCGATCCGACATCGCCTGCGCAAGCGGGCCAAGCAAATGCTTTTGCCGCCCCTCGTTCAATGCCACGAAGGAACCGACGATGAGGCCGATCACCACCATGGCGAGAACATGGCCCGCTGTTCCACCGAACGTCTTGATTTCCTGGGCGTGCGCACGCAGCCATTCGGAAAGCGTCGCACGAATCTGCGATTCGTCTCCCTGGGGCAAATACTCCGCCACCCATGGGGGCAGCAGGCTACGCGAATTCTCTATGACTTCCGCCATGTTCTTGAGCAGCGCGGCGTAGCTGCCGCCTTCGGCCTTGTAGTAAGCCACCGCACCAACGACACCACCGATGAGCACGCTAAGGACAGTTGCGGAAATAAGCGCCACGACGACCATCTTGGCTCGGCTGTGAGAAAGCTTGTTGCTTACAAAGCGGGGGGAAAGCATGACGACGAGCTCGTATACCAGCAAGCCAGCAAGCAGCGCAGGAAGCAGTTTCGCCTTCAAGGTGAAAAACAGTGCTGCAGCCATCAGGCCCCAGGCAGTAAATTCATATTTTGTGTCGGCGGTGGACATCAAAGTCTCCTATTTCCCTCGATTCTAGCAAGGGTTCCCGTCTGAACAGATAGCTTAGAATGCCGACATGATTTCCAACGAAGTGGTCCGCCACCTGCAAGCCATCCTGCCGCCACACTCCCTTCTTCTGGCGCGAGAAGATTTGAAGCCATTCGAGACCGATGGCCTGACCGCGTTCCGCAACACGCCGGATGTGGTGGCGCTGCCAGAAACCGAAGAACAGGTGAAACAGCTGCTGGCCATTTGCCGCGAAACCGGCACACCGGTGGTATTTCGCGGTGCCGGCACCGGTGTCTCGGGCGGCGCGCTGCCGGTGGACGGTGCTGTGCTGCTGGCCATGACCAAGTTCAACCGAATTCTGGATATCGACCCCTTGGCCAGGACAGCAAGGGTTCAACCCGGCGTGCGCAATCTTGCCATTTCCGAAGCCGCTGCGGCATACGGGCTTTACTACGCCCCAGACCCCTCTTCGCAAATCGCCTGCACTATCGGCGGCAACGTGGCCGAAAACTCCGGCGGTGTTCATTGCCTGAAATATGGCCTTACCGTGCACAACGTGCTGTCCATCCGTGTGCTGACCATCGACGGCGAAGAAATGGTCATTGGCTCGGAAGCACTGGATTCGCCCGGATACGACTTGCTCGCCTTGATGACTGGCTCTGAAGGCATGCTGGCCGTGACCCTGGAAATTTCAGTGAAGCTTCTACCCAAGCCGGAGCGCACCCAGGTTTTGCTTGCGGCGTTTGATGATGTCGAAAAAGCCGGCTCGGCTGTCGGCGCAATCATTTCCGGCGGCGTGCTTCCTGCGGGTCTGGAGATGATGGACAAGCTGGCAATCGAGGCTGCCGAAGCCTACGCCGGAGCTGGCTATCCTCTCGATGCGATGGCCATCTTGCTGGTTGAAGTCGACGGCACACAGGAAGAAGTATCTGAAGACGTGATGCGTGTCCGCGATGTCCTGCTTGCATCAGGGGCCACCGAAGTTCGCACCGCGCGCGACGAAGCCGAGCAGAAAAAATTCTGGGCCGGCCGCAAAGCCGCCTTCCCGGCCGTTGGCCGTCTGGCGCCTGATTATTACTGCATGGACGGCACCATCCCCAGAAAAGCACTGCCCGCCGTTCTAAAACGCATCACCGAACTTTCCGCAGAGTACGCCTTGCCCGTTGCCAACGTTTTCCATGCGGGCGACGGCAATCTGCACCCGTTGATCCTGTACGACGCAAACCAGCCCGATGCCTGGGAAAAAGCCGAGCGGCTCGGCGCAGACATCCTGGAGCTGTGTGTGGAGCATGGCGGCACCATCACCGGGGAGCATGGTGTCGGTGTCGAAAAAATCAACCAGATGTGCGTGCAGTTCGGGGCCCCCGAGCTACTCGCCTTCCATGGCGTCAAGGCTTGCTTCGATGAAAACGCCTTGCTCAACCCCGGAAAGGCAGTACCCACGCTTCATCGCTGTGCCGAGTATGGTGCCATGCATGTTGCGGGGGGCAAACTGCCCTTCCCCGAGCTGCCGAGGTTCTAATGCAAGAGATCATCGATCGCATCCATGCAGCAGAGAGCCCGCTCATCATCCGTGGCGGTGGCACCAAGAACTGGCATGGTGAAGACACCAAAGGCGAAGTGCTGGATGTTTCTTCCAACACCGGCATCGTCAGTTACGAACCGGGTGAACTGGTTTTGACTGCGCGTTGCGGTACGCCGCTTGCTGAAATCGAAGCCCTGCTCGCACAACACCGCCAAATGCTGGCATTTGAGCCTCCCCATTTTGGCTCTGGCTCCACACTTGGCGGCACCCTTGCTTGCGGCTTCTCCGGGCCTCGCCGGCCCTATGCAGGCTCTGCACGTGATTTCGTGCTTGGGATAGATGTCCTCGACGGCAACGGCCAGCTTCTCAAATTCGGCGGGCAAGTCATCAAGAATGTGGCAGGCTATGATGTCTCGCGTCTGATGGTAGGCGCGCTCGGCACCCTAGGTGTCCTCATGCAGGCTTCGCTCAAGGTGCTGCCCAAACCTCAAAGCGAAATGACGCTGCAATTCGAATGCGGCGAAGCCGAAGCCCTGCAGCGCATGAACGAATGGGCCGGGAAACCTCTACCTCTTTCTGCTTCAGCATGGTTATCCGGCGTACTGACCATTCGCCTCTCCGGCGCCGAAAGCACAGTACAAGCAGCACACGCCAAACTTGGCGGAGAAATACACGATCGCGGCGCAGAGTTCTGGAAAGGCTTGCGCGACCATACTGCCGCCTTTTTTCAGGATGATGTGCCGCTATGGCGACTGTCGTTGCCTTCAACCACACCTTCACTGAATCTGCGCGGCAAGCATTTCATCAACTGGGGGGGTGCCGAACGCTGGCTGAAGAGCGACGCTTCCGCATCAGAAATCCGCGCTCGTGCCGCCGCGCATGGCGGACATGCCACGCTGCACTCAGGCGACAAATCGGCTGACGTCTTCCACCCTCTGCCGGATGCATTGATGAAATACCATAGGCGCCTCAAGCAGCAATTCGATCCTCGCGGCATCCTGAACGTGGGGCGGATGTATTCCGCGTTTTAAGCATGCAGACGAAACTTTCCGAATCTTTTCGCAACACTCCAGAAGGCCAGGAAGCCGATCGTATCCTGCGAGCCTGCGTGCACTGTGGATTTTGTCTTGCCACCTGCCCTACCTACCAGGTTCTCGGCGACGAGCTCGATTCGCCGCGTGGCCGCATCTATTTGATGAAGCAGATGCTGGAGGGCGCCGCCATAACCAGCAAAACCCTGAAACATCTCGATCGTTGCCTGACCTGCCGGAATTGCGAAACCACCTGCCCTTCCGGCGTGCAATACGGCCATCTGATCGACATCGGTCGCAAGATTGCGGAACAAAGCGTTAACCGCCCGCTCGCTGAAAAATTGCAGCGCAAGACACTGGCCAAATTCCTGCCGCAACAAAAATTATTCGGCGGAATGATGAGATTGGGGCGCATGGCAAAACCCTTCCTGCCCGCTTCGCTTGGCAGCAAGATTTCGTCCGCGACAGCCATTTCCAAGCCCTCGCATTCCATCACACAACCTGCCCGCAAAATGCTGGTACTTGCCGGCTGCGTACAACCCGCACTTGCGCCACAAATCAATGTGGCAGCCACGCGCGTACTGGATGCCATCGGCATCTCCCTTTTCGAGGCAGCCAATGCCGGCTGTTGTGGCGCAGTGAGCTTTCATCTCAATTTTCAGGAAGATGGGCTGGACGCAATGCGCAGAAACATTGATGCCTGGTGGCCGCACATCGAAGCCGGCGCAGAAGCCATCGTCATGACTGCCTCGGGTTGCGGGGTAACGGTCAAGGAATACGGGCACTACCTGAAAAACGATCCCGCCTATGCAGAAAAGGCAGCTCGGGTTTCAGAGCTGACGCGCGACTTGTCCGAAATACTGTTGCAGGAAGAAACTGCCTTGCGCACTTGGCTGCAAAAACGTGGGCCCGGTGAAGCAAAGCGAATCAGTTTTCATTCACCCTGCACGCTTCAGCACGGGCAAAAAATCACTGGCGTGGTCGAAGCACTGCTTACCGTTGCTGGTCATACCTTACACCCGGTCAGCGAAACCAATTTGTGCTGCGGATCCGCCGGCACCTACTCTCTGCTGGAACCAGAAATATCCACGCAACTGCGTGACCGCAAGCTCGGACACCTCAGTCAACCCAGCCCCGATATCATCGCTACCGCCAACATAGGCTGTCTCAATCATTTGCAATCGGGCACCAACACCCCCGTAAGGCACTGGGTGGAACTCCTTTAGGTTGATTCTGAGTTTCTGGAATCGGCCAAAAGGAGACTTGGGGGGAAGTTGATCCGGGCGTCAGCTTCGGCTGTTGTAACGGCTCGCTTAAATCACTTGAAGCGCCTTGATCAGGTAGTCAAAAAACAGGCAATACAGCGCAATAGGTAGCGGCAACCCCAGCAGAGTACCAACCAGATAGTGGCGAAACCTGATGCCTGACATGGCGAGCGCGTAATTGAGGGCCGGCAAGGTTTGAAATAACACTCTCGACAATATAATGCTCATGATCGGATTGGCGTCCAGTTGCCTGAGTGTTCTCACGGCTATTCGGTTGTTCAGCTGCCGCAGTGCGTTTCCACCGACGAATCGGATGATCAGGAAGCTGACCACACAGGAAATGCTTGCGGCAATATACGTGGCAATTCCACCCCAGGTTTGTCCCAACTCCAGAACGGCAGCTGCAAGAAACACCCACCCGGGTATCTGAATCAAGTTGCCTAGCGCAAACACCAGGATAAAAATGAAAAGCCCGCTGATCTTGTTGTCCAGGATTATTTGTCGCAAGAACCCAATACTGAAGTGGTCCCGTAGACCGGCAAACTCGAAGATGGCGAACATCACGCCCAAAAAAAGTACAACAATGGTTATTCGCTGAAGCGGGGAAATCACGCGCGCACCTGCGGCGTTGGGAATGTTGTCAAAGCGGCTGAGGCTCTATGGCTCATGCCTGCTCCGCTCGGCCAAGGTATTGCGGATACGTTCACGTGCCTCGGGTGTGAGGTCTGGGCCAGGTACATCATCCTTGTCGCGCCAGCCCGGCAAACGCATGATTTGCCGCATCAAGGCCAGCTGCCGTGCGAAAAGCCGGCAGTTGGCGCACATCCAAAGATGCATCCGCAAACTCCAGCGTTCCCGGAATCCAAGCGGGCGATCCTGGCGCTCCGAGACCAGGTGGCTCGCGTCTTTGCAGGTCATCTTCTTCATTCCCCTCCCCGGCGAAAGCGCCAACTCCATTCTTGTCGAGACACTGCCGGATACCAAAATGGCGCCGATGCAAGATTGTCCAGAGCTTGGTCGGCGTAGTCGCCAATTCCTTGCAGATTTTCGGAGGGCAAACGGCGCAGGCCTTGCAACACTCGACCGTCTGCCATGGATTGACAAAGGGCTAACGGTTTTTAGTCCCCATCAATTCGCAGCAGATTGGTACCCCGTGCTTTTTATCGCTGATTTTGTATTGCTCCCAGCCTCCGTAGCGACTTCATCGGCAACTTGCCGTCCAAGCTCCAGCACCGCCATGGCGTAATAGGAAGAACGGTTATATCGGGTTAGCACATAGAAATTGCGCGTACCCAAAACGTAATCGCTTTCGTCATCGCCGTTTTGCAATTCCACCAGCGCGTATTTCTCCCAGGGCGGAAGATATTCTAGCGGTTTGGCGCCGTGACTGATGAGTTCAATTGAAGTGAACGTGGGCAGGATGTCCGGTTCGAGCAGCGGATCAAGATTTGCGCCATCAACATCCACCTCGTACACGGGGATGAGCCGGCGTACCCAACCGTGCAGCGCCAGGAAACGCGCGACGGAACCAATTGCGTCGACCGGGTTATACAGATCTATATGACCATCTTGGTCAAAGTCCATACCGTATTGATGAATGTTGCCGGGCATGAACTGCGGCATGCCCATGGCGCCGGCATAAGACCCAGTAATGCTCAGGGGCTGGCAACGTTCCTTTGCACACCATTCAAAAAACTCGGCGAGCTGTTCGCGAAAATAACCCGAGCGATCCTTGCCGTTTTCCTTCGGGTAGTCGAACGCCAGCGTGGCCAGCGAATCCACGACGCGATAGCTGCCAGTGTTGCGCCCATAAATGGTTTCGACACCAAGGATGCCGACGATCACCTCTGGTGGAACCCCAAACCAGGAACTGGCCCTGTTTAACGGCTCGGCGTATTCCTGCATGAATTCCCTGCCTGCTTCGGTGCGGCCGGGTTCGACGAAGCGGTCGCGATAGGCTTCCCAGTTTTTGCGCCGGCCTCCCGGCTTGGGTTTGAAGGCATTGATGACTGGCTCCAGCTTTTGCGCTTCGGTCAGCGTTTGTTCTACCCAGTTGCTGTCAACGCCGCGATTTGCCATGTCGGCCGCAAACATTTCAGCCTCAATACGACCCGCATAAGTCTCGGGCTCGGGTGGGGTCTTTGCGAGCTGTCTTTTTCCCTGGGCAAACACATCCTTGCTGGCGCCGCTGATAAGCACTGCGAGCAGCGCCATGGACAACACTTGAAACATTCCGGACTTGATGTACCTGTACGTCATTCCCTCTCCAGCTTTTGGCAACCCCCTTTTCGGGACGCGCTTTTTTAAAGGATAGCGCATTTCACATACGACCCCTGGGCATACGGCCAGTTCCGCGGCAGGCTCGACGGTCGCGGTATAATTGATCCCTTCAGATTTTCAGCCTGGGCCTGGCCGTGGCCCGGATTTTTGTATGACCCCGAAAGAGCATTTAACAAGCCTGCTGAAACTGGCAGTTGCCAATATTGCCCCCGGGCAGGAAGACACTATTGAGCTTGAGCGTCCCAAGGCCGCAGGCCATGGCGACTTTTCCTGCAATGTTGCCATGCGGCTTGCCAAAACGCTGAAGAAAAACCCGCGTGAATTGGCCCAGGCCATCGTGGCAGACCTGCCTGCTTCGCAATTGCTGGAAAAAGCCGAAATTGCCGGCGCCGGCTTCATCAATCTGTTCCTTAAGCCTGCTGCCTGGGCTCAGGTGGTACATACCATCCGCACTCAGGGCGGGACCTATGGCCACTCCGATGCCGGACACGGCCAAAAAGTACAGGTGGAGTTCGTGTCCGCCAACCCCACCGGCCCCTTGCATGTGGGCCACGGCCGCGGCGCGGCTTATGGCGCCAGTCTGGCCAACGTGCTGGAAGCAGCCGGCCACGCCGTAACACGTGAATATTATGTAAACGACGCCGGTCGCCAGATGGACATTCTTGCGCTATCAACTTGGTTGCGTTATCTGGAGCAGCACGGCATTCTCGTTCCCTTCCCAACCAACGCCTACCAGGGAGACTATGTTCGCGAGATGGCCCGCGCGATTGCAGATGAACATGGTGACCGCTACGTGCACGAGCCCTGGCGTATTCTGGATGGCGTGCCGCTTCGGCCGGATGACGAACTGGTGGCAGGCGGCGATGCCGAAGCCAAGATGCAAAATGAAGCGCACCTGGACGGATTGATTGCCGCGTCCAAGAGACTGCTAGGCGCAGAGTACCCCTATTTCCACGGCTTTGCCCTGAACGAGCAGCTTTCCGATTGCCGAGAAGACCTGATCGAGTTCGGTGTCGAATTCAACGAGTGGTTTTCGGAAAAAAGTCTGTTCGACACCGGCAAGGTTGCATCAGCTGTCGACACGCTCAAGAAAAACGGCCACCTGTACGAGCAGGATGGTGCTTTGTGGTTCAAGGCCACGGCCTTCGGCGACGAGAAAGACCGTGTAGTACAGCGCGCCAATGGCGAATACACCTACTTCGCTTCCGACATTGCCTATCATGCCAACAAGTTTGAGCGAGGGTTTGATCGCATCATCGACGTGTGGGGCGCCGATCATCACGGCTACATTCCGCGCGTCAAGGCTGCCCTGATTGCACTGGAGCTGGATCCGGAAAAACTCACCGTGGCACTGGTGCAGTTCGCCGTGCTATACCGCGGAGGCCAGAAGGTGCAAATGTCCACACGTTCCGGTTCTTTTGTCACCCTGCGCGAACTGCGCAGCGAAGTTGGCAACGACGCCGCCCGTTTCTATTACGTGCTGCGCAAATCGGACCAGCATCTGGACTTCGATCTCGACCTGGCCAAATCACAAAGTAGCGACAACCCCGTGTACTACATCCAGTACGCCCATGCGCGCGTGTGCAGCGTGCTGGCCGAATGGGGCGGCAACGTCTCCGGCCTTGAACACGCAGCCCTAGACAAGCTGACTTCGGCCTATGAGCTCACGCTCATGAAGCGCCTTTTGGAATATCCGGAAATCGTGGTTGCTTCTGCGCGCGAACTTTCGCCGCACCTGATTGCCTATTACCTGAAGGACCTGGCGGGCGACTTGCATACTTACTACAACGCCGAGAAATTTCTCGTCGAAGACGAGGCATTGAAACTGGCACGCTTGGCGCTGGTTGCCGCAACCAGACAAGTGTTGGCAAATGGTCTTTCACTTTTGGGCGTACAGGCTCCGGAAAAAATGTAAATGGCTGCTTCAGGCAAAAAAAATCCTTTCCTCGCCGGTTTTCTTGCCGGCCTGTTGACTGGCCTGGTGTTGGCTGTCGGCGTAGCTTTGCTGGTTACGCGCAACAACCCGTTTGTACAAGGCGACGCGGAACCAGGAACCAACAAGCCTTCTCAAGGCGCCACATCGAGTTTCCCGATCGAAGCGCCCAAATATGAGTTCTACAAGGCTCTTCCGGAAGGGCAGCCCGACAATGCAGCTGCCACCCCAGCACCATCTGCCCCAGCTTATTATTTGCAGGCAGGGGCCTATGGCAACGCTGCAGACGCCGACCAGCTAAAGGCCAAACTTGCCCTTCTTGGATTTGAAGTGAAAGTGCTCATCGCAAACGAAGGCGATTCAATGCTTCACAAGATCAGGCTGGGGCCATACAAAAGCCTTGATGAACTTAACGCTGCGCGCGCGCGTCTTACACAAAACGGCATAGAAACAATTTTGGTAAAAACTTCACCTGAGGAGAAACCATGAATTACATGCAAGCCCTGCGCCGGATGCTGGCCCTGCTGGCCAGCATGTTTTTGTTGACTGCGGCCCTTGCTGCACCCGAACCTGCCGAAGAAGGTACGGATTTCAAACGCATCCCCACCCCGCTGGCAGTCGAAACCGGCAAGAAAATCGAAGTGGTCGAATTTTTCTGGTACCGCTGTCCGCATTGCAACCAGCTGGAACCCGGACTGGAAGCCTGGGCAAAAAAGCTGCCCGCAGATGTCGTGCTTCGCCCCATACCCGCAGTATTCAGGCCGGAATGGCTCCCCGCAGCAAAGTTTTACTATGCTTTGTCTGACATGGGAGAAGTCGGAAAGCTGCATGGCAAAGTGTTCGATGCCTATCACAAGGAAAAGCTCGATCTCGACAATGAGGAACAGCTGATGGCCTGGGTCAAGAAGCAGGGCCTTGATGAAAACAGGTTCAGTGCCGCCTACAAATCCTTCTCTACCCAGACTCGTGCCATGAAGGGAGCCCGGGCAGCGCGCACAGCCGGCATAAGTGGTGTTCCTGCCTTGCTGGTCGATGGAAAGTACCTAACCGCAATCTCCATGACCTTTACCGAAGAGCGTCTGTTCGAAGTTCTGGATGACCTGATCCAGCGCGCCCGCAACGAGCGCAAGGGCAAAACTTCCAAGAAGTAATCCCTTGCCCGAATCCAACAAACCGCCGGTTGTTTTCATCACCGGCGCTTCCAGCGGGCTGGGTGCAGCACTCGCCCGTCATTACGGGGGACAGGGGGCCATCCTTGGTTTATGCGGGCGTCGCAGCGAAGCCCTGAACGAAATCTCTTCCGGTTTAAAGGCACACTGTTTTGTGGCTGACGTACGTGATGCTGCGGCCATGCGAGCCGCCGCCGATAGTTTTATTGAAACGGTTGGTGTTCCGGACATTGTCATCGGCTGCGCCGGCATCTCTGTGGGCACGCTTACAGAGGAGGCTGACGACCTGGACGTTTTTCAGGCAGTCATGGATGCCAATGTAATGGGTCTTGTGCACACCTTTCATCCCTTTGTCGGCCCAATGAAATCCTTGGGCAAAGGCATCTTGTGCGGCATTGCCAGCGTAGCCGGGGTAAGGGGGCTGCCTGGAGGGGGCGCTTACTCGGCATCAAAGGCTGCCGCCCGAGTGTATCTCGAGTCACTTAGGCTCGAATTGAAACCCTTTGGCATTGATGTCATCACCGTATCCCCTGGGTATATCGATACCCCCATGACGAACGTCAATCCCTACCCAATGCCATTCAAAATTCCAGTGGCTGGTGCCGCCAGAAAAATTGCGGGATTGATTAAAAAACGCCGTCCTGAGAGTGTCATACCCTGGCAGATGACAATTGTGGCTGCGGCCATGCGTTTTATGCCGCGTTGGTTGTACGACCGCCTGTTTGAAAAGGCGCCCCGGAAACCGCGAGGATTGCCGACCTGAATTTTTTAAGGTTGAATAGCCAAATACCTTATAGTTGTGTCGAAGAAGCATTGATTTCGGAGGAAATATGGCAGGCCCATTAAATGTAGTTGTTGTGGATGATCACCCTCTCTTGAGGATGGGTGTGGCCAACTCCATCGACCAGACTGATGATATGAAAGTGGCGGCTCAACTTGCGGACGGAACTTCCCTCAAGGAGTGGATGGATGCCGGCAATCGCGCCGATGTTGTGCTACTTGATCGCTCGCTGCCCGACATGGATTCCTTGGACATGGTGTCGGAAATTCGCGACAACGGCATGAAGGTAATCATGCTGACTATTGCGGACACTGAAGAAGAAATCTCCGAGGCCATCACTGCCGGAGTTGATGGTTATGTCATCAAGAGCAGCGAGCCGGACCACGTTCTATCTGCCATTAGAAATGTCTGCGCCGGCCAGAGCAGCTTTCCGCTCAACATCATGCAAAGCATGGCCCGTGGCGACATGGCGCATCATGCACTTGACGTGCTGACGCCCCGCGAAATGGAAATTGTCGAATTCGTAAAGCAGGGTCTGAGCAACAAGATCATCGCCTACAACCTCAAGCTTTCCGAAAATACTGTTCGCAACCACCTGCGCAACATCATGGAAAAACTTGGCTTGCGCAACCGCGTTCAGGTCGCAACCCTCGCGCTTAAGGAAGACCGCAGGAGGCGCTAGGGATTAGCCTCAAACAGAAAGGGCGCCTCAGGCGCCTTTTTATAATCGGTTATACACAACAACTAAAACTCTGTCCGAAACAAACACCCATCTTCCTGTAGTCCATTAATGCGGGACATGAATTATTTGAGCTTCCTCCACGGTCATTACCTTCGATAATGATCGCCGCCATGCCCAAGGCCACACCACCGACAATCAACAGAACCGTCTCTTCGACACCCGCCTTCATGATTGCAGGCGTAGCCATGTTGACGCCCCGCACATAAACCCCCTCCATGCC
>DKAU01000034.1 GCA_002450925.1 Thiobacillus sp. UBA6918 | reverse complement strand
GACAAGGTGTTTTCTGCAGTCGCACCGGATTTCCAGAAGGCCATTCTTTCCAGGCCGTCTACGCCAGACAAGCCGGTCAGGAAGCCCGAGGCCTTGCGCGAACAGAAATATTTCCTGCCTGCCATCGCCATCATGGACATGCCATTCAACTGGATTCGGGTCAGGGCCAACGGTCAGGTCATCGAGCCCTCCGCAGACGCTGCAAAAACTGACCCCGATTGGGAGAGGCTGGGCAAGGCGCAGCAAAAGCAGGCGTTGCCTGAATCACAGCGTTATTGATTCAACAACGGATAAGTCCGTTCTCGGTCAGCACCATATCCATTTTGATGTCCCAGGCTTCGGCGGGCACTTTTTCCAGTTCCTGACAGGCGTAAGCAACACCAACCAGCAACGGCTTGCGCCAGTGCTTGCGTGAACGCAGATAAGACAGTGTCGAGTCGTAGTAACCACCACCCATTCCGAGTCTTCTTCCGGCGCGGTCAAATCCCACCAAAGGCATGAACATCACATCGAGCCGGCGCGCGTTCATCAGATGCGTGGCATGGGGTTCGATGATGCCGTAGCGGTTGTGTGTCAGCTCGTGGGAGCCATCGAGCTTCGCAAAGCGCAAAGGCTGCGCAACGCGGTTGGCGGTGATTGGCAGATAGCAGGACTTGCCCATGTGCAGCGCCTGATTCAGCAAGGGCAGCACATCGAATTCTTCGCCCAGCGGCAGGTAAAAACTCCAGCGTTTTCCCTTCAGGAAAAGGCCGGCACGAAGCGCATGGCGCAAAGCCCGTTTCACTGCGTGTTGGCGATAAGCAGGTGATAACGACGAGCGAGCCGTACGCGCTTTCTTGCGGAGGGTTTTCTTGTCGGTTGTTGTGGCCATGGAAGAGCTTGTTTCAGTAGATTTCATGCCCCGCGCTATTGAATAGGCTCTAGGCCCCCCGCCTGTGCCGTGCTTGCCAGCGGACTCTTGAACCTGGGTTCAAGATGGCTGCAGCCGAAGATGCTTTGGGCACACAAGGCGTGTTGCGCGCACACCCACATCGAAGTTGGCCGCGGCCTTGCACGAATGCATTGGTTCAGAGAAATTGCGGACAAACTCGAACACCGCAGGGGGCGAATCAAGTTTAACAGAGCTTGCCGGGGATCGAACAGGCGCGCTTCAGGACTGATCGAACAGCTTGTCCTGGTCTGCAAGCGCGCAATCAAGCTCGGCCTCCATGGCCTGCAGCTTCTCGCGGTATTCCGGCTCGCGGTTGTTGCCGCCGCCACCTGAAGTCAGCAGTTCGTGTGCGATGTTGAGGCCGGCCATCATGGCAATGCGCTCAACACCGATAACCTTGCTGTTTTCGCGGATGGCCCGCATCTTGCCATCGAGATACTCCACCGCCGCGATCAGTTGCGGTTCTTCTTCCTTGGCGCAGGGTACCTTGAAGGTGCGGCCAAGCAGGCTGATTTCGATGGTGCGGGGAGTTGTCATGTGACGGGCAGGCTGTCGATCAAAGTTTCAACCCGGGTCTTCGCACTTTCCAGCTTGGCGGTCGTCTGCTTGAGCTTTTGCTGGGATGCAGCCAGTTCCTGGCGCAGATTCTGATTTTCCTTGCGCAGGCGTTGGCACAGTTCTGAAGCAAGCTGAATTTTTTGGGCCAGGGAGGCGAGCTCTTTGTCCATTGAAGGATCTCTCAAGAAGTCCTGGGAACTATAACCCATCCGGGCAGGTTTTTGTGACTCTTGCGACAGGGTACAATGCGGGCTTCAGGTGCCCTGGCTGACTTCACGCGGCCAGGGTTAAACGGGAAACAGGTAATCGTGATCCACGACAAGCCTGTGCTGCCCCCGCAACGGTCAGCGCTAAACGGTTCATCACATACGCCACTGGAGAAATCCGGGAAGGAGATGAGTTTCATGCGCAAGCCCGGATACCGGCCTGAAAACTGGCCTTGCCAGTCTTCGTAACCCGTCCACGGGGAACTGGACGCCGACTTTGGAATTTACACATCATGCTGTTTCGCACCACCATGCTGGCCGCTGCGGTAGCCCTTGCCTTGCCCGTACTCGCCGAAGAGGCGCCCATCTTCATCGCTGATCAAATTGTCGTCACGCCCACGCGTGTGCCGCAAAAACTTTCCGACACGCTGGCGGCCACAACAGTTTTGACACGCGCCGACATCGAGGCTTCGTCAGCAATCGATTTGCCTACCTTGCTGCAAGGTTTGCCCGGGGTGGAGATTTCCCGGACCGGCGTGTTCGGTTCCCAGACGGTGATCCGATTGCGCGGCGCGGAATCCGATCAGACACTTGTCTTGGTTGATGGTCTGCGCGTGAATTCGATTTCAACGGGTTTTGCTGCCATTGAGCATTTGTCACTCGGTGACCTCGATCGCATTGAAATAGTTCGCGGCAATGTATCCAGCGTATATGGGGCTGACGCCATTGGCGGGGTGGTGCGCATTTTTACGCGCCAGGGGCGAGGCGTGGTCAGGCCGCATTTGAATATCGGTGTTGGCACGATGGATTTTTACAATATTCATGCAGGCATTGGCGGCGAAATCAAACCGGGATTGCGCTTCGATGTATCTGTTGGCCAGACACAGGGTGGTGGTTTCTCCTCCGTGAAAAAAAGTTATGCCACGGACGATTTCACAATCGATCCCTATGACAGCTACGCGCCTGTCGATGCTGACAAGGACACCAGCCGCAACACACATTTCAATTTCCGCCTGTCCCAGCAAATCAATGACAACCTGTCCTGGGGGCTGACTGCGCGGCAAAACCGTGCTGATGTAAATCTCGATGGCACGACCAGCAACCACGCCGGGCAGGACCTAGGCGCGTATTCGGCATACCTCGAGGGCAGGCCATCGCAGAACTGGTTCTCCAGATTGACCTTTGGCCGCAGCACGGATGGGCTGGACAGCGATCTGGATGGTGCGCCCATCGACCGCTACCGCACACAAATCGACCAGATCTTGTGGGAGAACACTTATTCGATGGGCAGACATCTGTTCCGCTTCGGTGTCGAGGCGCAGGATCAACAACTGGACAGCAGCGAGGACTTCAACAAATCCAGGAGACGGGCCGTCAGTGCTTTTGGTGGTGTGGGCGTGCGCCTCGGCGACCACGAAGTCGATCTCAGCGTCCGTCGTGACCAGTACAGCGATTTTGGCGGGCACACAACGGGCCGTGCGGCCTACGGTTACAGCATCACGCCCGCACTCAAGATCCACGCATCGGTTGGCACGGCATTCCGGGCGCCCTCCTTCAACGATCTTTACCTGGATTACCCACCCTATTATTACGCCAACCCGAATCTCAAGTCAGAGCGCGCACAAAGCAGGGAACTGGGTTTGAATTACGCCTTCAACGGACAGTTTGTGCAGGCAATCCTGTTCATGTCCGAAACGCGGGACATGATTGGTTATGTGCCCGCCGTTTTTGACGGCGATTGGAATCTGGTCAGCCCGGCAACGACGGCCAACATCGATCGGGCACGCAATCATGGTCTGGAGCTGGCATGGAACGGCAAGCTGGCAGGACTCAATGCCCGCGCGTCATTCACGGCGCAAAATCCTGAAGACGCGACAACTGGTCTTTCCTTGTTGCGACGCGCCCAGCGCTATGGTGGCTTCGGGCTTTCCGATCGTATCGGCAAGTTGGGATGGAATGCCGAGGTGGTGGCTTCCGGCCCGCACCCGGATGTTCATGTGACGGAATTCACGCGCGTGAACGTTCCGGGATATGCCACCCTCAATCTTTCCGGTGATTACTTCATCGGCAAAGACTGGAAGCTGACAGGCCGCGTGATTAATGTGCTGGATGCAGAGTATTCGCTGGTGCATGGCTATGCAACGCCGGGCCGCAGTTTCCGGCTAGAATTGTCCTGTACGCCCAAATAAGGAATGCCCATGCCGCGCCCACTTTTGCACCGTCTGCTTATCCTGCTCGGGTTGGCCATTGCAGTTATCGCGACGCGCACTTCGCATT
>DKAU01000163.1 GCA_002450925.1 Thiobacillus sp. UBA6918 | reverse complement strand
GCTGGCGGCTTGATGTCCATGATGCGCGACACCCGGGAATCAACGCCAGATATGTCAAACGCACCGCTGGTTTCCAAAGACACGTCGTAACCCGCATTGCACAAAGCGGCAAGCAGGGCCAGGCAGTTCTTTTGCGCCAGCGGCTCGCCACCCGTAACCGTCACATAGGACGTGCCGTAGCTGGCAACCTTGTCGAGAATGTCAGCAATCGTCCAGGATTCACCGCCCGTAAAACTGTAGGTCGTATCGCACCATCCGCAGCGCAACGGACAACCGGCAAGGCGGATGAACACAGTGGGCAAACCGCTGCGAGATGTCTCACCCTGCAAGGAGAAAAATATCTCCGTAAGGCGGAGTTCAGTCTTGGTTTCCAACTTATTTGAGGAGGTTCAGGCGTTTTGTCGCAATCGCTGCAGCATTGGTACCAGAATACTTGGCGACCAGTTCTTCAAGGTTCTTTTTTGCCGCGGCAAGATCATTCAGTTCCATTTGATTACTGGCGATGTTGAGAAGCGCATCCGGCACCTTGGCGCTTTGCGGGTATTCACTTACCAGCTTCATCTGCTGTGCAAGCGCGTTCTTGTAATCCTTGGCTGCATAGTAGGCATAGCCAGTCCAGTACATTGCATTGGATGCCAGCGTGCTATCCGGGTAAGCCTTGAGGAAAGCGGAAAAACCGGCAATGGACTTTGCATAATCACCAGACCTGAACAGATTGAGCGCGGTTTCGTACGATTTGGATTCCGCCAATGGATCTTCCGGCGCTGTCTGCGGTTGAGAATTCGACCCTGCATTCGCAGAAGAGGGCGAACCGGAAACCACAACAGAAGGAGAAGCAGCACTGGCTACAGCCTGGGTATTGGATTTGACCTGCTTGTTCAAATCTTCAATGCGCTTGTCGAGATCGACGTACAGGTCACTTTGGCGCTTGCCGAGTGAATCCATCTGGTGCAACTGGATTTCGCTCTGGCCTCGCAGACGGGCAACTTCTGCCTTCAGAGCCTCGACTTCCTTTAGCAGATTCAGAACGGCCTGATTCTGCGACTGGGATTCAGACTTTGCAACGGTAGCCGTCTGTTCCACCGGCTGTACAGAAACCTGGGTAGTCAGTGTCAGTGGTACGGGCTGCGCTGGAGCGGCGTCAGCCGCCCATGCCGCAACAGGAAAAACCATCGCAGGCAGCCAGCGCAACAAACGGGTCATTCGTCACCGTAGACAATATCAGCACGCCTGTTTTCAGCGTAATCCTGTTCGGAACTGCCCGAACTACGGGGTTTCTCTTCGCCAAAACTGATCGCCTCCAGCTGGCTTTCCGGAACACCAAGAACTGAAAGCGATTTGCGCACCGCTTCTGCACGCTTCTGCCCCAGAGCCAGGTTGTACTCTCGACTGCCGCGCTCATCTGCATTTCCCTGGACGATCACTCGAGCACTGCGATTTCCGTTCAGGTAGGCGGCATGGGCCTCGACAACGGAACGATATTCATCCCGCACGACATAACTGTCGAAATCGAAATAAATGCTGCGTTTAGAAAGCGGGCTGGCGGGATCCTTGCGGGGATCCATTTGCATCTTGTCACCGTCAAGCGATTTGCCGTTAAGCCCACCCGCTCCCAGCGCAGATGTCTGCGTTCCGCCGGATGCGGCTGAATTTGTTGTGCTGGCCGAAGATTTGCTGGCAGTTTGACCAGCATTGCGGTCTTCAATGGCAGCCTTTTCTCCGCCTAGACCCAGAGTCTCACAACCACTCAAAGCCCCCAGTACCAGCAAAGGCAACAGGATTCGTTTCACACTCGCCTCCTTCCTTGTCAAGATGATTATTTATCAGACCACCAGTTTCGCACTGCTTGGTGGCTCTGTCCATTGGACACATGCAGGTACCAGCATAGACAAATTCAAAGCATCAGGTACCAGCTCCCTCACCAAAAGGCCTTCTGCAACTGAAAACTAAGGGCCCCACACAGGTTCACGCGCATCACTGCCCGGTTCTGAAAGCCTTGCCCTCGTACGTCCATCAAGGCTGACCGTACCAAGGATGCCTCGGCCGCCAGAAAGCGTGGCATACAGCAGCAACTGCCCATTGGGTGCAAAGCTCGGTGATTCATCATGTGCAGTATCCGTCAAAACCCGAACCTGACTTGTGGCCAGGTCTAGCAGGGCAACCTGGAACCTACCGCTATCGCGTTTGATATAGGCCAGGTATTTGCCATCCGGGCTGACATCGGGTGAAACGTTGTAAGTCCCTTCAAAGGTAATGCGCTTGACCTCGCCACCTTCGGATGAGACCCGGTAAATCTGCGGAGATCCACCACGGTCTGAAGTAAAGTAAATCGACCGACCATCAGGCGACCATGCCGGCTCGGTATCGATGGCGCTGCTGATAGTCAGTCGCTTGAGGCCGCTTCCATCAGTGTTGATCAAATAAATTTGCGATCCCGCATCGCGCGTGAGTGTCACAGCCAGCCGACTTCCATCAGGAGACCACGCAGGCGCAGAGTTGGAACCTTTGAACGAAGCAACAGTGCGCCGACTTCCATCGCGCAACGACTGTACATAGACGATTGGCTTTCTGTCCTCGAACGATACATAAGCCAGCCGGTCTCCTTCAGGAGAAAACGCAGGCGAGATCAAAGGCTCATTGGAACGCACAACTGTCTGGCCATTTTGGCCGTCGGCGTCAGCCACACGCAGTTCGTATTGCTTGCCTCGCTTCTGCACATAAGCGATGCGTGTACTGAATACACCAGGTGAACCTGTCAGCTTTTCATAAACGATGTCGGCAATCTTGTGTGCGGCCGCACGCCACTGCTCGGGCCCGATGTTAAAGCTCAGGCCAACAAGCTGGGTCTGCTTAATCGTATCTATCAGCCTGAAACGTACCTCGAATCGACCGCCCGGCAAACTCACGATCTGTCCAATCACAATCGCGTCTGCACCCTTGCCACGCCAGGCGGGGTAATTGATTTGTGAAGGTTCGAAAATCTGCTGGCCTGCCGTACCCGCAACCAGACTGATCTGGCCTGAACGCAACAGATCCTGACCAATGATCTCTGTCAATTCGGGATTGGGCCGGTTAGAGGCTGACTGAAAATTCATCAGAGCAACGGGGATCTTGTTCGCGGCCCCGCCGGTAACCTGAATCTCAAGTGCTGCATGGGCGCGCTGTCCGGCAATACCGGCTAACAGCGGAAGAAGAACAATAACAAAATAACGCGACAGGGAATGCACGGCAACCCGAGTAATTGAAAACAACAACGCGAGTTTATCACAGGGGGAAAACCCGATTTGTGACAAAGCCTTACTCGCGGGCCTTGTGCTTCAGTATCAAATTGCGAAATTCCGCTGCCGCCGTCCTGTCACTCGGCACAGGCAAGGGAGAGGATTTTTCGATTCCTCGCTGCACCGCCTGATCGTAGTCCGCATTTCCGCTGCTCTTTGAAAGCCGGATTTTGGTAATTTCACCCGTCGGCAGAACGCTTACTTCAAACTCCACCTCAGGGTTGCCCGACAGGCTATCCGGAAGACGGGTGTTGCCCCGAACCTTCGCACTGATCATGTCCTTGTATTGAGCAACAATCTTGGCGATCTCTGAGGCTCGCTGGTCGGCTGCCGCCTTTGCCTTGATTCGAGCGGTTTCCGCTGCAAGCGATTCTTCAAGCATGCGTTGCTGAAGTTCCTCTTCCTCTCGCAGCAGGGCTTCACGACGCTTCTGTTCGGCCAGCCTTTTCTCCTCCCTTTTCAGGGCTTCCAGCCTTGCCGCCTCATGTTCAAGCTCGAGTTCCATGCGCCGCGCCTCTTCCTTGCGCCTCAATTCTTCCTTGCGTTTTTTTTCCTCCAGCGTCTGCGCTTCCTTTTTCTTGCGCAGTTCTTCCTTTTTCTTTTTTTCAAGCGCTATGTCGGCAGCTTTCGTATCAGGAACAGGCTGTGCTTTGGGAACCGGCTCTGGCAAAGGCTTTGGAAGGGGTGTTGGTGGCGGTGGTGGCGGCGGAGAGGGACGCGGCAATTCCGGCAGGCTATGCCAAAGTTCCGCCATGATGGGCTGTGGATCGTGTATCTGCCACGACAAACCAAACACCAGCAGCAAGATAAAAAATCCATGCACAGCTGCGGCCAGCAGGCCTGCGGTCACGTCCTCGCGTGGGAGCGCCAGATTCATTGCGCAGGTTTTGCCAGCAGCCCGATCCGAGTCACATTGGCTGCCTGCAAAACTGACATAGCGTTCATGACTTCTTCATAGCGCACGCTCTTGTCGGCAGAAATCACTACCGGCTGGTCAGGATGAGCTTTCAGGATTCGCTTTATTTCGCCGGGCAGCATGTCTCCTGAAACCCTGAATTCATCATCACCCGATGCGCGGTCGCGCAAAATGATTTGCCCACTTGCCTTGATCATGACTTCGAGCGGCAATGTGGGCGCCGCAGCAGTTTTTCCCACACTGGGCAGTTCCACCTGGCCGGGGTTGATGAACGGTGCGGTAATCATGAACACCACAAGCAGCACCAGCATCACGTCGATTAGCGGCACAACGTTGATCTGGGCTACCTGTTTGCGAGTGCGTGGCATAAATCAGGCAGGTCTGGTTGCCTGGCGCTGCAGGATGTTGGAAAACTCTTCCATGAAGCTTTCCATGCGGTTGGAAAGCCGGTCGATATCATGGGTATAGCGGTTGTAGGCCACCACCGCAGGAATGGCGGCGAAGAGGCCCATGGCGGTAGCAATCAGCGCCTCCGCAATGCCTGGCGCAACCTGAGCCAGTGTTGCCTGTGCAACAGAGGCCAGACTCTGGAATGCCAGCATGATGCCCCATACCGTGCCGAAAAGGCCCACATAAGGAGACACCGAACCCACCGTTGCCAGGAAAGCGAGATGCGATTCCAGCCCATCCATCTCTCGCTGGTAGGCTGCCCTCATGGCACGGCGCGTGCCGTCCATGATGACGTTGACCGATGCTCCAGCCTGACGTCTCAGCTTGAGGAATTCGCGAAAACCCGCTTCAAAAATTCGCTCCAGTTCGCCTGCCCCTTCGCGATCCTGACTGACGCGCTGAAAAATGACATTCAAGTCGGCACCACCCCAGAATTCCTTCTCAAAACTGTCGGTTTCACCTTTTGCGCGCTTCAACGCGAAAAGCTTGAGAAAGATGTGCCACCAGGACATGGAGGATGCGGCCAGCAGGATACCCAGCACGAACTTGACGGGTATGCTGGCCTGAAGAATCAGGTGGATTAACGATAGGTTTTGTGTGACTTCCAAGATGGACTCTCTTACTGGATGTTCAGTGATCCAAGAATTTCGTCCGGAATTCTAGCCGGTTTGAATGAAGCTTCGG
Organism: Thiobacillus sp. UBA6918; assembly: GCA_002450925.1. Classification (GTDB taxonomy): domain Bacteria; phylum Pseudomonadota; class Gammaproteobacteria; order Burkholderiales; family Thiobacillaceae; genus UBA6918. The sequence goes on along the minus strand of DKAU01000163.1, from coordinate 3,401 downwards.
CTACCCAGACCAGTTTTACGTTTACATTCATCAGAACTTCACTGCCCCTCAATATGCGCTGAGACATATCAAGGCTGGTTCGGTTCTGCTCGAGCAGGAAAACTTCGACTTCAAGGCTGTCGTTGAACCGTGCCGGAAGCAGATAATCCGCCTCAACCCGGCGCACCACGAAGGCACCGCGATGTTTCTCGATCAGGTCAGGTTGTTCGAAACCCAGTGCTCGCAGCCATTCCGACCGTGCACGTTCCAGAAACTTCAGATAGTTGGCGTAGTAGACAACGCCATAAGCATCAGTATCTTCCCAGTACACCCTTACAGGCCAGGAGAAAGCCGCCGTGTTGCTTCCTTGCGTCATTGCTTGTCGAACAGGTCCGGCGCAGAAGCGGGCGTGGCAAAACCCAGATGCCGGTATGCATGAGGTGTGGCGACCCGGCCCCTTGGAGTGCGCTGCAGGAAGCCCTGCTGGATTAGGTAGGGCTCAAGCACATCCTCGATGGTGTCACGCTCCTCGCCTATGGCTGCTGCAAGGTTATCCAGGCCCACTGGCCCGCCAGAGAACTTTTCAATCACCGCCAGCAAGAGCTTTCTGTCCATCATGTCGAAACCGGCATGGTCCACGTCCAGCATCGACAATGCAGCATCCGCTACCTCGCGCGTACCCACGCCGGATGCTCGCACTTCCGCATAATCACGAACGCGACGTAGCAGGCGGTTGGCAATCCGCGGGGTACCGCGCGAGCGTTTGGCAATTTCCAGCGCGCCCTCTTCTTCCAGTTGCATGCTGAGCAGGCCTGCGGAACGCGCAACAATGCGCGCAAGTTCTGCCGGAGTATAGAACTCCAGCCTGGCGACGATGCCGAATCGATCACGCAGCGGATTGGTGAGCATGCCGGCACGCGTGGTGGCNNTGCGCCAGCGTGGTCTTGCCGAGCCCCGGCGGGCCAAACAACAGCACATGGTCCAGCGCCTCGGTTCGCTTTCTTGCAGCCTCGATAAAAATGGATAACTGCCCGCGCGCCTTTTCCTGGCCGATGTATTCAGACAGTTCACGCGGCCTAAGGGCGCGCTCCAACTGCTCTTCCTGCGGGCTGGACGTGTCTGGTGCAATCAGGCGGTCGGTTTCGATCATGGGCCTATGTTAACTCAGGCTTTGGACAACAGTTTGAGTGCCTGCCGGATTGCTTCCGACACTGGCAAATCGGAAGGCACCTGCTTGAGCACAAGGTCGGCCTCCTTGTCATTGTATCCAAGAGCAATCAGGGCCTGACGCACGTCATCCGACACACGTCCTGCAGTGCCAGCAGGTGAGCTGACGCCAACGAAGTCAAGCTTGCCTTTCAATTCCAGCAACAAACGCTCGGCGGTCTTCTTGCCGATGCCCGGAACCTTGACCAGCCGGCCGGCCTCCTGTCGCGTCACGGCCTGCGCGAGTTCGGCGACCGAGAGTCCCGACAGGACCGCCAGCGCAGTGCGGGGGCCAACGCCTGCGATCCTGACCAGTTGCCGGAACGCGCTTCGTTCCTCTGCGGTCAGAAAGCCGAACAGCTGCTGGGCATCCTCGCGAACGATCTGGTGCGTGAGCAGCACGACGCGCTCGCCGATGGCCGGCAGGTTGTAGAACGTGCTCATCGGCACNNTCGGCGGTCTTCTTGCCGATGCCGGGCGTTTTCACCAGCCGGCCGGTCTCCTGCGCAGCAACGGCAGAAGCAATATCCTCGATGGAAAGACCTGACAACACCGCTAGCGCAGTCTTCGCGCCAATGCCGGAGACCTTGATCAATTCGCGAAAAACACGGCGCTCTGTTTCGCTGCCAAAGCCAAACAAAAGATTGGCATCTTCTCGTATGGCCAGATGCGTATGCAGCGACACCTTCTCGCCCACGGCGGGCAGGTTGTAGAAGGTGGCCATGGAAACATCGATTTCATAACCAACGCCATTCACATCGACCACGATCTGCGGCGGGCGCTTCTCGATCAGTATTCCGGTAATGCGTCCTATCATGTGACCAGCCTCCCTCCCTTGACCCTGTACCCGGCCATCGACATGCTACCCAACTTGCCGCCATGTGCGTGACAGATTGCACAGGCCAGCGCATCAGCCGCATCCGCCTGTGGCGTGGCGGGCAGGTTCAACAGCCGCTTGACCATTTCCTGTACCTGCTCCTTTGCAGCCTTTCCATGGCCTACCACAGCCTGCTTGATCTGCAACGCAGTGTATTCGCTGACGGGCAGCTTCTGATTGACTGCGGCGCTGATTGCCGCGCCGCGCGCCTGGCCCAGGAGCAAGGTTGATTGCGGATTGACGTTGACGAACACGATTTCCACCGCGCAGACATCAGGGCGGTGGGTTTCGATGAGTTCTGTGAGGCCGGAGAAAAGCACGCCCAGCCTTTCGGGCAATTCGCCTTCCCCACTTTTAATGACGCCGCTGGTGAGATAAGACAGTTTCTGCCCCGACTTCTCGATCAGCCCGAAGCCGGTGAGTCTGAGTCCAGGATCGATTCCGAGTATGCGCAACGCGTTCGCTATTCGGGAAGAACGGCGTTGGTGTAAACCTCCTGCACGTCGTCCAGCGACTCCAGCGCATCGAGGATCTTCTGCATTTTCACGGCATCGTCACCGGCGAGCTCGGTTTCGCTTTCGGGCTTCATGGTGATTTCGGCCAGCGCCGGCTTGAACCCGGCTTTTTCCAACGCTTCCTTCACCGTTTCAAATTCCTTTGGATCAGGCGAGGTAATGACTTCGATGGAGCCATCTTCGTTGCTGACGATGTCCTCGGCGCCCGCGTCGAGCGCAGCCTCCATCACGGCATCCTCGCTTGCACCGGGTTCAAGGATGATCTGGCCGCAATGCTTGAACTGGAATGCCACGCAGCCATCGGTGCCCATGTTGCCGCCGTGCTTGGAAAAGGCATGGCGCACGTCTGCCACGGTGCGGGTCTTGTTGTCGGTCAGGCAGTCCACCATCACCGCCACGCCGCCGATGCCGTAGCCTTCGTAACGGGCCTCTTCGTAGCTCACCCCTTCCAACTGGCCAGTGCCGCGCTTGATGGCATTCTCGATGTTGTCCTTGGGCAGCGATTCTGCCTTGCCTTTCTCAATCGCCAGCCGGAGGCGCGGATTCATGTTGGGATCGCCCCCGCCCATTTTGGCCGCGACGGTGATTTCCTTGATAAGCTTGGTAAAAATCTTGCCCCGCTTGGCGTCCTGACGNNCGTGTCCCGACCCCGCAGGGCGACTATCCCGGAACGATTTCCGCGACCGTTGCCCTGATCAGGGAGGTAGAGGCCGATTTGGGCCAGACCGGCACAGTCGGTGTCGGCACCCCGGGCGCACTCTCCAGGGCTACAGGCCTGATGAAGAACTGCAATTCCACCTGCCTGATCGGCAAGCCTTTCAAAC
>DKAU01000015.1 GCA_002450925.1 Thiobacillus sp. UBA6918 | reverse complement strand
CACCGAATACGGCAATGTCTCCGCAGCATCCATCGGCGCGATACAGCGCGGCCTGCTGGCCCTGGAATCGCAAAGTGGCGACAGGATTTTCGGCGAACCCATGCTAAACATCGCCGACCTGATGCAGACCGAGCGCGGCAAGGGCGTCATTAACATCCTTTCCGCCGACAAGCTGATGCAGTCCCCCAAGATGTACGCCACGCTGCTGCTGTGGCTGCTGTCCGAATTGTTCGAGAACCTGCCCGAGGCGGGCGACCTCGACAAGCCCAAGCTGGTGTTCTTCTTTGACGAGGCGCATCTGCTCTTCACTGATGCGCCCGATGCTCTGGTGGAAAAAATCGAGCAGGTGGTGCGGCTTATCCGCTCCAAGGGGGTGGGCGTTTATTTCGTGACCCAAAACCCGGCCGACGTACCCGACAAGGTGCTGTCGCAGCTTGGCAACCGTGTACAACATGCGCTGCGCGCCTTCTCGCCGCGTGACCAGAAGGCCGTGAAAGCTGCGGCCGAAACCATGCGCGACAACGTGGCACTGGATGAGGAAGCCGCCATTACCGAGCTCGGCGTAGGCGAGGCGCTTGTGTCATTTCTGGATGAAAAAGGCCGCCCGGGCATTGTCGAGCGCGCCTTCATCGTGCCACCCACAGGACAGATCGGCCCCATCACACCGCAACAACGCCAAGCACTCATTAGCAATTCTCTGGTGGCAGGCATTTACGAGAAAAGCGTGGACCGCGAATCGGCGTATGAAGTGCTCAAGGCCCGCTCCGAAGAAAAACAGATACAGGCTGCTGAAGCCCAAGCGCAGAAGCAAACTACCACAGAAAAACCCAGCGGAATGTTGGGCGACCTTATGGGCAGCAACAGCCGCCGCCAGGGAGTTGTCGAAGCCATGGTCAAGAGTGCTGCGCGCAGTATCGGCAGCCAATTGGGACGGCAAATTCTGCGAGGCGTATTGGGCGGAATTCTCGGCGGAAAACGCCGTTAGAAAGCCACCCGAACAAGCAGTCCGCCTTCTGATCCTTCGTCCAGACTGATTGTGGCATTAAGCGCCTTGGCAACGGATTTAACAATTGCGAGACCAAGGCCGCTTCCTGCTCCAACTGTACCCGGTACCCTGTAGAAACGATCGAATACCCTTGGGCGCACTTCCTTCGAAATTCCCGGCCCGGTATCCAGCACTTCCAGAACAGGATGCCCGTTCTCTTGTCGAACAGAAATATCGACGCGACCACCTGCTGGCGTATAGCGCAAAGCGTTGTCCGTGAGATTGTTGATCAGTATTCGCAAGCTATCCGCCATTCCCATTACTTTCAGGGGCTGGCATTCAGTCAGGCCCAAATCTATCCCCCGCGACCTGGCCAGATCCGAGAACTCCGTTACCGCCTGACGTGCAACCTCATCCAGATCGATTTCCACCAGCGCTCCTGAGGCTGCATCGGCGTCCAGTCTTGCCAATGTCAACAACTGCTCCGACAGATGACTTGCCCGATCGATTCCTGCCTCCAGCCTAGCAAGCGCCACTTTCTGTTCTTCTGGGTCATGCACACGCCGGGCTGTCTGAACCTGAAACTTGAGCGCGGTAAGCGGCGAGCGCAGTTCGTGCGCAGCGTCGTCTATAAACCTTCTCCGGGCCACGATCACCGTTCCCAATCTTTCTAATAATCTGTTCAAGGCCTGGACAAGCGCATTGATTTCGTCTGGCAGTGGCCCTCTTTCAAGTGGTGTCAGATCATCTGATCTGCGAGACTCGACCTGAAGCCTGATGTCCTCCAGAGGTTTGAGAACACGGCCCACAACCATCCAGATCAACACCCCCAGAAGCGGTAGCAGAATCGCCATGGGCATCAGCATTTTCATTGCGAGGCGCGACAGCATCTGTTCCCGGCTTGCAATCGAATGAGCCACCTGAACAGTCATGTCCTGGCTGGTCAACCTGAATATCCGCCAGTCCTTTCCTTCCCATGTGATGGTGGAAAGCCCATCTCCTTTGAGCATGGGCGGTCCCCCTCCGTCCATCGAGGAATAAGCCAGCTTGCCATCACGGTTCCATATCTGGCTCATGAACAGCCCAAGGTCTTCTCCTGGACTGTCATCGTCGTCTCGTATGCTTGGGATGATCCCCGGTGGATCACCGTCATAGCCGTGACGAACCACCGAATAGGCGATCTGCATCAATTCATGATCGCGGATATGCTGGAATGACGTCCACACGAGTCTGTATGTGCTCCAACTGGCAAGGATGGCAGTCAGCAATACAGCCGGGATCAACCACAACAGCAGACGTTTCCGAATGGTCATGTGGGCTACGTTACCTTGTACCCCACGCCGCGGACATTGCTGATCACCTCGGCTCCCAACTTGCGCCTGAGGTTGTGCAGATGCACCTCGATGGCATTACTGGCCACTTCTTCATTCCAGCCGTATATCTTTTCTTCCAGTTCCCGGCGGGAAATCACTTTGCCCGGTGTATGCATCAATACCGCAAGAAGGGAGAACTCCTTGGGAGAGAGCATCACGGGTTTACCGTTCATGGCGACTTTTCGCGTCAACGGGTTAAGCATCAGCCCGCCAACGGTAAGCTCCGGGTTTCCTCGTCCCGCGTGTCGTCGAAGCACGGCATGGATGCGCGCCACCATTTCGTCAAGATCGCAGGGTTTGATGAGGTAGTCATCAGCGCCCATATTGAGCGCCGCCACCCTGTCGGCAACCGCATCCCGCGCCGTGATGATAATGACCGGCAGCTCACTCTGGGATTGCCGCAATTCACGCAAGATCGACAATCCATCCTTGTGGGGCAGGCCAAGATCCAGAAGCAGGAGGGAATACTGGCCCGTTTCAAGGGCCAGGTCTGCCGCCCGACCATCCTGCACCCAATCCACGACAAAGCCTGACTGACGCAAGCCCTCCCTGGCGCTTTCACCAATCATTGCATCGTCTTCGGCAAACAGCAGCTTCATTCAACAAGGTCCGGTAACAAGTGGTATTTCAGGATTCTCTTTTCATTTGCTTAAGAAATACTTAAGGCCCAGTTAAGCAACGATTAATCAATGCCATATTAAGTTTGCGTCATCGTTAATCAGTCCCTAATCACTTCTTGGAGCAAACAATGATCACCCTCAATTCGCCCAGAATCAATTTATCCTTGCTTTGGCGTTTGTTCGGGCTTATCTCATCGATAGCAGGGCTGAACCTTGTTCTGGTGGCCGATGCCCAGGCCGTTCCCAGCTTTGCCCGTCAAACAGGACAAGAATGTGCCGCCTGCCACGTAGGTGCTTTCGGCCCGCAATTGACGCCTTATGGGATGAATTTCAAGATGCGCGGCTATACAGACACCAGCAGCAAGGACTGGTTGCTTCCTCTTTCCGGCATGGTGGTCGCCAACTTGACCCACACCAGCAAAGACCAGGATCCGGCTCCAGAACATTTCAGATCCAATAACAATGCCGTCTTGCAGGAAGTTTCCCTGTTCATGGCTGGCAAGATTGCTCCAAATCTGGGCGCATTTGTCCAGGGCACATATTCTGGCCTGGATCATTTCTCCTCTTTAGACCAGGCAGACATACGTCTTGCACGCGACTTTACGCTTGGCGGTCATGCAGTGACAGCCGGTTTGTCCCTAAACAACAACCCCACGATCACCAGTCCAACCAACACCTTTGGTGCATGGCGCTTTCCCTACACGGCTGCCGATATCGCTCCCTCTCCGTCCTATACGACGATGCTGGATGACATGCTTGGCCAGCAGGTGATCGGTTTGAATGCCTACGCGCTGATCGACCGTAACTGGTATGCGGAACTGGGTGGATATCGTTCACTTTCTAAAGGTTTCCTTGAAAAGGTCAACGATCTTGAAGACCCTGCCGACTACAACAAACTCGATAAAACCTCTCCCTACTGGCGTCTCGGTTACATGAAGGATCTGGGTAATCAGTTCTATTCGGTAGGACTGTTCGGAATGAGCGCTGATATCCGCCCTGACGGGTTCAGCGTGCATGACAAATACCGCGATCTCGGTGTGGACGCTTCCTACCAGTTCCTGGGTGACCGCACAAACATATACACCCTGAATGGCAGCTATACCCACGAAACCCGGAACATCGTCTCGTCGGATCCTTCTGCCAAAGGCCACCTCAATCGCCTGGACCTGAATGCTTCGTACCATTACAAAAACACCTACGGCCTGACTGCAGGATTGTTCGATGTACGGGGCAATACGAATACCGATCTATGGACAGACGGTTTCAACGGCAGCCCGAATTCCAACGGCTACTTGCTGCAAGCTGATTGGACGCCGTTAGGCAAGGAAGATTCCTGGATGGCACCCTGGGCCAACCTGCGCCTTGGCCTCCAGTACACCTACTACAACAAATTCGATGGCACCAGCGATGGCGCCCATGACAACAACACCCTTTCCCTGTTTGCCTGGACTGCGTTCTAAGGAGCCATGACTATCATGATCAAGCCCAATCTTGTTCTTGCAGCGCTGATGATCGGTGGTCTAGCCACACAAGGCGCCCACGCCCACGGCGACCCCGTGCATGGCAACAGCGTATTTACACAGCAATGCTCGGTCTGTCATAGCGCCTTGCCCAACAAAAACAAGATGGGACCATCGCTGTTTGGCGTCATTGGCCGCAAGGCAGGCAGCATCGACAACTTTTCATATTCAGATGCCATCAAGAACAGCAGCCTCAAATGGACAGAGGATGTGTTCGAGGCCTACATTGCCGCACCAAACAAACTCATACCGGGCGTAAAGATGTACTACGATGGCCTGGCAGACGCACAGAGCCGAGAGGATCTGGCTGCCTACCTGGCAACCCTGCATTAGGGCCTGTTTGTTGGTTTCGGATCATGATGGGCATAGTTCACCATGCCCATCATGATGCGCACCACACCAAAGCTGACCCATATCAGGAATCGCTTGATTAACGGGATGTTTTTCAGGGACTCCGCCCTGACCCGCACTGCACCGCTTTCAATTTCTTTCATCATGCTTGAACGCAATTCGCTGGCAAAAGCATGATCGTAGATAACCAGATTCGCCTCCCGTGACAGCACCAGGCTGAAAGGGTCGATGTTGGAAGAACCCACGGTAGACCAAATGCCGTCGATGACAGCGGTCTTGGCATGCAGCACGCTCTTCTGGTACTCGTAAATTTCCACGCCCGCATCAAGCAGTTGTGCGTAGAAAGCCTGTTTGGCGTAATTTGCCATGGCATGATCCGTACGGCCCTGCACCAGTACGACTACCCTGACGCCACGTGCGGCAGCCTCAATCAATGCCAAACGGAATCGCGTCCCCGGAAGAAAATAAGCGTTTGCAAGGAGGATCTCTTTTCTGGCCTTGCCGATCGCGCGCAGGTAAGCACGCTCTATCGTGCGCCGGTTGCGAAAACTGTCACGAAGCAGAAACCTTGCATGTGTTCTTCCATCCGTTTCAGTCGATTCAACGCCGTGATGATTGCGCTCTCTCTTACCACGCAGTTGCGACCACGACACCAGATTCCATACCCTGCGAACCGCCCACAGGATTTCTCCAACAATCGGCCCCTGAATCTCAACAGCGTAATCATATTGCGGGTTAAGTTCAGGGGTGTCTGCATCATTGATGATATTGATGCCGCCGACAAAACCTATACTGTTATCAACGACAGCCAACTTCCGGTGCAGACGGCGCAGGCTATAACGCCGCAGACTCCAGCGTGATCTCTCCGGTCGGTAGACCAGGACTTGTACACCTGCCTCCTGCATGCTCTTGAATATTTTCTCGGGCAATGGCCGCGACCCGAACCCATCGACAAGCAGACGCGTATCCACACCACGTTGCGCGGCGCGCATCAGTGCCTGTGCGATGCGCTGCCCTGTATCGTCATCCCGATAAATGTATGTTTCCACGTGCGCGTATTTACGCGCATCGTTTAGAGCCGCTTCGAGCGCGGGGAAAAATTCCTCGCCGTTCTTCAGCAGGGTGATTTGGTTCCCGGGTAGATAACCCTTCATTCCGGCAGCAATGTCGCTGTTAGCGCTGCGTGATCAGAAAGCTTGTGCCAAACGGGGCCGGCATGTACGGCACAGGTCTTCACGTTCAGGCCTCGTACGTAGATCCGGTCCAGCGAGAAAAGCGGCAGCACCGATGGATAGCTGCGCGCATGTGCGCCCCGGGCCATCTGAAACACCTCCTTCAAGCCCAGTTCATCGGTCAGGTGGCGTGTTGCACGCATGCGCCAATCATTAAAATCCCCCGCCAGCACCAGCGGCGCAGATTGCGGCACACTTTCACGGATTCGGTCGACAATCATGCGCACCTGACGGCTGCGGCCATTCTCTGTCAGCGCAAGATGCACGTTGATGCAATGCAGGGGCTCGTGCCAACCAGGGGGGTGAAGCTCGCAGTGGAGCATGCCGCGCGATTCCATGAAATGGCTTGAGATGTCCAGGTTCTCCCAGGAGAGAATCGGATAGCGCGACAGAATGGCGTTGCCGTGATGCCCTTCGTCATACACGGCATTCTTGCCGTAGGCAAAATCCGTCCACAGTGTATCCGCCAGGAATTCGAGTTGCGGCTTCTCCGGCCAGTGCGGTATGCGCGCCGCGCGTCCTTCATGCAGCCCCTGTACTTCCTGCAAGAATGCCAGGTCCACGTTCAGATCACGCAGTTTGTCCCGCATCTCATGGATTGTCAGCCGCCGGTTGAAATGTGACATCCCCTTGTGGATGTTGTAGCTGGCGACATGGATTTCTTTTGCGGCACTCATAAACCAATGCTAGCCGGGAAGCTCGCCTTTTTCCAACCTTCGTATGGCTTCTGCGTTGCTGGGCGAAAAACACTTGCCAGCCGCTTCTTCAACAGGCAGCCACAGAAAATTCAAATGCTCGCGCGGGGCCAGAGCAACTGGAAGCGGTTCGGGCACTTCCAGGCTGAAAACGTGCTCCGTGTTGTGCGTGACTTCGGGAGGATAGCGATGTCGGTAGCAATCGTATATTTCATACAAGTTGCTGTAGCCCCAATCGACCAGTTTATGCCCATGAACATCGAGGCCGGTTTCCTCCAGAACCTCGCGAGCAGCCGTTTCAACCAGCGTTTCCCCGGGATTCTGGGAACCCGTAACGGACTGCCACCAGCCGGGATGATCAGCGCGCTCCAGCAACAGGATTTGTTGGTCCGGGGTATGGATCACCACCAGAACCGAAACCGGAATCTTGAAGGGCTTGCTCAACAGCCTCTGCTTGAAAGGCCTTAAGCCGCAGGCGCGGTATTGCGCAGACGGATGTGCAACTCGCGCAACTGCTTCTCATCCACCACGTTGGGCGCTTCGGTCATCAGATCGTTGGCGCGCTGGGTTTTGGGGAAGGCAATGACGTCGCGTATGGACTCGGCACCTGTCACCAGGGTCACCAGACGATCCAGTCCAAAAGCCAGGCCGCCATGCGGTGGCGCCCCGTATTGCAGCGCATCGAGCAGGAAGCCGAACTTGGCGCGCTGTTCTTCTTCGCTGATGGCCAGCGCCTTGAAAACTTTCTCCTGAACCGCTTCACTGTGGATGCGGATCGAACCGCCGCCGACTTCCCAGCCGTTGATCACCATGTCGTAGGCACGCGACAGGCATTTGCCGGGATCACTTTCCAGCAATTCCTCGTGGCCATGTGCAGGCGCGGTAAAGGGATGGTGCAGCGCAACCCAGCGCTTGGCTTCCTCGTCGTATTCGAACATGGGGAAGTCCACCACC
>DKAU01000019.1 GCA_002450925.1 Thiobacillus sp. UBA6918 | reverse complement strand
CGTAAATGCTGTCGCCTTCAGGAACCAGACGGGAAAAGAATTTATCCAGATCGGTCTGCACATCCGGGTCGGCATTTTCCTGAATGACCAGGCTGGCGGATGTGTGTTGGATAAGCAGCGTCAGCAGGCCTTGTGTCATGCCGCTCTGAGACACCCATGACGAGACTGCCCTGCTTATCGAATACAGGCCCTTGCCGCGCGTAGGGATGGTAAGCTGATATGAAGACTGTCGCACCACATCATTTTAAATCAACGAACCAAGCCAATGCTGCAACTTGTTGTACCTGCGTTCTTGCAAACAAACGATTATCTGGATCTGCTCCATGAGCCGCGCCTGAAGGGAATTGACATGCTGCTCGCACGAGGGCGGCATGAATCCATGGGCATTGCCAGCCTGGAGGCACTTGTTTGCAATGAACTGAACATTGCCCGCCAGCAGGACTTTCCGGTTGCGCCCATCTCCGTAGACGCCGCAGGGGTGTCGGCCGGAAATCATTACTGGTTGCGTGCCGACCCCGTGCATGCCCGTATCGAGCGTGATCAGGTCATCCTGAACGCGCTTGCCGATCCGACGGAGGCGGAAGCCGCCATGCTGTGCGATGCCTTGAGCGCACACTTTGGTGAAGCCTTTTCACCTCAGCCACTGCAGCCGAATGTGTGGGTCTTCAAGTGCGAAATGATCCCGGCCATGTCTACCACACCGCTGTCCAGTGCAATCGGAAAGGACATGGACGCTCATCTGCCTGGCGGCAGCGATGCAATGCAATGGCGCAAGCTGCTCAACGAGGTGCAAATGCTGCTATTCCATCACCCCGTCAATCAGGCTCGGGAACAGCGCGGTGAGCCCGCCATCAACTCAGTCTGGTTCTGGGGGGGTGGCTGCTTGCCGAATCCAGGCAACAAATGTTTCCTCACCCTGTATACCGAGCATTCAGACTGGCGCGCTCTGGCCCGGTTTGCCGGTGCCGAGGTAAGAACCATGCCGGCGCAGTATGCGCCTGACATTCCCGAAGATTCGCTGATCATTCTGGATGAACCCCAAAGGCTCTTGTTGCAGGGCGATTTGCAGAATTGGCTACGCGCCATGGAAAAATTCGAGGCCGAATGGATACAGCCTCTAATTGGCTCGGGCAGACACTTCAGGATCCACGACCCTCTGCAAGGTACCAGTCTGTATTGGCGCAGTGCTTATCGCTGGAAGTTTTGGCGGCAAGCACCGAAACCGGCTCAACGCCCCATCAGGATTCAGCCTCCACCCGGCGATTCGGGCGTGGACGCCTTTGGCAATCGCTACTAAACTTTTTCAGCCCAAAGATCGTGATCGGTCGCATCCGTGATGCGCACCTTCACGAAGTCACCCGCTTCAAGATCCTCTGCATCCTCGACAAACACCACACCATCGATCTCGGGCGCATCGCCGGGCGAACGCGCAACGGCATCGCCTTCATCGTCGATTTCGTCCACCAGCACAGTCATTTCATGGCCAATTTTTTGTTCCAGACGGCGCGCTGAAATTTCCGCCTGCTTTTCCATGAAACGTGCACGGCGCTCTTCCTTGACCTCTTCAGGCACTTGATCGGGCAGTTCGTTGGCAGTCGCGCTTTCAATGGGCGAATAGGCAAAGCAGCCGACGCGGTCGAGTTGAGCCTCGTCGAGAAAATCCAGCAATTCCTCAAACTCCGCTTCATTCTCACCGGGAAAGCCCACGATGAAAGTGGAGCGCAGCGTCAGATCAGGACAGGCCTCGCGCCAGGACTTGATGCGGTCCAGCGTTTTCTCGGCTGCCGCCGGGCGCTTCATCAGCTTGAGAATACGCGGACTGGCATGCTGGAACGGGATGTCCAGATAGGGCAGAACCTTGCCTTCCTGCATGAGCGGAATGGCTTCGTCCACGTGCGGATAAGGGTAGACGTAATGCAAGCGCACCCACGCCCCCAGATCGCCAAGCGCCGAGACCAGTTCGGTCATGCGGGTCTTGAGCGGCCGACCATTCCAGAAGCCGGTACGGTATTTGACATCCACCCCATAGGCGCTGGTGTCCTGGGAAATGACCAGAAGCTCTTTCACCCCCGACTTCACCAGCGCTTCGGCCTCGGTCATCACCTCACCTACGGGACGAGAAACCAGATCGCCTCGCAAGGAAGGAATGATGCAGAAGGTGCAGCGATGGTTGCAGCCTTCGGATATCTTCAACCATGCGTAGTGTTTGGGGGTCAGCCGTACACCCTGCGCCGGGATCAGGTCGGTATAGGGATCATGCGGTTTGGGGAGTTGCGCATGCACGGCAGCCATGACCTCTTCCGCCGCATGCGGGCCGGTTACCGCAAGCACTGAAGGGTGTGCTTCACGCACGACATCGCCTTTTGCACCCAGACAGCCTGTCACAATCACTTTTCCATTCTCCGCCAGCGCCTCGCCAATTGCATCGAGCGATTCCTCGACGGCGGCATCGATGAAGCCGCAGGTATTTACCACCACCACATCGGCATCCTGGTAGGAAGACGAGATCAGGTAGCCTTCGGCACGCAACTGGGTGAGAATGCGTTCAGTATCGTAGGAATTCTTCGGGCAGCCGAGTGAAACTACACCGATTTTTGGAATACTGGCCATGTATGTTGTCCTGATTGCCCTGCTTTACCTGTTGCTGATGATGGTGGTGACGGCGGAGTCCATGTTCAAGGGTGTAATGGTCCTGATTTTTGGAAGCGGCCTGATTGCCCTTGTTGTCTACCTGTTGGATGCCCCACGACGCTCACACGCCAGACGCATGGCCGACTATGCCGATAAGAGTGATACCGGCGAGAATCAGTAACACCTGCTCCAGCGTGGCGGACAACTCCGGCCGTTTGTGCAAGCCGGGTATCAGGTCAGCCACGGCAACGTAAATCATGCTGGAAGCGGCCACACCAAGCAGGTAAGGGGTCAGTTCATTCATGCCAGCAAGAGCCAGATAGCCCAGCAAGCCGCCCATGACCATTGCCAGGCTGGAAAGCAGGTTGAAGAACATCGCGCGTGACTTTGTATAGCCCGAGTGCAGCAATACAAGAAAATCACCCACTTCCTGAGGAAGTTCGTGAGCAATGATGGCCAGCGCAGTCACCAGACCAAGCTGTGTGTCAGCTAGAAAAGCCCCGGCAATGAGGATGCCGTCGACGAAATTGTGGAAGGTGTCGCCCACCAGGATCATGAGGCCGGCTCTATGATGAGTGTGGTCATGCTCACTGGCTTCCACTCCGTGGACTTCACAGCTTTCATGATGGCAGTGCCGCCACAGCACCAGTTTCTCAAGCACGAAGAAAGCCAGCAAACCAATCAGCACAGAGACCGCTACAGACTGCGCCTTACCATACTCCAGTGCATGTGGAAGGATTTCGAGAAACACTGCGCCTAACAACGTACCAACAGCAAAACTGACCAGCCGAGGCACCCAGGCCGGACGTGCTGCAAAGGCGAATACGCCTGCCAGGATCACGCTCAGTACACCGCCCAGCAATGTGGCAGCAAGAATCCAGGTGAGTGATGTCATGTATAAAGAAAGCCAAAAAGAGGCGAGGATTATAAGGGATTAAGCAGGATCACCGCCCTGTATCCATATCAGTGAAGCAATTCGACCGGTGGTTTTGTCGCGACGGTAAGAGTAGAAACGTTCGGCATCAGTATAGGTGCAGTATCCACCACCAAAAACTTGGGATACTCCGGCACGCGCCAGCCGCAGTCTGGCCAGTTCGTAGATGTCGGCAAGCCATTTACCAGGCCGGACTCCCATAAAAGCTTCTGTAGCCACGGGCAAATCACTTACAAACGCTTCTCGCACTTCCTCACCCACTTCAAAAGCCTGCGGCCCGATCGCCGGGCCCAACCAGGCCATGATGTCGGCGGGATTGCATTGCATTGCTGACACGCTGCTCTCCAACACACCCGCTGCCAGCCCGCGCCAGCCAGCATGGGCAGCCGCAACTCGACTCCCCTTCAAATCGCAAAACAGCACCGGCAGGCAATCGGCAGTTAACACGGCACATACCACGCCATCCCTGAAAGCGACACTCGCATCAGCCTCAACCGGTTGATCCAGTTTATCGACCTGGGCCACAACGTTGCCATGCACCTGTTTCAACCACTTGGGTTCCGAAGGGAGGATGGCGCGCAAACATTCACGATTCTCGCTCACTGCCTTGGGGTCGTCGCCAACGTGGTCGGCAAGATTGAACCCATCAAAAGGTCGTTGGCTTGTTCCGCCCTCTCGGGTGGTTATCAGGGCATGAATTTTATGTGGTGCAGGCCAGTCAGGTTTGATGAGTTGCATGGATGGAATTACAGGGTTTGAGGGAGCTACTCGGTGCCCCCCCATGTGCCCCCAGCACGCATAAGTTCGAGCAATACTTCCATATCCTGCGGCAATGGTACTTCCCACTCCATGCGTTCGCCGGTGTAGGGATGATTAAGGGCCAGTTTGGTGGCATGCAATGCCTGGCGGGGAAAGGCCATACCCCGGCCACGACGCACGTTTGAATAGGTTTTGTCGCCCAACAGCGGATGGCCGATGTGCTTCATATGCACGCGTATCTGGTGTGTCCTGCCAGTTTCCAGACCGCATCTCAACAAAGTCGCGCTGGGAAAGCGTTCCTCGATGGTGTAATGGGTGATGGCCTGTTTGCCCATCGGGTGAACCGTACGCTTGGTGCGTTGTATGGGGTCACGCGCCAAAGGAGCATTCACTGTGCCGGCCCGGTCCAGTTCACCCTGTACCAGGGCCAGGTATTCACGTTTGACCGTGCGCCCATGCATCTGTCTGACCAGATCAGTATGTGCCTTGAGCGTTTTGGCCACCACCATCAGTCCCGAGGTGTCCTTGTCCAGCCGGTGCACGATGCCCGCGCGCGGCAGGTCTGCTGCTCCCGGCGAATGATGCAACAATGCGTTCAACAGCGTGCCCTTGTGGTTGCCGTTGCCAGGATGCACCACAAGGCCTGCTGGCTTGTTAATGATGATGATTGCCGGGTCTTCGAAAACGATATCGAGCGGGATATCCTCCGGTTCGTCCGGCCCGGTAGCGGGATCGGCTTCCGGGAATACCGTGACAGACTCGCCGCCCCAAACCTTGTCGCGAACACCTATAGCCTGGCCATTTACCAGAACATTTCCGGTGCGAATCCAGTTCTGGAGCCGATTGCGGGAATACTCGGGAAGCATGGTAGCCAGGGCGTTATCAAGCCGGATACCTGCCAACGCCGGGGGTACTTCACCATGCCACGGCTCGGGTGCGGAAATTCCCTTATAATCCTCTTCGTCGTCCAATTCCAAGTCAGTCATGACCCTAAAACTCCTGATTACTTCTCGCCACAACAACGCTTGGCGAACTGCGTTTGCCCTATTTTTTATCAGCCTGGGGCTATCTGGCTGCGGCCTGTTGCCCGAGGTACAGGATGAAACCGCGGGCTGGTCTGCCCAAAGGCTTTACTCAGAAGCCAAGGGTAGCCTTAATGACGGTGACTACGAGCATGCCGTGAAATTATACGAAACCCTCGAAGCCCGCTACCCTTACGGCCGCTACGCCCAGCAGGCCCAGCTTGAAATTGCGTATGCCTACTACAAGGACAGTGAACCGATTTCCGCCATTGCCGCCTGCGACCGCTTCATCAAGCTGCATCCCAACCACCCTAACGTCGATTATGCATACTATCTGAAGGGTCTGGCCAACTTCACGGAGGATCTGAGCCTGCTTTCGCAACTTTCCAATCAGGACATGAGCGAGCGTGACCCCAAGGCTGCAAGAGACTCATTCAACGCCTTCAAGGAACTCGTAACTCTCTTTCCAGAGAGCAAATATGCAGAGGACTCAAGTGCTCGCATGAAATACCTGGTCAACGCGATTTCGGCGCACGAGATCCATGTTGCCAAGTACTATCTGAAGCGCGAAGCCTACGTTGCCGCAGCCAACCGGGCCAAAAGCGTCGTTACCAACTACCCTGAAACCCCCTCCATCGAGGAGGCACTTGCCGTCATGGTAGTGGCATACGACAAACTGGGCATCAAAGACCTCAGGGACGATGCCCTTAAGGTGCTAAAGCTCAATTATCCAAACAGCAAATATGCCAAAGGCGTCGATCTGACAGACAAGGCCTGGTGGAAGTTCTGGTAGATACAGACCTTTTGCCCACAAAAAACGCCGGCTTGCCCGGCGTTTTCTTTTGTCCCGTGTAGTCTAAATTCTAGATCGCGGCTTCTCCGGACTCTCCTGTACGAATGCGGACGACCTGCTCAACACTGGAGACGAAGATCTTGCCGTCACCGATCTTTCCGGTGCGTGCTGCATTGATAATGGCTTCCACCGCGCGTTCCGTATTGTCCTCTGCGACCACCAGTTCAAGCTTCAACTTGGGAAGAAAGTCCACAACGTACTCTGCGCCGCGATAAAGCTCGGTATGGCCCTTCTGACGGCCAAATCCTTTAACCTCGGTAACAGTTAACCCGGTGACGCCAATTTCAGACAATGCTTCCCGCACTTCGTCGAGTTTGAATGGCTTGATAATGGCTTCAATCTTTTTCATTTCGCGGTCTCCTACAGGTTTTCTTCGGGGCGATATCTGGATGTTATCGGATAGCGGCGATCCTTGCCAAAATTGCGCGGGGTGATTCGCACCCCCGGAGCAGACTGGCGACGCTTGTATTCCGACAAATTGATGAGACGAATCACCTTCTTTACAGTCGCAGGATCAAATCCCTGCGCAACAATATCAGTTGCAGACAAATCATGTTCCACATAAGCCTCCACGATGTTATCGAGTATGTCATATGGAGGCAACGAATCCTGGTCAGTCTGATCGGGTCTTAACTCAGCCGACGGCGCACGGTCGATGATGTGCTGCGGAATGACTCGGGAAAGACTGTTTCGGTAATTGGACAGCCTGTAGACCATGGTCTTGGGAACGTCCTTCAGAACCGCAAAGCCGCCTGCCATGTCACCATAGAGCGTGGCATAGCCGGTTGCCATTTCGCTCTTGTTGCCAGTAGTCAACACAAGGTGTCCAAATTTGTTCGACAGGGCCATCAGCAGGTTTCCACGTACTCGGGCCTGGATGTTTTCTTCTGTAGTATCAAACGGCAGTTGGTCAAACGCATCAGCCAATTGTTCGATGTATACATCGTAAATCGGTTTAATGGCGATTTCACTGTATTTGACGCCAAGTATCTCCGCCATTTCCATCGCAAGGTCGAGGCTGATGCTGGCTGTAAACTCCGAGGGCATCATCACGGCATGTACGCGCTCCGCACCAAGCGCATCAACCGCAATAGCCATGGTCAGTGCGGAATCGATTCCACCTGAAAGCCCCAATATCACGCTAGGGAATCCATTCTTGTTGGTGTAGTCGCGAACCCCCGTTACCAGAGCCTGGTAGATATCCGATTCCAAATTCGGCTCTGCTTCCTGATGGCCCATAACAGGCGTACCGCCATCAAGTTCAACGATGTAAACACCCTCTTCCCAGGCTGGCAGTTGCTGGGTGATGTCACCTCTTCCATTCATGACAAAAGAAGCACCATCAAACAACAGTTCGTCCTGCCCCCCGACAAGGTTGCAATAGACAACCGGTATGCCAGCAGCTGCGACCCTCTGCCCGACCACCAAATGCCTTTCAGTACGTTTGTTGACATGAAAAGGAGAAGCATTAGGTACCAGCAGCACCTGCGCGCCGGCGGCAGCGGCCAATTCAGCCGGCCCCGGCTCCCAGATGTCTCCACAAATGTTAAGCCCGAAACGAACGCCTTCACAATCAAACACGCAGGCCGACTCACCCGGTTTGAATGTGCGAATTTCGTCAAAAACGGAATGATTCGGCAACTTCTGCTTGTGGTATATCGCTGCAATTCGTCCACCCTGCAGCACAGCTGCAGCGTTAAAACAATGGTTATTCACTCGATGAGGGAACCCGACGATCAACGTGATATCCGTCACCGTCGCTGCCAGGTTTTTCACTTCCTGTTCGCAGGAGGCACAAAAATCTTCGCGCAGCACCAGATCCTCGGGGGGGTAGCTGCAAATCGACATTTCGGGTGTAAGCAGCAGAGATGCGCCTGCAACCCTGGCCTCTTCCGCTGCAGACCGTATCTTCGACGCGTTGCCCCTTATGTCACCAACAGTGAGATTCAGTTGGGCGATTGCCAGCTTCATCAATTCGCTCTGTCGTTGATGGCTTGAAGCATGGCGTCACCGATACCGGCGGGGCTGCGCGCAACCACGACACCAGCTTTCTCTAGTGCGGCGATCTTTGCGTCCGCCGTTCCTTTGCCACCAGCAATGATTGCACCAGCGTGGCCCATGCGCTTGCCCTTGGGCGCCGTCAGGCCAGCAATATAACCGGCCACGGGCTTGGTGACATTTGACTGGATATACTCGGCCGCCTCTTCCTCGCGCGTGCCGCCGATCTCGCCCACCATGATGATGGCTTCCGTTTCGGGATCATTCTGGAACATTTCCAGGCAATCGATGAAATCCAGTCCCTTGATCGGATCTCCCCCGATGCCGACGCAGGTGGTCTGACCAAGACCTGCCTTGGTGGTTTGCCATACGGCCTCGTAGGTCAGCGTGCCAGATCGGGACACAATGCCGACCTTGCCCTTCTGGTGGATGAAACCGGGCATGATGCCGATCTTGCATTCACCGGAAGTAATGATGCCCGGGCAGTTTGGCCCAATCAGCTTTGACCCTGTTGATTCAAGCGCAGACCTCACTTTCATCATGTCCAGTACTGGCACGCCCTCAGTGATGCAGACAATGACTTCGATACCAGCATTGGCTGCTTCCAGTATGGAATCAGCGGCAAAAGCTGCGGGTACGTAAATTACCGAAGCGTTGGCGCCAGTGTCTCGTACGGCATCCTTCACCGTGTTAAATACCGGAAGATCCAGATGAGTTTGTCCGCCTTTTCCGGGCGTGACACCGCCCACCATCGTGGTGCCGTAGGCAATGGCCTGTTCGGAATGGAAAGTACCCTGTTTCCCAGTGAAGCCCTGGCAGATCACCTTTGTTTCCTTACTGATCAGGATGCTCATGCTGCTGCCCCTACCGCACGCTTGGCTGCATCAGTCAGATCGTCGGCAGTAATAATGGCCAATCCGCTTTCCTTTAGCTTTTGCTTGCCCAGGTCGACGTTGGTTCCTTCGAGACGAACGACCACAGGAATTTTCACACCAACTTCCTTCACTGCAGTGATGATGCCTTCGGCGATGATGTCGCAGCGCATGATGCCGCCGAAAATGTTCACCAACACTGCTTTCACTTTGGCATCTGCCAGAATGATCTTAAAGGCCTTGGCCACGGTCTCCGCCGTTGCACCGCCACCCACATCGAGGAAGTTTGCCGGCTCTCCGCCATGCAGCTTGATCAGGTCCATGGTTGCCATGGCGAGCCCTGCGCCGTTGACCATGCATCCGATATTGCCAGAGAGCGCGATGTAGTTGATGCCCGCTTCGTGCGCTAGCGCCTCTTTTGAATCGATCTGGCTCATGTCATTCAGATCGGCCAGAACTTTCTGGCGATAGAGGGCGTTGTCGTCCACACTCATCTTGCAGTCGAGCGGCAACACGCGATTTACATTCGTCACGATAAGCGGATTGATTTCCAGCAGCGAAAGATCGGTTTCGACAAACAACCGATAGAGTGAGGGCAGCAGTTTGCAGAAATCCTGGAAGGCTTCCGCCTTCAGGCCCAGCCCGAAAGCAAGTTCTCTGCACTGGTAAGGCATCAGGCCGTTTACCGGATCACAATGCACCTTGAGGATTTTTTCCGGCGTTGCCCGCGCTACTTCCTCAATTTCCATGCCGCCAGCGGCGGAAGCCACCACGGCAATTTTTTCAGCCTCCCGGTCAACGAGGAGTGAAAGATACAACTCACGCTCGATGTCCAGCGTCTCTTCCACCAACACCTGGTTAACAGGCTGACCGTCCGGGGCATTCTGATAGGTAACGAGCGGTTTGCCCAGAAGCGAAGAAGCTATATTGACGACATCATCCAAACCTTTGGCAATTTTCACGCCACCGGCCTTTCCACGGCCGCCGGCGTGCACCTGTGCCTTCACAACCCAGGTTTTGCCTCCAATACTTTCAGCTATTTGGCGCGCCGCTTCCGGCGTAGAGGCAGCTTCTCCGCGAGGAGTGGCAATCTGAAACTGCCTCAATCGATCCTTGGCTTGGAATTCATGCAAATTCATGGGGAAACCGAAATGGGAAAACTAGGATTTTCCAGTAATTCCGGTCATTACGAAAGTCACTTGCAATATCTTGGCAAGGAACAGGCCCGATAAAGGAGAATGGGATTGGTGCCGGCTATCTGACTCGAACAGATGACCTACCGCTTACAAGGCGGTTGCTCTACCAACTGAGCTAAGCCGGCACGCGGGAGCGCATTTTACGCTAAAAGACGCACAACTAACCTGTGTTATTTGACTACCTTGAGTTGAGGCCTGCCCTTGGGCGGTTCAGGAGGCTCATCCTCGGGCATCCCTGTTGCTTGAACCACTTCCTCACCCTCAGCCGCATCCTGCACCTCAAAGTGCATGCCCTGTCCATTTTCACGTGCAAAAATGGCGGCCACGCGATTCATGGGGATGGCAATTTCCTGCGACACCCCGGAGAATCTGGCAGAAAACATGATCCAGTCATTGTCGATGGCAAGATCACGCACCGCATTGGATGCTACGTTCAAAACAATCTGGCCGTCCTTGACATAACCCACAGGCACCCGCGTATGTTCATCCACATGCACAAGAACGTGGGGGGTGAATCCTGAGTCCACACACCATTCGTAAATGGCGCGAACAAGGTATGGACGCGTAGACAGCATAACGACCAGCCCTGCCTTACTTTCGCATGGCCTTTTCGGTCGGCGTCAGCGCCTCGATAAATGCCGGGCGCGAAAACAGTCGTTCACGGTATTTCAACACCGAGGCAGCCTGCTTGGGAAGATTGATTTCGTAATGTTCAAGGCGCCACAGCAGAGGAGCGATCGACACATCAAGCATCGAGAACTCATCATTGAGCAGGTATTTCTGCTTGTCCAGGATGGGTGTCAGCTGGGTAAGGCTGTCGCGAATGGCAAGACGGGCGCCATCCGCAGCTTTCTGACCGCCATGCTCAAGAAGGTTGACCTGAGCAAACAGGTCGTTCTCGAAGTTGTGCAGAACCAGGCGTGCGCGGGCACGCATGACTGGATCCGGCGGCATCAACTGAGGATGCGGGAATCGCTCATCAATGTACTCATTGATGATGTTCGCTTCGTAGAGCACAAGGTCTCTATCTACCAGAACCGGCACCTTGTTGTAGGGGTTTATTACCGCTAGGTCTTCCGGCTTGTTGTGCAGATCAACATCAATAACCTCGAAATCCATGCCCTTTTCATAGAGGACAATGCGGCAACGATGGCTGTAGGGATCGATTGTCCCGGAATAGAGTCTCATCATGACTTGAATTCTCGTTTCATTTTCATGTGCTTAATAAAGGCGAAAGCCGGACACGGGTCCGGCTCGCGCAACATGTCCGTCTGGCTCGTTTAATGCACGTCTTTCCAGAATTCCTTCTTGAGGTAATAAGCAACCACAAAGAAAACGGCCAGGAAAGCCAGTACCAGCAAGCCAGTCTGCATGCGCTTGTTCTGTGCAGGCTCTGCCATCCAGGCAAGGTAGTTCACCAGATCGCCCACATTCATGTCGTACTCGGCCTGTGAAACCTTGCCGGCCTTGACCAGTTCAAAGCGCTCGAACACTTCGTGTTCCTTGCCCTCATGGTCGGTTTCCTTCTTGAAATGAGCAATCTGCTCACCCTGAAGGGAAACCATTACATGAGGCATGCCGACCTTGTCGAATACGATGTTGTTCCAGCCTGTGGGACGGCTGTCGTCACGGTAGAAACTGCGCAGATAGGTGTAGAGCCAGTCCGCGCCACGTGAACGTGCAATTACGGAAAGATCCGGTGGAGCTGCACCAAACCAGGCTTTGGAGTCCCTGTAGTTAAAGGCAACGTTCATCGTATCGCCGATCTTATCTGTCGCGAAAAGGAGATTGTCCTTGATCTGCTGTTCCGTCAACCCCAGATCCTGAAGTCGCGAATAGCGCATGTAGCTCGCCGAGTGACAATTCAGGCAATAGTTGATGAACATTTTTGCACCGCGCTGCAGGGATGCCTGGTCATTAATGTTGACCGGCGCCTTGTCCAGGTGCATTTGCTCGCCGCCCGAAGCAGCCGCCAGCAGAGGCACGAAGGCCAGCAGGGTAAGGAGATGTTTGATGGTTTTCATTAGCCAGTCACCCTTTCCGGTTCGGGTTTGGTTTTATCAATCTTGGTATACCAGGGCATGAGCAGGAAGAACGCGAAATAAACCAAAGACAGTACGCGCGCAATCCAGGTATACAGCGGGGTGGCAGGCAGAATGCCGAGCCAGCCCAAACCGATGAACGACACCACGAAGGCAGCCAGGAACCACTTGTAGATGGCGCCACGGTAACGGATGGACTTGACTGGAGCCTTGTCCAGCCATGGCAATGCAAAGAAGATCAGTACGGCAACACCCATCAACAAAACGCCAGGGAACTGGGAGCCAAACATCGGAGGCACGGCGCGCAGGATGGCGTAGTAAGGCGTGAAGTACCAGACAGGCGCAATATGCGCAGGCGTCTTCAGCGGATCGGCCGGGATGAAGTTGTTGGCTTCAAGGAAGTAACCACCCAGCTCGGGCGCAAAGAAGACAATTGCCGAGAACACAATCAGGAATACCACGACACCCAGAATGTCCTTCACAGTGTAGTAAGGATGGAAGGGGATGCCGTCCAGCGGAATGCCGGTCTCGGGATTCTTTTTCTTCTTGATCTCGATACCATCCGGGTTGTTGGAACCGACTTCATGCAATGCCACGAGGTGTGCAGCAACCAATGCCAGCAGCACCAGCGGTACGGCAATCACATGGAAAGAGAAGAAACGATTCAGTGTTGCATCGCCAACCACGAAGTCGCCCCGAATCCAGAGTGAAAGATCCTCACCAATGAAAGGCACGGCCGAGAAAAGGTTGATGATCACCTGTGCGCCCCAGTAGGACATCTGTCCCCATGGCAGCAAGTAGCCCATAAAGGCCTCGGCCATCAGCGCAAGATAAATAATCACGCCGAAAATCCAGATCAGTTCGCGTGGTTTGCGGAAGGACCCGTAGATCAGGCCGCGGAACATGTGCAGGTAAACCACGATAAAGAAAGCTGAAGCACCCGTGGAGTGCAGGTATCGAATCAGCCAGCCCCAGTCCACATCGCGCATGATGTATTCGACCGAGGCAAAAGCCACAGGCACACCTGCGGAGTTAAGGGATCCGTCCGGCTTGTAATGCATGACCAGAAAGATGCCGGTCACGATCTGGAGCACCAGCACCAGCAGCGCTAGAGAGCCGAAGAAGTACCAGAAATTGAAGTTTTTGGGCGCATAGTATTCGGACAGATGCGCTTTCCAGGTTGCTGTCAGCGGGAATCGGTCATCCACCCAACCAAGGAGTTTTTGCAAGGCATTCATTTAGTTAGGCTCCTACGCTTTCCACTTTACTGTCGATCCCCACAAGCAGCAGGCTTTCGCTGACATATTTGTGCGGTGGAATCACCAGGTTTGTTGGGGCAGGCACGCCCTTGTAAACGCGTGCGGCGAGGTCGAAACGGGAACCATGGCAGGGACAGAAGAAGCCGCCAGGCCAATCTGCACCAAGGTCAGCCGCGCCGATTTCCTTGCGGTAGGTTGGCGAGCATCCGAGGTGAGTACAGATGCCGACGGCCACGAGATACTCTGGCTTGATGGAACGTGTCCCGTTCTTGCAGTAATCAGGTTGTTGAGGGGCTTCTGATTGGGGGTCGGCCAGAATGTCATCGTGCTTGCCAAGAAGATCCAGCATTTCCTTGGTACGATGCACGACCCACACTGGCTTGCCGCGCCATTCGACTGCGATAATCGCACCCGGTTCGATCTTGCTGATATCTACCTCGACCGGGGCGCCTGCAGCCTTGGCCCGCGCACTGGGTAGCATACTTGCTATAAAAGGCCATGCTACAGCCGCGGCACCTACGGTACCTACGGCAGTAGTAGCCGCCACTAAAAACTTGCGTCTCTCACGATCCACGTTTTGTTGGCTCATCACTCCTACCCGATGCTATGGTTTGAAAAATCTGGTGCATTCTAACCAATTTGAGTATCCAACTGGAAGCCTGATGACACCATAAATTCAAGTGTTGTGAGGTTATAATTCTTTTATTCCCTTTGTTTGCAGGATGTTATGCGTAAATATTGGCTGCTGTTTGCACAGGCTGTCACCATCACTCTGGCCGTTTTGTTCGTTGTTGCCCTGTTCAAACCTGATCTTTTACGTTGGCGTCCGGGGCTGACTACCGACGGGCTGACCATACGCCAGGTAATCAGCGGCACGCCTGCCATTTCAACGAACTCCTTTGCAGATGCCGCCAAGCAGGCCATCCCGGCCGTGGTAAACATTTTCACCAAGAAGCAGGTACGCGGTTCGCGAAGCCCGCTGATGGACGACCCTGTATTTCGTCATTTTTTCGGCGACAGGTATGACCCCCGCCCGCAGCAGGTTTCCAATCTGGGTTCCGGGGTCATCGTCAGCCCGAATGGTTACATCCTGACCAACCACCATGTTGTCGATGGCGCCGACGAAATTCAGGTTGCACTTTCTGATGGCCGTACCTTGCCAGCCAAGGTAGTCGGCAGCGATCCGGAAACCGATCTTGCCGTGCTCAAGATCGATGCCAACAAGTTGCCTGCGATCACTTTTGCCCAAGCCGACAGCCTACGAGTAGGTGACTGGGTGCTGGCTGTAGGCAACCCGTTCGGTGTTGGGCAAACAGTGACGTTGGGAATTGTCAGTGCACTGGGGCGTTCGCATCTCGGCATCAATACCTTCGAAAACTTCATACAGACTGATGCTGCCATCAACCCTGGCAACTCGGGAGGTGCGCTGGTGGATGCCGCCGGCAACCTGGTCGGCGTAAACAGTGCTATCTATTCTCGAACTGGAGGTTCCCAGGGTATTGGTTTCGCCATCCCAGTCAGCTTGGCAAGGCAAGTGATGGAACAAATCATCCGTGAAGGTGTAGTCACCCGTGGCTGGGTAGGCATAGAAG
Organism: Thiobacillus sp. UBA6918; assembly: GCA_002450925.1. Classification (GTDB taxonomy): domain Bacteria; phylum Pseudomonadota; class Gammaproteobacteria; order Burkholderiales; family Thiobacillaceae; genus UBA6918. The sequence goes on along the minus strand of DKAU01000019.1, from coordinate 23,625 downwards.
TTCAGGATCTTTCACCAGAGTTGGTTGAATCCTTTGGCTTGAAAAACAACGAAGGTGTGCTGATTGCCGGCGTTTTAAAGGGTGGGCCAGCTGACCGCTCAGGCGTAAAACCCGGGGATGTATTGCTTCAAGTCAACAACAAACCTGTATCCGATTCCTCTTCCTTGCTGAACCTGATAGCGGTGCTCAAGCCCGGTGAAACAGCCAGACTCTCGCTGGCTCGCAAGAATCAACCGGTTGAATTCAACGTACAGGTTGCGCGCCGGCCGAGGCAGGCTGCCGAGACGGAAGAGAATTCGAATTGAGGTATTTCCTGTAGGCGCGAATCTGTGACGCATAACTGAATGGGTCACGGGCCATCGTGGTCGAATGCCATTGCAAGGCTTCACGCGTACGTGCACCCAACTCGCCATCATCCAGACCCAGCGTAGCTCCGACCAAAACGGCAGATGGCGAGGGTACCGGCCCATCGGCTAGTACGGCTTCCGGTCGCAGGGTGGCAAGAAGAGTCTGCTCTTCTCGTCGCCATCCCTGTTCAGTCGCAAACCTTTTCCACGCAAGACGTGCAAGCAAAAGAGCATCCTTGCGTGGCTGGGACTCTCCTGCAGCTGCCGCATAATCCATCAGCCCCTCGACAACGTAAGCATAGTCTTCCAATTCCGCCCCCACGAGAATCGAACCCCTGGAAACGGATTTGTACAGACCGTCAGATCCCATGATCTGTTTCCTGATAAACAGATAAGCATTCCCTGCCGCCTCGCGATAACGCGGATCTGCACGCATTGCGTCAGCAAGGGCGGACAGCGCAAGCCCGTTAAGACCTGCGTTGCGTTTCTCATCCTTTGGAAGAATCCTTTTCCTGGCTGCCTCCCTGAGTTTGGAATAGGCAGGGAGCAGGATCTTTTGTTCTTTGGCGGAAGGTGCTGCCCATTCAGCTGGCAGGTATCCCAACTCAAACGGCGGTGGCGTGGAAAGCCGCCATACGCGGACTGCCGCCTTGTATTCTTCCACGTCCAGGACCTTTCTGAGTTCAGCGTCAGTCCATAAATAGTAGGCGCCTTCCCTGCCCTGCTCGTCCACCGCGGAGGTGCTTGTGAAAAAGCCGCCTTGCGGTGAAGCCATCCCATCAAGCATGAAATCAACTGCCTGCAACGCCAGGGCTTTGTATCGCGGCTCGTTCAACACCTCCGCTGCCCGCAAGTAAATTCGCACCAGTAGCGCGTTGTCATAAAGCATCTTTTCAAAATGCGGCGTCTCCCATCCGGGATCGGTGGTATAGCGGAAAAAACCGCCATTGACATGATCGTGCAACCCTTTCGACGCCATTTGGTCAAGCGTCAAGCGCAAAAATGATTCCAGCCTAGCATCGGGTTTTGATGAAAGAATATCCAGGATCAGGCCCAATTGCGGCGCCATGGGGAATTTGCTGACTTCGCCGAATCCACCGTGGAGCTCATCCATCTCCGTCCGGACTTGCTGGAGAAAACCTTTCTCCCATTTGCCTTGCATGGAAGCGTTTACCGGCTGCCTGGGAATCTGCTGCTTCTGTCCCGACGCAGCCTGACGTGCAAGCTCTTTCATGACTGCATTGTCGTCTTTCCATTTATCCGAAAGCCGCATGAGCACATTCTGAAAATCTTTTGGTGGCGTATAGAGAACAACATAAACCGGAAAGCCTTCTGGGGTCACAAAGGCATTGAGCGGCCACCCGCCGATTTTCAGCAATTGTGCGGAAAATTCCTGAAGCGCATCATCAAGGCCGGTATGAAGTTCACGATCAACCTTTACCGGAATGAAATCTCTGTTGAGCAGCGCTGCAATTTCCGAGTTCTTGTAGGACTCTCGCTGCATAACATGGCACCAGTGGCATGCGTAATAACCAACAGAAACATAAAGCAGTTTGTTTTCACGCCTTGCGCGCGACACCGTCTCTGCATTCCATTCCTGCCAAGCCACCGGATCAGATCCGTGCAGCGCCAGATATGGTGAAGGGTGATTGACCAGCTGGTTTCTTAGCGCGTTATCTTCAGCCCCGATTGCGCAAAGAGAGAAAAACAACAATACACAGGCTACAAACTGTTTCGCCATTCCTGATCTTCCGAATCGAACAACCGGTTTGCTTCCTGAGGCCCCCAGGTACCGGCCGCATAAGTGTGGATGAATTCACGTTCCTGAGCCCAGAACTTGAGAATGGGATCAACCACGCGCCACGCCCATTCTACTTCGTCGAAGCGAATAAACAGGGTACGGTCACCTTCGATGACATCCAGCAGCAGCGCCTCGTAGGCATCCAGCACACGCTCGTTCATGGCACGGAACCCCGCATGCAATTGCATGAGGCGCGTATCCATGTCCAGGCCCGGCTGCTTGACATGGATCTCCATGTGCATGGACTCCTTGGGTTGGATTGAAAGCAGAATCCAGTTCGGCTCAAGCGTTTCCAGCGGCGTCTCCCGGAACAACTGCTGGGGCGGATGGCGCAACCGAAGTGCAATCATTGATTGCTGCTCCTTCAAGCGTTTGCCAGTTCGCAGGTAAAACGGCACGCCACGCCAGCGCCAGTTGTCGATGTAGAACTTGGCGGCAACAAAGGTCTCCGTCGTCGAGCCCTTTTCCACGCCGGCCTCCTGCGAATAACCCGGCACATTCTGGTCATGAATCCTTCCTGCAGCATACTGGGCACGAAAGGCATGCGCATGCACTGCCCGACGAGGGATAGGCCGAATGGAACGCAGCACCTTGACCTTCTCGTCGCGCAACGCATCGGGCTCAAGGGCTGGCGGTGGCTCCATGGCAACCAGTGTCAGTAGCTGCATCATGTGGTTTTGCAACATGTCACGCAACGCTCCAGCCCTGTCGTAATAATCCGCACGGCTGCCGATTCCAATGGACTCGGACACAGTGATCTGCACATGGTCGATGAAATTGCGATTCCACAACGGCTCGATCAGCGTATTGGCAAAACGGAATACCAATAAGTTTTGTACCGTCTCCTTGCCTTGATAATGATCGATGCGGAAGATCTGTTCCTCGTTAAAGCAACGATGCAGCATCTGGTTCAGAACCTGTGCCGACTCAAGATCCTCGCCAAATGGTTTTTCTACCACGATGCGATGCAGGCCACGCGGCTTGTTCAGGCCCGCGTCGTCCAGATTTCGAATAACTGCGGAATACTCGGTAGGTTTGATCGCAAGGTAGAACACCACATTTGAACAGGCGCCCATGGCCGGATGAGCCAGTGCCTCGAGCAGCCGTGCATAGGCTGCCGGGTCCTGGAACTCCCCCTGCACATAACTGAAGCGCGCAAGGAAATGTTCGCAGATGGCTTCCGGGCATTCCTCACCAATCCTTTCTCGAAGCACCTCGCGAAGATGAGCACGCCATTCCGAGTCATTCCAGTCGCGTCGAGAGAAAGCAATAACGGACAAATGAGCGGGCAACCTGCCGGCCTGCTCCAGATGAAACAATGCCGGCAACAGCTTGAGACTGGCAAGATTGCCTGTCGCACCAAAAATGACCAGCGCGCAGGGGGTATCGGTCAGGTTACTCATTTCGGTTCCACCTTGTGCCCGCCAAAGGCGTTGCGCATCATGGCCAGAAGTTTTGCCGGATAATCATTGTTGCCCTGGGTGGCATAGCGCATCATCAAGGCCAGCGACATCACCGGTGCCGGGACCTTCTGATTGATGGCTTCAAGTGCGGTCCAGCGCCCCTCACCGGAATCGGCAACGTGAGGCTGAATATGGTCCAGACTCTGGTCCTGCTTTAAAACTTCCGCCGTCAGGTCGAGCAGCCATGAGCGCACCACCGAGCCATGCCGCCATGACTCGGATACTTCCGCAAGATCGAAATTGAATTCAGTCTTGGATTTCATCAGCGCCAGCCCTTCCGCCAACGCCTGCATCATTCCGTACTCGATGCCGTTGTGGACCATCTTGGCGTAATGGCCGGAACCTGCAGGTCCGCAATGCACCCATCCCTTGTCGGGCGCAGGTGCAAGCGCTTCGATTAATGGCTGCAAGCGTGCAACAGACTGGGGCGCACCGCCCACCATCAGTGCATAGCCGTTATCCAGCCCCCAGATGCCGCCTGATACACCGGCATCGACGAATTCGATGCCTTTGGCCGCGAGCTCCTGCGCATGACGCATGCTGTCCTGATAATAGGCATTGGCGCCATTTACCAGAAGATCACCCTTCTCCAGCATGCCTGAAAGTGACTGGATAGCCGCTTCCGTAGCCTCGCCTGCAGGCAGCATCAGCCAGACAATGCGAGGTGAAGGCAAACTGACAACCAGGGACTCATAGCTTTCAACCGCTCGAAGGTTATTCTCTTGAGCCGAGAGTTCGCGTGCCACCTCAGGTGTCCGGTTGTAAACAGCGAGTTTCAAGCCTGCGCGTGAAAGGCGGCGAGCCATGTTGCCGCCCATGCGGCCAAGCCCAATCAGTCCCGTTTCCTGCATTTCCCTCTCCTTGTTGAATCTGTTCAGCATAGTCCAATGACTTGAATGACCGAATTAAGTCTAAGCAAGAATCAGGCTCGTTTTGGAAGACGCTGTCATCTACTCACCGTTATACTCGGAATTGTTGAGAGACTGATGACCCAATGAAAGTTCTGTTCGCCACTTCCGAAGCCCATCCACTAGCCAAAACCGGCGGTCTTGCAGACGTCAGTGGCGCTCTTCCTGCCGCCCTTCAGGATGTTGGGGTTGATGCCAGAATATTAATGCCGGGCTATCCGTCTGCACTGGAAAAGGCAGAAAACCTCTCACGCGTATTCCGCATAGATCTCCCAAACCATGGGGAAACGGCGTTGCTGCGAGGCACTTTTCCGGGCTTGGGGTTTCCTGTCTATCTCATCGAGCATGCAGGCTATTATCAGCGCGAGGGGCTTTATCAGGACAAAAATACCCAGGACTGGCAGGACAACGCCTTGCGCTTTGGTTTATTGTCCCAGTTTGCTGCCTGGATGTCAGGGCCAAAATCGCCTGTCAATTTCACCCCGGACATACTGCACTGCAATGACTGGCAAACGGGGCTCGCGCCAGCATATTTGCATTTCGAGGAAGCAACCCCCATCCCTTCGGTTTTCACCATTCATAACATCGCCTATCAAGGAATATTTTCACCAGAAGTCATTGCGAAACTGGGGCTGCCCAAAGAAAGCTTCTCGGTGGATGGCCTTGAGTATTACGGAAACCTGTCCTTTCTGAAGGCTGGACTGAATTACGCTACAAGAATCACAACAGTCAGCCCGAATTATGCGAAGGAAATCCAGACTGAAGCGTTTGGCATGGGATTCCAGGGCTTGCTTAGTGCGCGCAAGAGTGTGTTGCATGGGATACTGAACGGTATCGACACCCGGGAATGGAATCCGGCCACTGACCCTCACCTCTACACGCCGTACTCGTTTGAGAATCTCGCCGGCAAGTCGTCTAACAAACTCTCTTTGCAAGGCGAGCTCGGCATGCAATGCAACGCCAAGACACCATTGCTTGGTATGGTGTCGAGGATGGCACATCAAAAGGGTTCGGATGTCGTGATCGAGGCGGCGCCAAAACTCCTGCAAATGGGTGCACAACTGGTCGTGCTTGGGAATGGCGAACAAAAACTGGAAGCAGCATGGCGCAAGCTGGCAAATGCAAACCCCGGACAAGTAGCTGTATTTATTGGATACGATGAGGGCCTTGCCCATCGGATCGAGGCAGGGGCAGACATGTTCCTCATGCCCTCCCGCTTTGAACCGTGCGGACTGAACCAGATGTACAGCCTGCGCTATGGAACGATTCCTGTCGTAACCAGGGTTGGCGGCCTGGCTGATACTGTTATCCATGCCAGTCAGGAAAACCTAAACCAGGGCAAGGCGAACGGTTTCGTCATCGATCATCTGGATAAAAATGCTCTCGCCGAAACCATCAATCGCGCTTTGATTCTTTTCCGCCACAAACTTGCATGGCAGAAGCTGATGACAAACGGGATGAAAAAAGATTTCGGCTGGGGGAAAAGCGCCCACCAGTACCTCGACCTGTATCGGGAGATGCTCAAAGTTTCCTGACATGCCCAAGATCCAGCCCCGCAGCATTGATCCCGGAAAATACGAAAAATTGCTCGGCCATGGCATCAGCCCGCTGATGTCCAGGCTTTACGCTGCGAGAAACGTAGACACCCCGGAAGAAATCCAGTCACGTCTCACCAGCCTGTTACCTTTCGACTCCATGAAGGGTATCCGCGACATGGCCTCCGAGTTGGCAGATGGCATCGAAGCCGGTGCGCGCTTCCTCATCGTGGCTGATTACGATGCCGACGGCGCCACGGCCTGTGCGGTAGGTGTGGAAGGCCTGCGCATGCTGGGTGCAAAGGTCGACTACCTGGTGCCCAATCGCGCCGTGCATGGCTACGGACTTTCTCCTGCCATTGTCGAGGAAGCGGCGCAACGCGAGCCTGATGCCCTCATCACCGTGGACAACGGCATTTCCGCCATCGACGGCGTCAACGCTGCCAACGAACTGGGCATCCCGGTCTACGTCACCGATCACCATCTGCCTGGCGACACGCTTCCCGATGCAGCCGGTATCGTCAATCCCAACCAGCCTGGTTGCCCGTTCCCCAGCAAGAATCTCGCAGGCGTGGGGGTGATGTTCTACTTGCTGCTGGCATTGCGTTCGGAACTGAGAAATCGCGGCACATTCGATGGGCAGCAGGAACCCGATCTGCGCGTGCTGCTCGACCGCGTGGCGCTGGGCACGGTGGCTGATGTCGTGAAGCTCGATGCCAACAACCGAGTCCTCGTCAATCAGGGCTTGCAGCGTATCCGCGCGGGCCTCGCTTCGCCCGGCATCAAGGCGCTGATGCAGGTGTCAGGTCGCCGTCCCGAAAAAGCCAGTGTCTTCGATCTTGCCTTCATGCTGGGGCCGCGGCTGAATGCTGCCGGACGGCTGGAAGACATGCGCCTGGGCATCGACTGCCTGTTGGCAAGCAGCATCGATAAAGCCCTGCCGCTCGCTCAACAACTGCACGACATCAACCAATCACGCAAGGACATCGAGGCTGACATGAAAGAGCAGGCGCTGGCCCTGCTGGAAGAAATTGACTGCGTCGGCAAACATGGCATCGCGATCTATCATCAGGAATGGCATGCAGGCGTGGTCGGCATTCTGGCCTCACGCCTTAAGGAAAAGTACCACCGTCCTGTCATCGCGTTTGCGCCGGGCGATGGCGGTGAGTTGAAAGGCTCCGGCCGATCCATCGCCGCGCTGCATCTGCGTGATGCGCTCGACTGGATAGACCGTCAACACCCCGGCCTCATACTTAAATTTGGCGGCCATGCCATGGCGGCAGGCCTGTCCATCAAAGAAGAAAATTTCCCGGCATTTCAGGAGGCGTTTGAACAGCTTGCCAGCGAATGGCTGTCACCGGCGGACCTGGAGGAAATCATCGAGACGGATGGTGAACTCGACCTCGCCGAGCTGAGCATTGATGTGGTCAGATCCCTCGATCATGCCGTGTGGGGCCAGGGATTTCCGGCGCCTTTGTTTCAGGGCGACTTCAGGGTGCTCAACCAGCGCGTAGTCGGCGAAAAACATCTTAAACTGGAAGTAAGCATGGAAAACAGACGCATGGAAGCCATGCTGTTTTTTCACCACGAAATGCTGCCTGATCGCTTTGCCGGAACCTATACCACCATGCTCAATGAGTTCAATGGCCAGATTGCCATCCAGTTGAAACTGCATCACTGGGAGTCCTTGTCATGAATCCAGAATGGCTGCCTGCTGATCTATCTGTTCTGCCACGCTATCTGGTTGCGCTGGCGCTTGGCCTGCTGTTGGGCCTGGAGCGTGAACGCAACCCCTCGGCAAAAGCCGGCTTGCGCACATTTGCACTGACCGCCATGTTCGGCGCCATGGCCTCGCACATTGCCGAAAAGACCGGCTCGCCCTGGATCATTGCCATCGGGTTATTGCTGTCGGGCGCAATGATCGTGGCCGCCTATATGGAACAACCAACGGAAAGCGGCGACCCCGGCACCACGACTGTCGGCGCCATACTGGTCTGTTACGGACTGGGCGTGCTGTGCTGGTACGACGAATTGCAACTCGCCGTGATGTTGGGCATCGCTTCAACCATCCTGCTTTACTTCAAGGCAGAATTGCGCGGCATCAGCGAGGCGCTTACCCGGCGCGACCTGATTTCCTTCCTGCAGTTCGCGGTGCTTTTGCTGATCGTGCTGCCCTTGCTGCCAAATCAGGGATACGGGCCCTATGGCGCACTCAACCCCCACCAGATCTGGTGGATGGTGGTATTGATATCCGGCATCAGCTTGGCCGGTTACGCCGCGCTGCGCATCGTAGGACAAAGCCGGGGCACAGTCCTGATCGGTCTTCTGGGAGGGATCGTGTCAAGCACCGCCACCACCCTCACTTTCTCGCGCCACGGCAAGGGCAACGAAGCAATGGGAAGGTTGTCTGTCGTGGTAATCGTGCTGGCCAATCTTGTCGTGCTGGTGCGCTTGTCCGTCCTCGTCGGGGTTCTTTCGCTTCCCGCATTCGGCAAGCTTGCCCCCATCCTCGCAACCGGTCTGGCAATTGGCTCGCTCGCTGCCTGGTATGGGCTGCGCAAACTCAAGCCAACGGGCGAAACACCTGAACTGGCATTGTCAAACCCAACAGAAATACGCGCCGCACTCACCTTTGGCGCGCTTTATGCCATCGTGCTGCTGGCTTCGGCCTGGCTTTCAGATCAGGTCGGCACGAAAGGCGTTTATGCCGTTGCAGCCGTATCGGGTCTGACCGATGTCGATGCCATCACCCTTTCCTCGCTGAGGCTGTTCAGTCTTCACAGTCTCACGCTCGACGAAACCATTTTCGCCATCATCCTGGCCTACCTTGCCAATCTTGGCTTCAAATCCGCGCTGGTCTGGGCCATCGGCGGCTGGCGCATGGCACGCCACGCTATCGCCGGCATGGGTGCCGCAGGCGGCGGACTCATCATCGGCTGGCTGCTATTCCGCGTATAATTCGGCCTTTGCCGAATCACTACGCATCATGGAAGCAGAAGTACTCAACCAACTCGAAGGGAGACTGACGGATCTTGCCGATCGTTCACGTTCCCTGAGGGGGTATCTTTGACTACGACGGGAAGAAAGGTCGTCTCGAAGAAGTCGTAAAGCTCGCCGAAGATCCCAGCCTCTGGGATGACCCCAAAAAAGCCCAGGACATCGGCCGCGAGCGCAAAAGCCTGGAAGACGTTGTCCTTGTTCTTGACCAGATCCAGCAGGGTCTTGGCGACGCACGCGACCTGTTTGACATGGCCGTTGCGGAAAACGACGAAGACACGCTTAACGCCGTCATCACAGACGTGGACGGCGTCGAGGAGAAAGTTTCCGGCCTGGAATTCCGCCGCATGTTCTCCAATCCGGCAGACCCCAACAACTGCTTTATCGACATCCAGGCAGGCGCCGGCGGCACCGAGGCCTGCGACTGGGCCTCCATGCTGCTGCGCCAATATCTGCGCTATGCCGAACGCAAGGGCTTCAAGGCTGAAGTTCTGGAAGAAACCGAAGGCGATGTAGCCGGCATCCGTTCCGCCAGCATCAAGATCGAAGGCGAGTACGCCTATGGCTATCTGCGCACCGAAACCGGCGTGCACCGGCTGGTACGCAAGTCGCCGTTCGATTCGTCCGGCGGCCGCCACACCAGTTTCGCCAGCGTATTCGTCTATCCCGAGATCGACGAGTCCTTCGAGATCGAAGTCAATCCGGCAGACCTGCGCGTCGATACCTACCGCGCCTCTGGTGCCGGTGGCCAGCACATCAACAAGACCGANNTGCGCAAGCGCCAGGCCGAGCAGGACAAGCTGGAAGCGGGCAAGTCGGATGTGGGCTGGGGCCACCAAATCCGCTCCTACGTGCTGGACAATTCCCGCATCAAGGATTTGCGCACCAACGTTGAAATTTCCAATACACAAAAAGTGCTGGACGGCGACCTCGATGCCTTCATCGAAGCCAGCCTCAAGCAGGGAGTATAAGAATGAGCGAGGACATCCAGGCCATCGTTGCCGCTGACGACAACCAGATCATCAGCGAGCGCCGCGAGAANNAAGCGCGTGATGGGCAAGGCGAGCTTCGCCACCCTGCAGGACATGAGCGGACGCATCCAGGTTTATTTATCGAACGACGTCACCGGCGAAGCCGTGCACGATGCCTTCAAGCACTGGGACCTCGGCGACTTTGTCGGCGTTTCCGGCACACTGTTCAAGACCAACAAGGGCGAGCTGACCATCCATGCCAAGAGCCTGCGCCTGCTGACCAAGTCCATCCGCCCACTGCCGGAAAAATTCCACGGGTTGACTGACCAGGAACAGAAATACCGCCAGCGCTACGTGGACATGATCATGGCGGAAGAAACGCGCAAGACCTTCATGACACGCTCGCGCATCATCCAGGCTATCCGTGCCTTCATGGTCGGCCATGGCTTCCTGGAAGTGGAAACTCCGATGATGCACCCCATCCCCGGCGGCGCCGCGGCCAAGCCTTTCATGACCCATCACAATGCGCTGGACATGGAACTGTTCCTGCGAATCGCGCCGGAGCTCTATCTCAAGCGTCTGGTGGTTGGCGGATTCGAAAAAGTATTCGAGATCAACCGCAATTTCCGCAACGAGGGTCTGTCCACGCGCCACAACCCCGAGTTCACCATGATGGAGTTCTACGAGGCATACCGCGATTACCAGTACCTCATGGACTTCACCGAGAACATCATCCGCGATGCGGCGCGTGCAGCCTGCGGCAGTGCCGTCGTCGAATACCAGGGCCACACCATCGACCTGGAAAAGCCTTTCGACCGCCTCACTATCACTGGTGCGATCAAGAAATATCATCCGGAAACCACGGACGAACAACTGAACAGCCGCGACTGGCTGATCGAGCAGTTCCACTTGCGCAAGGCCGCCTACAAGAAACACGACGGCCTGGGCGGACTGCAGCTCACCTATTTCGAGGAAACCACCGAGGCATTGTTGGTGCAGCCCACCTTCATCATCGACTACCCGGCCGAGGTCTCGCCGCTGGCACGCCGCTCCGACAAGCAGCCGGACATCACCGAGCGCTTCGAGCTCTTCATCACCGGACGCGAAATGGCCAACGGCTTCTCGGAACTGAACGATCCCGAAGACCAGGCCAACCGTTTCCTTGAACAGGTCAAGGCCAAGGAGGCCGGCGACGAGGAAGCCATGTACTACGATGCCGATTTCATCCGCGCGCTGGAATACGGCCTGCCGCCCACCGGCGGCTGCGGCATCGGCATCGACCGTCTGGTCATGCTGCTGACCAACAGCCCCAGCATCCGCGATGTGATCCTGTTCCCGCACATGCGGCCGGAATCCAGCAACTTGTAAGTAACGGACATGCCGCTTGTTCCCGGTGAAGTCTCGATCGGCGAAAACGGCATACCGGCAAGCCCCGGATACGGCGACATCTACCACAGCGCCGACGGCGGCTTGCAGCAGGCACGCAATGTATTCCTGCAAGGCTGCAACCTGCCAGACGGCTGGCAGGACAAGGAACGTTTCGTCGTTCTGGAAACCGGCTTCGGCCTGGGCCTGAATTTCCTCTCCACCTGGCAGGCCTTTCGCGCACACCCAGACCGTTGCAAGCAACTGCATTTCATTTCGGTTGAAAAACACCCGCTGACATCGGATTCAATGCAACGCTGCCATGCCGCATGGCCCGAGCTTGCAGAACTTTCACAACAACTTCGCAAACAATGGCCAGTCCTTGTTGCAGGCTATCACCGGCTGTCTTTCGATGAAGGCCGAATTCAACTCACGCTGATATTCGAAGATGCCGAACAGGCCCTGAAGCAGCTTGAAGCAAAAGCCGATGCCATCTACCTCGATGGCTTTTCCCCAGCGAAGAACCCCGACATCTGGTCAGCCGAACTGCTGTCTCAGTTCAGGCGCCTTGCCTCACCCGGTGCTCGCCTCGGCACCTGGTGCGTGGCCGGTGCCGTGCGTCAGGGCCTGCAGGAAGCCGGATTCACAGTCGAACGCAAACCGGGCTTCGGTCACAAGAAGGAAAGGCTTGAAGCGCGCTTTGAAGCATGCTTGCCCAAACCGCCAGCTCCCACAACACGACATGCCGTGATCATCGGTGCCGGCATTGCCGGTTGCTCAATGGCCCATGCATTGTGCAAGCGCGGATGGCAGGTCACGCTGATCGAACGTCACCCTGCTCCCGCGCAAGGTGCTTCCGGCAATCCCGCCGGCGTGGTGCGCCCACAACTCGCCCTGGATGACAGCTTCAACGGACGGCTTTCGCGGCAGGCTTTTCTGCACAGCAGGAAACTGATTGCCGGCACTGTACCTCCCTCATCTCTCCCATCCCATGCTTTCGACGGTGTATTGCAACTGGCGCGTGATGAGCCCCATGCAGCGCACATGCAGGCCATGCTGGAAGCCCATCGCTATCCTGCTGAATTTGCACGCTGGATGACACAGGATGAAGCCGGAGAAATGGCAGGCGTTGGCGTGGCTGCACCCGGCGTCCACTTTCCTGCCGGNNCGACTCGAAAAGACAGCCGATGGCTGGCGCGTGTGGTCAAACGAAACCCTGCTTGCAGAAAGCGAAGTCGTCATCCTGACGAATGCCCACGAGGCTTCCTCTTTTGCCGGGCTGCCGCTCTCGCCCGTGCGCGGCCAGATCACGACCTTGCCCGATGGCTGCCTGCCCGATTTGAGAATCCCCGTCACACGCGAAGGTTATGTCCTGCCTACACGCCATGGCATCGGCAACATCGGGGCAAGCTTCGCGTTCGATGATGATCCTGCGCCGCGTGAAGCAGACCAGGACGCCAATGTGTCCAGGCTTTCCCGGTTGCTGCAACTTCCTCCTTCAGTGGATGTCGGATCATTGAAGGCGCGCGTCAGTTTCCGTGCCGCCACGCCCGACCGATTGCCGATTGTGGGTCAGATCATGGATGACAACGCCACGCTCAAACCCGAATCCTCCCTCGCCGAGCTTTCGCGCAAGGCCGGCCTGCACGTACTGACCGGCCTGGGTGCGCGCGGACTGGTCTGGGCGCCCTTCCTGGCAGAGGCACTGGTTGCCAGACTGGACGGCGAACCCTGGATGCTGCCGCGAGATCTTTGGGGCGCCATGGACCCGGGGCGCTTTCTTCTCCGCGAACTCAGGAAAAATAAGCGATCATTGCAGGCATGAGCGAAGAAAAACTCACCTTCCCCGTTTCCGGCATGACCTGCGCGTCATGCTCCACCCGTCTGGAAAAGCAGCTCAACAAACTGCCGGGCGTGGAAGCGGCGGTGAACCTCGCCTCCGAGACTGCCTCCATCCATTTCCGCACCGCCGAAACCACGGCTGCGCAAATTCTCGACACCATCCGCAAAACCGGCTTCGACGTACCTCCCCGCCACGTACTGCTGAAAATCACCGGCATGACCTGTGCAAGTTGTGCAGCGCGCATCGAGAATGTCGCCAGCAAGCTGCCGGGCGTTGAAATCTCGGTAAACCTTGCCTCTGAAACTGCACGCGTCACACTCCAGCCCGAGGCAAACATCGAAGACGTGCTCGCCGCCATCAGCAAAACAGGTTATGGCGCCGAAGTGTGGGATGAAAAGAACCGCGAAGAAGCGCGCATGCAGGAAGTCCGCGCCGCACACAAGGAATGGCTGGTGTTTTGGGCGGCTGTCGTCCTGACCCTTCCGCTGATGCTGCCCATGCTCGGCACCCCTTTTGGCATGTCTCACGAGTGGCTGCCACGCTGGCTGCAGTTTCTTCTTGCCACGCCCGTGCAGTTCATCGCCGGCTGGCGTTTCTACCGCGGCGGGTTCAATGCCTTGCGCGGTGGCGGGGCGAACATGGATGTGCTGGTGGCCCTGGGCACCAGCATGGCCTGGGGACTCAGCACCGTGGTGACGTTCATGGGCCTGCACGACCAGCCGGTCTATTTCGAAGCCGGTGCTGCAGTCATCACCCTCGTCCGGATGGGCAAACTGCTGGAAGCGCGGGCCAAGCGCAAGACCCTGGACGCCATCGAGAAACTGCTCGCGCTCACGCCGCAAACCGCGTGGGTGGAACGTAATGGCGAATTCGTCGAAACCTCCATCCGCGACATTCTCGCCGGCGATCGGATTCGTGTACGCCCTGGCGAACGCTTGCCGGTTGACGGCACCGTGGAAGAAGGCGAATCGGAAATCGAGGAGGCCGCACTGACCGGAGAATCACTGCCGGTATTCAAGCGCGTTGGCGACAAGGTCTACGCCGCCACGCAAAACACGCTGGGCACCCTCACCATCCGGGCGACAGGTGTCGGAGAACACAGCCGCATCTCAGAAATCATTCGGCTAACCGAAGCAACTCAAGGCTCCAAGGCACCGATCCAGAAACTTGCCGACCAGGTTTCCGGCATTTTCGTTCCCGTCGTCATCGGCATTGCTCTGATCACTTTCATCGCAAGCGGCTTCTGGCTGGGCAACTGGAGCGAAGCATTGATCCGCGCAGTCAGCGTGCTGGTCATTGCCTGTCCGTGCGCCCTGGGCCTGGCCACGCCCGCCGCCATCATGGCCGGAACAGGTCGTGGCGCTCAGCAAGGCATCCTGTTCCGCAATGCCGAAGCGCTGGAAACAGTCGGCAAGCTCAATGTACTGGCCGTGGACAAAACCGGCACCCTCACGACTGGAGAATTCAGTCTGGCCTCCATCAAGCCCGCCCCCGGCATTAGTGAAGATCAATTGATTGGCGTGGCCGCATCGCTGGAACAGAATTCCGAGCATCCTCTGGCAAAAGCCATTGTCGAAGCTGCGCGTGCGAAGGACATAAACATCCACATGGTCGAACAATTCGCAGCCCTGCCGGGACAAGGCGTGCGAGGCAACATCGCTGGCGAAAGCGCAATTGCCGGCACCACCAGCCTGCTGCAATCCGTAAACATCCGCATTGATCCTGTTGCCGAAGAAGAAGCCGCGACACCGATTCACGTTGCACGCAACGGAAAGCATCTGGGAACCCTGTGGCTGGCCGACACGCTGCGATCCAACACCCCTGACGCCATGAAAACTCTGCGCAGCATGGGAATTGATGTCGTCATGCTGACTGGTGACCAGGAAGCTGCCGCCCATGCTGTTGCATTCAAACTTGGCATTCACAACTTTCAGGCTCGGCAAACGCCCCAGGACAAGGCTCTGGCCATCGCAGCGATGCAAAAAGACGGCAGGAAAGTCGGCATGGCGGGCGACGGCATCAACGATGCTCCTGCACTGGCCCAGGCCGATGCCAGCTTTGCCATGGGCATGGGTACCGACATCGCCAAGGAAACCGCCGACATCACTCTGGCGCGACACGATCTTGCCGGATTGGCGGATGCCATTGCGCTTTCCCGCGCGACCTTGCGCAAGATACGGCAGAACCTGTTTTTTGCGTTTATCTACAACGTGCTGGGCATTCCGCTCGCGGCGCTCGGCCTGTTAAGCCCGGTGTTTGCCGGTGCGGCCATGGCGATGAGTTCGGTGTCGGTTGTAACGAATGCGCTGCTGTTACGAAAACAGAAGCTCTAAAGTTTCTTTCTAGAGATCCTGGTTACTCTCTTCCCAGACATCATCCTCGGCTTGATAATCGAGAAGCTGGAACAAGGTGAACAACTCCATGCTCACATCCGGAGGGAAGCCCTGCCTTCCTCCGCGCTGATCGAAAACGAGACTCTGGAGATATGGCTCATAGCCTTCTTTTCCCCATAGCTCACAGAGTGCCTTGACTATGCGAGGAAACTTTTCCTCCAGGGCAGTCAGGCCCGGGGCGGGACTTGATCCAGCGTTATTTACAGTCTCATCCATGGACATACCTCCTTAGACAAGAACCGTTTGGAGAATCAGTTCTTCCAGGGTTTCATCTTGGCACGCAAGCGTGCCACCGCTTGAGAATGCAGCTGACAGATGCGTGATTCAGAAACACCCATAACTGCACCGATTTCCTTCAAGTTCATATCCTGTTCATAGTACATGCCCATCAGGTTGCGCTCTCGCTCAGGCAAATCATCAATGGCCTTAATCAAGCCTTTGCGGAAGCCTTCATCTTCAAGCAGCGAGAGCGGATCCGACATGTCATCGATGAGATAACGCTCCAGGAAGTTGCTGCTTTCCTCATCGGAAAAATCTTCGTAATACAGAAGCTGGTTGCCTTTGACATCACCCAGCATGCTTTGAAAATCGCTTAATGAAATACCAAGCTCGTTAGATATCTCCTGCTCGGTCGGCGGGCGCCCATGGCGTTGTGCCAGTCTGTTGATCGCAGATTCGATCTGTCTGGATTTTTGACGAATATGACGCGGAAGCCAGTCCGCATCACGCAGGTCGTCCAGCATGGCGCCGCGTATTCTCTGTGTTGCATAGGACTCGAATTGCGCGCCCTGGCTGCCGTCGAAGCGATCCACCGCATCCATCAGGCCGATCAGGCCTACTTGAATCAGGTCATCCACCTCTACGCTGGCCGGCAATCTGGCCATCATGTGATATGCGATGCGCTTGACCAGCGGCAGATACTGCCTGATCACATCATCATTGCTCGACTTCTTTTGCACTATTGCCAATGCCCCCATGTGCCACCTTTGGTTGGTCGTTTTCCGTGATTCTAGACACAACCCAACCCAAATTGGGAACGATAGTTAATGTATTACTTGAAGTTTCTTTGGGTTTGTTGCTTATTTGGTACAAACTGGTATCCAGATTCAAGGCAGGAATGTCTGCTTTGAGATATTTATTTATCACTTGTGCTAGCCGCGCAGTCCCTTCGCCCAGCAATAGAAGTCTTGCCGGAGAGTTCGTTTCTTTGATGGCCTTGATCAGGGCGTAAGCGGCTTCTGCATCGTTCCTGCCCAACAACACAATCACATGTTGCTTGGTAGATGGCTCCAATGGTGCTTCTGTCAATGTAAAGCGTCCGCCATCAAAGATGATGAAATCACAGTTGCGACAAGATTTGGCGGCCTCTGCAATTGATATGTCACCCGCCATGCAACTCACTGCATTCAGCAATCCAAACGAGCCGGTTCTCACCACTTGCGAATCAAGCGTCCGATTCTGCTTGAAAGAAAGCAAGGGACGACACCCAAGCCTTGCAGACAAGTTACCCGCCCCTGAATCGACCACCCATGTTTGACGCTCCTGTTTTACCAGTGTTTCAGCCAGTGCTGTCACGAACTCACTGGTGTCAGGACCGTTAGGCGTGGCCAGCACGCTCACAAGGCGAGGAGCTGCTTCAGTCGAGAACAGGCGTTGCAAACCCTGCGCCTGATGCTGTCCGTTCTGCATGGCGCAGTCAGCCAGTATGACTCATGATTTCCTGATCGGCTTCGATGCCAGCCTCCATGCCAGCATAAACCGCCCAGTCTTCTTCCTGCATGACAAAGCCCGCTCCATCACGTGCGCGCAATGCGCGATCAACCATGAAGGCAGCTTGTGCAGCATGCAGATCCTCGGGCACACGCTGTCCAGTACAAAGTGCGGTCAATTTCAATCGATAGCGCATTATGCAATCCAGCAAAGGTCCGCAAAGTCCACCTTCGTCCAGTTTGGTCAGAATGACGCCTTCAATCACGCCAACCGGAACACGCTGGATAATGCCCTCTGCAATCCCACCCTGCGTTGATGCAGACAGCGTCAACAGGCAGGCCGCGCCTACCGACCTGAGCGCAGCGATCTGTGCAGCAAAGCGATCGTCATGCGGTGCAAAACCGGCACTGTCGATCAGAATGCAAGTCTTGTCGCGCCCTGCTTCTTCCAATACCCGTGACAACTCACCAGGTGCATTAAGTCCATAGAAGGCAACACCCATCATGCGTGCATAGGCTTCCAGCTGTTCTTGCGCGCCGATGCGATATGCATCCATTGATACCAGCGCCACTTTTTCCTGGCCATGTTTCAGTGCTGCATGCGCGGCAATCTTGGCCAGCGTTGTGGTCTTGCCATGACCGGTCGGCCCAACCAGTGCCCACACACCTGGCTTGAGGCCTGGCATTTCATCGGCATGCCGGGTTCGCAAATTCCTTATCATTACCAATCGCAACCAGGCATCGGCCTGCTCTGTTGAATATCCTTTCGGCAAAGCCGAAGCAAGATGGCGTGCCAGCTTGGGGCTGAACCCTGCAGCTAGAACACGCTGCATCACATGCACACGCACTGGATGACGGCGCTTTTCTGCCGACCAGGCAAAACCTGCAAGCTGGTTCTGCAACAGTGAACGAAGTCGGCTTAGTTCGCGCCAGATTCCGGCGCTTCCTTCCTGACTGCTTTGACGTTCCTCAACACCGGGCACTACCTCAAGTTCTTCGTAACGCCCGGCCATGAACTCAACACCCTGAGGGGTCTTGCGTGATGTGACGACGACCGCCTCCGGACCCAATTCCTTTCGGATCAGGCCCAATGCCGTTCGTGCGTCAGGCGCCAGAAATCTGCGCAGCTTCATGTTCATGCTCCATACCCATCAGGGTCGTAATCTGCAAATGCTTGTCAGCCGGAATCTCTGCGTAGGAAAGCACAGGCAGGCCAACCCTGCGCAAAATGCCAGCCAGAGCAGGACGTAGCGCTGGAGAAACCAGCAGAACAAGCGCGCGACCCGTCTCGGCCTGCCTGGCCATAGCTTGTTCGGCCATTGCCGGCAACTCTTCCAGCAGTTCAGGGGACATCATCGCCTCCCCTTCTTCGCCCATTTCAGCAATCAACCGGTTCTCCAGTTCTGGAGCCAGTCCGATCACATAGAGAGTCTCTGCACTCTCGAACATCCTGTCCACGATGCTGCGTCCAAGCGACGCACGCACGGTCTCTGTCAGTTCGTCGATGTCGTGGGTGCGCGAAGAGCGCGCAGCAAGCGTTTCCAGGATGCTACGCGTATCGCGAATGGATACGCCTTCATTCACCAGATTCTGAAGGACAGCCTGAACCGAGGTTAGCGGCAGCAAATGCGGTGTAACTTCTTCGACAAGACCAGGGCTTGATACATTGACACTGTTCAACAACTGCTGGACTTCTGCGCGACCAAGCAAATCGCCGGCGTTCGTCCGATACACCGCCTCCACGTGACGCGCAATGATTTCTCCTGCCTCGAACACCCTGTAGCCACGCAGGAGAGCGCGTTCGCGCTCCTCCATGTCAATCCAGACTCCATTTGCACCGCTCAATGGATCAACACCCGGGGTTCCATTTATCTTGCCCATCATGTCGGTGGTTTCTATGGCCAGCAACTGGTCATAAAATGCCTCGCCGAAACCACTCTCAACTCCCTTGAGGCTAATCCGATATGCGTTCGGTCTCAATTCCATGTTGTCACGAACACGGATAGGGGGAACGACAAGCCCCATTTCCAATGCATAGCGCAAGCGGCTTTCGGTGATCAAATTCAAAACCTGTCCGCCCTGCTTTCTATCCAGCAACGGAATCAGTCGATAACCCACTTCCAGCGCCAGCACATCCACCGGCGGCAAGTCAGCCCATGTGATGTCCTTCAACGCTTCTACGCCTTCCTCTTCCGGCTCCACTTCAATTGTCCGGCCGCTGCCCCGTGTCCGGAGATCGACCATGTAAGCCGCAGCAGCCAAAATCGCAGCCAGAACGAGAAACGCCACATGGGGCATACCGGGGATGATCCCCAGCACAGCCAGCACGGATGCCGCCACATACAGTGTCTGTGGCCTGCCAAAGAGTTGCGAAACAAACTCCTGATTGAGGTCCTGTTCGTTTGAGGTTCTCGAAACCACGATACCCGCTGCGGTGGAAATGACCAGCGCAGGGATCTGCGCTACGAGTCCGTCTCCTACCGTCAATAGCGCATAACGTCCCAGCGCCTCACTCAATCCCAGATCATGCTGGAACATGCCGACCGCAATGCCACCGATCAGATTGATCGCCAGAATAATGATGGCGGCAATGGCATCACCGCGCACGAATTTCGAGGCACCATCCATCGCGCCGTAGAAATCCGATTCACGGGTTATATCTGTACGCTGCCTGCGCGCTTCCTGCTCGCTGATTGAACCCGAATTCAGGTCGGCATCGATGGCAAGCTGCTTGCCCGGCATGGCATCCAGCGTGAAACGCGCCGCCACTTCTGCAATACGCCCCGCTCCACGCGTAATAACAACAAAGTTGATGATGACCAGGATGACGAACACCACAAACCCCACGGTGTAGTTGCCACCCACCAGAAAATTGCCAAAGGACTCGATAACCTTGCCCGCAGCATCGGTGCCCGTGTGCCCGTTGATAAGGATGATGCGAGTCGATGCAACGTTAAGAGACAGCCGCAGCAGCGTGGTAATCAGCAGCACTGTGGGGAAAACCGAAAAATCCAAAGGTCTGTTTGCATTCAAACTCACCAGCAGCACAATCATTGCCAGCGAAATATTGAAGGTGAACAGCATGTCCAGCATGAAGGTGGGGAGTGGCAGCACCATCATCGCCAGAATCAGTAATACAAGCACCGGCCCGGCCATGCGCACCAGGCTGCTGCTTCGGTTCAGGGCCAACTGAGCATTCATTCAGCCGTCTCCTTGCGCATGCCTTGTTGACGCGCACGGATACGCGCCTTGAGTTCTGGGCTGCCTTCGGCCTCGCGCGCTTCCGCCAGCACTTCCTCCCGCGTCATGGCCAGGCTTCTCAGGTAATGCCACCATTGCCAGAGCGCATCCAGCAATGCGGACAAGGCCACGGCAAGCAGCATCCACAGTCCCCCCTTCACCAACAGTCCACCTGCCAAGGAAACCGCTTTCGGCAATGGCAAGATGGCCAGTTCGGCAAAGACTTCCAGGTTTGTGCGATAGAAGAAAAACAGAGCCAGCCCAAGGGTCAGGATTTTCAGGACTGTCTTGAAAGAATCGAACAGGCCATTTGCGGTGAACCCGCGCGTAAATGCACCCCAGGGGCTGAGACGCTCGCCCCGAAACGCCATGACGTCCGGTGAAAACACCCAGCCGGACAGGAGCAAAGGCGCGATGAATGCCGCCACAAGCACAACAACAAGAAACGGAAAGATTTCGATCGCGCTCATTTGAACAATCCTGAAAGCGGATTCAGGTGCTGCTTGTGCAACCGTGCGAAAATGCTCGGAAAAGATATCTTGCAGATGATCGAAGAGCCGAGAACCCCAGATTGACAACCCTCCGGCCATCGCTCCCAGAACCAGCAGGGACGACAACTCTTTTGAACGGGGAACATTCCCCTCTGCCCTAGCCTGGGCAAGTCGCCGTTCGCTGGCCGGCTCGGTACGGGAAAAGTTGCTTTCCTCAGCCATCCTGTCTACTCATTTGAAGGCGAGTTTAGCATGCATAGACAACCATTCCGATAATTAAGGGAACACTAATAAAAAAGCGGGAATTGCCATCCCAACCTCATTAAATAAGAAGTAAATGTCTTGATTTAAGTCAATGCGTTTTCTAAGGTGAATCTTAAACTGACAACAGACACAAAAAGGGGGTTGGAAATGATTGAACCCGTCAAGATGGCGGATTTTTTCCTCACGTTTTTTTCTGCGGCCATGATCATTCTGACTGGCGCACTATACGCCCTGCTATTCGCATGGTCCCGGGTTTACCAGAAGCCACGCCTCATGCCCTGGGCCTATGTTTCCTATGCCGGATTGTTTGTCTGTGTGCTGATCCTGATGCAGGTCGCCCATATGCATACACCGTTCTGGCTTTCGATAGGGTTTTTGATGATGGTGGGTTATCTTCTGGCACCCCATGCAATATGGCATCTGTGCGTTGGTACCCATGCTCACGAAGAAGCCTGTCCGGCAAAACCGATTGATCTGTAATTCGAGTAGTTAACCAAGAAAGGGAGGGTAGATTTATGGAAGCCGAAAACTGGTGGTCATCGCAATCCTTTTGGCGGAAGTCTGCCATCTGGATTACGGCCGGCATGGCCGTAGTGCTAATTTTTCTGACCTTTGACACGCTTGCCCAAATCAGCGCCGGCACCAAACGCGTGCCAGCCTATTCGGTCATCAACAACCGCATCAGCTACGTGTTCGACGAAAAGCGCAATTTTCAGGTGCCTGTTATTGGCCAGGAAGAGCCGCTGTTCGGCAAGAAACTTACCGAAGAAGAAGCCGAGGCCATGGTCAGCCACGGCAAGCTGACCGTGCAGGCAAAAAACTGCATGAACTGCCACTCCATTCTCGGCAACGGCGCGTACTATGCACCCGACCTGACCAAGGCCTGGCTGGATCCATGGTGGGGTTCCAAGGAAATACGCGAAGCGCAGATGGTGGCATTCCTCATGAATCCGCAAGACCGCCTGCACAACGCCCTGGGACGCAAGATGCCCAATCTGGGCATCACCGAAGAGGAAGCAAAAGCCACTGTCGCCTTCCTGAAGTGGATGTCATCCATCGACACCAACGGCTTCCCGTACAACTTCAAACCCATGGATCAGGAGAATTAATATGGCTTTGCTCGGAAAACTCGACAGCGCCAACCTGAATGGTGGCCAGAAGCTGGCGGTGAAGTATTTCATCGTCGCCCTCGCCTTGTTCGGCGCGCAAATCCTTTTTGGCCTGCTTGCAGGCATTCAATATCTCAAGCCCGAGTTCCTGCACGGCGTGCTGGACTTCAACGTCAACCGTATGGTGCACATCAACGCCATGGTGGTCTGGCTGTTGTTCGGCTTCATAGGCTCCACCTACTGGATACTGGAGGACGAAGCCGGCGTGCCCGTAGTTGGGCTGGGCCTGGGCAATCTGATTTTCTGGATATTCACCCTGGCGGTCGCCGTTGTGGTGGTTGTTTATCTCCTGGTGCAGAACGGGCCGGGTGATGAAAGAACACTCTGGCTGATCAACGAAGGGCGCGAGTACATTGAAGCGCCACGCTGGGCGGATATCGGCATCGTGGTGTGCGTGTTGTCATTCTTCTACAACGTCGCCGCCACCTTCATGAAAGGCAAGTGGAGTGGCATCTCCGGCGTATTGGTGCTGGACCTGGTTGCATTGGCTGGTTTATACCTGGCAGGCATGTTCTATACCCCCAACATCTCCATTGACCAGTTCTGGTGGTGGTGGGTGATTCACCTGTGGGTGGAAGCAACCTGGGAAGTGCTGGTCGGCTGTCTGATGGCCTATGCCCTGATGAAGACCCTGAACGTGCGGCGAAAGATCGTCGAGACCTGGCTGTACATCGAAGTGGCACTGATGTTCGGTTCCGGCATTCTGGGCCTTGGCCACCACTACTTCTGGATCGGCACGCCTGAATACTGGTTCACCATTGGTGGCCTGTTCTCGGCACTGGAACCCATCCCGCTGGTAGCCATGGTGGTGCACTCGGTGTTTGATGCCGGTGCGCACAAGATGAAGAACTCCAACCATCCGGCGCTTGCATGGATCATCGCCCACGCCTTTGGCAACTTCTTTGGCGCCGGCGTGTGGGGCTTCATGCACACCCTGCCGCAGATCAACCTGTACACTCACGGTACGCAATGGTCCGCCTCGCACGGCCACCTGGCCTTCTTTGGCGCCTACGCCACCCTGGTCATCGGCTTCATCTACCTGGCCATGCAACAGTGGCGCGGGAACGTGTGGATGAGCGGCGGCCTGGCTGGCAATGGCTGGAAGTGGAAATGGGCCATGATCCTGCTC
>DKAU01000070.1 GCA_002450925.1 Thiobacillus sp. UBA6918 | reverse complement strand
CAGGCGCACGCGGCTGCCGCGCTTGACCAGGCCTGATGTCACCATGCAGCCTGCCACGGCGCCAACCTTGGGCACCTGGAAGACCTGGCGGATTTCAACCTGGCCGAGGAGGTTTTCCTTCTTCTCGGGCGAGAGCAGTCCGCCCAGGGCGGCTTTCACGTCATCCACGATTTCGTAAATGATATTGTAGTAGCGGATGTCTACGCCGGAAGATTCGGCCAGTTTGCGGGCATTGGCATCGGCACGCACGTTGAAGCCGATAACCACCGCCTTGGAAGCCAGCGCCAGGTTGACGTCGGATTCGGTAATGCCGCCCACGCCGCTGTGGATGACGTTGACCTTGACCTCGTTGGTCGAAAGCCGGGTCAGCGCGTGAGTGAGACCCTCGTAGGAGCCCTGCACGTCCGCTTTGATGATGAGGGGCAATTGCTTGACTTCGCCCTCGGCCATCTGCTCGAACATGGATTCGAGTTTGGCGGCGTGTTGTTTTGCCAGTTTTACGTCGCGGTATTTGCCCTGACGGAACAGCGCGATTTCACGTGCCTTCTTTTCATCTGGGAGAGACAGTGCATCGTCACCGGCATTGGGCACGTCGGACAGGCCCTGGATTTCCACGGGTATGGAGGGTCCAGCTTCGTTGATGTTCTTGCCGTTCTCGTCCTGCATGGCACGCACGCGGCCGAATGCCTGGCCGGCCAGCAGGATGTCGCCACGCTTCAGCGTGCCGGATTGCACCAGCACGGTAGCGACAGGGCCCTTGCCTTTGTCGAGCCGTGATTCGATGACAATACCCTTGGCCGGCGCATCTTTCGGTGCCTTGAGCTCCAGCACTTCGGACTGCAGCAGGATGGCGTCAAGCAGATTGTCGATGCCCTGACCACTCTTGGCGGAGACATCCACAAACATGCAGTCACCACCCCATTCCTCGGGAACGATTTCATGGCTCGCCAGATCCTGCCTGATGCGCTCGGGATTGGCTTCTGGCTTGTCGATCTTGTTGACCGCAACCACAACAGGCAGGCCTGCTGCCTTGGCGTGGTGAATGGCTTCAATCGTNNTGGTCAACGTGACCCATCACGGTAACGACAGGCGCGCGATGCTCTGCAACAGCCTCAGACGTGCTTTCATCGATGAAGGATTCGGGTGTGTCGATAGCGGCCGCATTGGCAACGTGGCCCATTTCCTCGATCACGATCATTGCGGTTTCCTGGTCCAGTACCTGGTTGATGGTGACCATGGAACCCATCTTCATCAGGGTCTTGATGACCTCGGATGCCTTGACGGACATCTTGTGTGCAAGTTCGGCCACAGTAATGGTTTCGGGCACGGAAACTTCCCGCACGACAGGTTCTGTCGGTGCAACGAATTGATGCTGAACATCCGCTGCCGCCTTGTGTTTGCCGCCGGCTCTCTTGCCGCGCCATGAATCCACACCGCCAGTGTCACCGCGTGTCTTGATGGTGCGCTTCTTCTGTGATTCGTCTGACCAGGAACCCTTATCCTTCTTGGCGGGTTTCTTAACTTCGCCTTCTGGCTTGGCGGGCTTGTGCAGGGTAGCTGCACCCGCTTCGGTCTTGGCAGGAGCTTTGGCTTCCTCGGCTGCTCGAGCGGCTTCTGCCTGTTTTCTCAGCAACTCGCGTTCCTGCCTGAGGCGCTGGTCTTCTGCCTGGGCGGCAAGCAGGGCCTGATGCCTGCGAGCTTCTTCTTCACGCACTTGGCGTTCGGCTTCATCGATGACGGAAACTTTCTTCCGTGTAGTACGCTTTGGTTTTTTATCTTCGACAGCCGGCTCAGGTGCCGCTACAACCTCTGGCTCAGCCGGGATTGCAGGAATCTCGGGCTCGACAACGGCTGGGGTTTCGGCAATGACAGGAGCGGGTGTTTCCTCAGGTGCTGGTGCCGGGGCTGCTGCTGCGGCTGCCTCTTCGGCAACCGCGGCATCGCGCTTCACGTAGGTGCGTTTCTTGCGCACTTCTACCTGGATGGTGCGCGATTTGCCGGTCGCACTGTCGGATTTCTTGATCTCGGTTGTTTGCTTGCGAGTCAGCGTTATTTTGGTCTTGGGCTTTTCCTCGGCGCCGTGCATTTTGCGCAGGTAGTCAAGCAACTGTGTCTTGTCTGCCTCCGTAATCTCATCGGCAGCAGCAGTTTTATGCACGCCAGCCGACTTGAGTTGTTCCAGCAACAACTCCGGGGAGAGCTTCAGTTCCTTGGCAAATTGTTCAACATTCATGCAGCGGATTCCGTCCTTAATGCTTGGTGTTTCAGACCAGTCTGATTATTCGGCAAACCAGGGTGCACGAGCAGTCATGATCAACTGCTTGGCGCGTTCTTCATCCATCTCGGTCATCTCGACCAGATCGTCCACAGCCAGGTCTGCCAGGTCCTCGGTGGTGTGCACACCCTTGGCGGCCAGCAGGCGCGCAGTTTCCGGATCCATGCCTTCCAGGGAAAGCAGATCTCCGGCAGAGGCCTCGACCTTTTCCTCGCCAACGATAGCGGCGGTCAGCAGAGCGTTGCGAGCGCGGTTGCGCAGTTCTTCGATGATCTGTTCATCGAATGCCTCGATTTCCTGCATTTCGGTAATGGGTACGTAGGCCACTTCTTCCAGCGTGGAGAAGCCCTCGTCCACCAGAATTTGCGCCACTTCCTCGTCCACGTCCAGTTTTTCCATGAACAGGTTGCGGATGGTTTCGCTTTCCTTGGCCTTCTTCTCCGAGGCAACTTCCTCTGTGATGATGTTCAGTTCCCAGCCGGTCAATTCGGAGGCCAGACGAACGTTTTGTCCGTTGGAACCGATGGCTTTGCCCAACTGGTCTTCTTCCACCACTACATCGATGCTGTGCTTTTCCTCGTCCACCACAATGCGGCTGACTTCGGCGGGAGCCAGTGCGTTGATGACGAACTGTGCGGGGTCAGGTGACCACATGATGATGTCCACGCGCTCGCCTGCCAGTTCGTTGGTGACGGAAGTAACGCGTGAACCACGCAGGCCAATGCAGGTGCCAATGGGGTCGATGCGCTGGTCGTTGGACTTGACGGCGATCTTGGCGCGCAGGCCGGGGTCTCTGGCAGCGCCCATTATCTCGATCAGGCCTTCCTCGATTTCAGGCACTTCGAGTTCGAACAGCTTCATGATGAACTCGGATGCTGTGCGAGAAAGCACCAGTTGCGGGCCGCGGCCGCTGCGCTCGATCTTGGAGAGGTAAGCGCGAACTCGGTCGCCAACGCGCAGGTTCTCGCGCGGGATCATTTGATCGCGGTGCAGAAAACCTTCAACGCGTCCGGACTCGATGATGGCGTTACCACGATCCATGCGCTTCACGACGCCGGTCACCAGGTGTTCCTTGCGCTCAAGGAAATCATTGAGGATCTGCTCGCGCTCGGCATCACGGATTTTCTGCAGGATGACCTGCTTGGCAGCCTGGGCGCCAATGCGGCCAAATTCCATGACCTCGACAGACTCTTCGACGAAGTCGCCAATTTGAATGTCGGGATGATCGTATTGCGCATCCACCAGCAGAATCTGGTTGTCTTCAGATTCCAGTTCCTGTTCAGTAACAACCAGCCAGCGGCGGAACGCCTTATAGTCACCCGTCTGCTGATCAATTTCAACGCGCACGTCGGCGTCGCCCTTGATGCGTTTTTTCGTCGCAGAAGCCAGGGCCATTTCCAGTGCGCCAAAGACGATCTCGGGCGCGACGTTCTTTTCGCGCGCCAGCGCATCAACCAGCATCAACATTTCGCGGCTCATCGCCTAATCCTCCAGCTCAAAATTCGGGCTTCAGACGCACCGAATCCAAATTGTTCCAGTCAAGCAAAATTACGGCTCCATCCACGTCCAGGCTGACCTTGTCATTTTCAAGGCCCAACAGCCTGCCGGTAAATTTTTTGCGTTTTTCCATGGGCACGCGCAGCTTCACGTTCACCATCTGTCCTGCATAGCGGCTGAAGTCAACCGCCTTGGTCAGGGGCCTGTCGAGGCCCGGAGATGAAACTTCCAGGCGGTCGTACGCCACGTTTTCCACGGTAAACAGTCGCGTCAGGTGGTTGCTGACCGCGACGCAGTCATCGATATTGATGCCCTCGGGCTTGTCGATGAAGATGCGCAACAGACCTCGTCCTGCACGCTCCCAGGAGACCAACTCGTACCCCATGCCGGAAAGCGTGGATTCAAGCAACGCGGACAGTTCCATGTTTCAGCCGTACAAATANNTACCAATTTCACCACCCGGGCTCGGGAGCCTGCTCACAAATCCATTCCGGCTTTGTCGACTTGGCCTTGAAGTACGAATTTGTACTGTCCTCGACTCGCCTTGGCGCCGGAATCGCTTTGGAAGCGG
>DKAU01000064.1 GCA_002450925.1 Thiobacillus sp. UBA6918 | reverse complement strand
GATGGTGTCGCCGGGCTTGCAGAAAGCCATGAATACGGCCTGGTTGGCCTGAGAGCCGGAATTGGGCTGGACGTTTGCAGCTTCAGCACCGAACAGGGCTTTCACGCGGTCGATAGCCAGTTGTTCGACGACGTCCACGTTTTCGCAGCCACCGTAGTAGCGCTTNNGCGATCAGCTCGATGTGCTCTTCCTGGCGCTTGTCTTCATTCTGAATGGCGGCCCACAAGTCTGGGTCGGTGACGGAGAGGGTTTGCTGGCGGGAAAACATGATTGGCAAGCTCTGGATGATTGAATAAACCCCGATTTTATCAAGGCTGGAGCCTTTTTAGGGCTCCTTGCGGTCTCCCGCCTTTGTGCGCAGGCTGGCCATTTCCTCACGCAGACTCTGGAGTTCGTGGCGCAGTTCGCGGATATCCTTGTGCATTTCCCGGCGAATCTGCTTTTCCTCCTTGCCAATGAAAAAGGCTGCAATAGAGGCCGTGACCAACGACATGACGGCATAGGTCATGATGATGACGAGTCCAGCAAAGACGCGGGAAGGACCGGTTGTGGGGATGAAGTCGCCGTAGCCAACGGTCATGCCGCTTACAAAAGCCAACCAGATGCCATCCCAGTAATTGTGGATTGTGGGTTCAAGCCAGTAGAACCCTCCTCCGGACAGCAACATCAGCCCAAAGCCGATCAACAGGATGTAGGGGGTCGAACCTGGCGTAAGCGTACGCAGAGAATGCACCAGCCGGGCGACCAGCAGGCTGGCAATGGCTACCCTAAGTAACCTGAACAGGGCCGACAATTCGCCGGGGATTTGCGGTGCCAGGATTGAAAGCCCGGTTGCGGCAATGATTGCCAGTGATAGCCAGTTATGCAGCAGATAAAGTTTTTTCTGCGAACAGACGGTCAGCATGGCCATCAGCTCGATCACAAAGGTCAGGAACACCACGTAATCCATGATCGCCCCCAGCTCACGGAGCGGGGCGTCGGTCGAAAACTCCTCCAGATAAAACGCCGGGATCGCAAGCAGGGTGGCAAGGAGCACAGGCCAGTAAAAGCGCCTTTCCCATGTGTATGCCGCTGCAGTGTCGTTGGGCGGTACGCCACCCAAACCAAGGGCAATGCGAATATTCAGAGACATGGCTTCCTGCAGGGCAGATAACTTTATAATTTTAGCCAGTTGTTAACCTCACAACCATTTATTACGGAGATTGAAGAACATGGCGCTTAGCAGACGTGATTTTCTTGCAGGGGCAGGTGGGGCCAGTGCACTGGGGCTTTCCACAGTGGTTAAAGCTGCTGGCAGGGATTCGACCTTGCCCGAAATCAGCTGGCGTTTGACTTCAAGTTTCCCCAAAAGCCTGGACACCATTTTCGGCGCGGCAGACACCATGGCCAAGCGCGTGGCACAGGTAACAAATGGCCGCTTCAAGATTCGCGTCTTCCCGCCGGGAGAACTGGTTCCTGGCCTTCAGGTACTGGATTCCGTACAGGCAGGTACGGTGGAGATGGGCCACACTGCGGGCTATTACTACGTTGGCAAGAACATGGCCTTCGCTTTTGATACGGCATTGCCTTTCGGCTTGACGGCGCGTCAGCAGAATGCCTGGATGTATGCAGGCGGCGGCATGGAATTGCTGCGTGGGCTTTACAAGGAATATAACCTCGTCCAGTTTCCGGGCGGCAACACCGGGGTGCAAATGGGTGGATGGTTCCGTCGCGAAGTAAAGTCGCTTAAAGATTTGCGTGGCCTGAAAATGCGCATTCCCGGCATTGGGGGAACCATCATGTCCAAACTGGGCGGCGTACCTCAAACACTGGCCGGACCTGACATCTATCCGGCATTGGAGCGTGGCGCACTGGATGCGGCTGAGTGGGTGGGTCCTTACGATGACGAGAAACTCGGCTTCGCGCGCATCGCCAAGCATTACTACTACCCCGGCTGGTGGGAGGGTGGCCCCCAGCTTTCCTTCATCATCAACCAGCAGAAATGGAACGAACTGCCCGAAGCCTATCAGGCAGCGCTTGAGGCAGCCTGTGCCGAGGCCAACGTCACCATGCTGGCGGAATACGATGCAAAGAATCCCGCAGCCCTGATGAAACTGATGAGACAGGGCGTCAAGCTTCATCCCTACCCGAAAGATGTCATGGTGGCAGCACGCAAGGCTGCGTTCGAGATTTACGAAGATGAGGCTCGCAAGAATCCGGTGTTCAAGAAAATTTACGATAGCTGGAAGTCTTTCCGCGAAGCAGAAATACAGTGGTTCAAGGTTGCAGAAGCGCCTTACCAGAATTTCATTTACTACACGAAATAGAAAGTTGAATCATGTTGAAGAATCTTGCCCTGTTGACACTTCTTGCTTCTGGTATGGCCAGCGCATTCCCCTGGTATGCCAATGGCGGTTATCGCGGAGCTGAGCTGATGACACCGCAGGAGCGGCAGGAATACGTTACGCACTTGCAATCCATGCACACCCTCAACGAGTGCAATGCCTATATGGCTGCGCATGAAAAGGAACTGCAGAAACGCGCGGCTTCGAGCCATGCCATGCTCGGGCCTGTAAACGGCGACCCCTGTCAGGTCATGCTGCGGATGGGGCGCATCAAGAACAACTGAGGAGTCTGCATGTACGTAACCCTCGTACACATGCATGTCAAACCAGAGTTTGTCGAAGCCTTCATTGAGGCTTGCCGGCTCAACCACGATGCTTCAGTGCGCGAGCCAGGTAATTTGCGTTTCGACTTTTTGCAGGATTCGGAAGAGCCTACGCACTTCATTTTTTATGAAGCCTATCGATCCGAGCACGATGCTGCCTTGCANNCGGCGTGGAGAGAGGATGGTGGGGCTGTTGCCGCATGACTGATACACAGGCAGTATCAGTCAGCCATTCCGGCTTTCCTTAAATCGTCCAGAAACATGGTTAGTTTTTCTTTGTCTTTCAGAGGAATGGTGTTGGCTAGCTGGGATACTTTTGTGTCCGGACTTTGAACAGATAGCTGTTCTATTTCCCATGATGCATCATCGAGCCTGCCCAACCGCACATAAGAAGCGGCGAGAAAGAGGCGGGGAAAGATGGCGCTTTCGTTATGACCGAGCGCATCCTGAAATCCTTTTGTGGCTTCCTCGTATTGACCCATCAGATATTTCGAAAGTCCCAGATTCCAGGGATAGTCATAGCTGTAATATGGATTCAGCTTCATTGCTTTCAAGATATAGCGTTCGGCATCTTTCGCATTGCCTTGCCAGTTCTCGATAAATGACAACAGACCGTAGCCATCGGCATAGTTGGGGGAAAGTTCGATCGCCTTTTTAGTGGCAGATTCTGCCTTGTCATACTCCTTTCGGAACATGTGAACGAAACCCAGCGTCCAATTTGTCTCCGGAGAATTTGGGTCAAGTTCAACAGCCTTCTGAGCCAACTGAAGCGCACGGGAAAGTCCCTCTGTTGGCGTCAAGTTGGCATAACCGAATTGTGTCTCGCGGGTAGTAATAATCGCCAACCCGCCATATGCACGTGCGTAAGAGGGGTCGAGTTCCAAGGCCCTAGAGAATGCTGCACGCGCCATAACGGCCGACTCCTTGGTTTGCTGGCGGTTGTATTGCAACCCCTGCAGGAAGAAGTCATAGGCCTCCAGGTTGTTGGTGCCGGAATGCCCAAGCTGGCCTTTCTCAGCGGCTGTTAGTCTCAAAGATAAGGCCTGTACAATTTTCTGGGTAACTTCATCCTGAAGCGCAAACACATCCGCCAGCTTCCGATCATAGCGGTCGGCCCAGAGCTGTTTGCCATTGCCTGCATCTACAAGTTCGGCGGTGATGCGCAATTGGTCCCCCGCCTTTCTAACACTGCCATCAAGGATGAAACTTACGCCTAGTTCTTTGCTGATTTCCTGTGGCTGAACAGTTTTTCCTTTAAAGCTTGATGAAGTATTCCAGGCCAGGACAGTCAGATTGGATAAACGCGAGAAACTGGTAATGATGTCCTCGCTGATACCGTCAACAAAATAATCCTGTGAGGGGTCATCACTTTTATTGGCAAACGGAAGAACCAGAAGCGAAGGCACTTTTGTTTCAGTTGTAACCTCAGTGCTTTCTTCCTGTTTGCTACTGAAAGGCGGGGAAAACCAGATGCCGGTTATGACCAACAAGGCAGCAAGGGATCCGGCAAGAATTCTGTTGCGTGTTGACGAGAGAAATGGCTCCAATCCTTTGCCAGCTTGTCTTTCAGGATTTGGGATGTTTTCTCCAGCCTTAATTTGAACAGAGCATGCCCTAACCGGATCATCAAACCCCTTTAGTTCAATTTCACCCAAATCTTTGTAGTTGAAGGGCAGGCGCTTGGGTACGGTTTCATGAGCGGCTCCCTGTATGACTACCCCTCCTGGTTCGGCAAGTTGTTCCAGACGCTGAGCCAATACGACTCCGCCGCCCGTCACAGTATGGTCGGCTACGACCACTTCGCCCATGGCGATGCCTACCCTTAACACTGGGCGTATTTCGTCTGTCAGGTGGGCAACATGATCAGAATTGGCCTTCTG
This sequence comes from Thiobacillus sp. UBA6918, assembly GCA_002450925.1. GTDB lineage: Bacteria > Pseudomonadota > Gammaproteobacteria > Burkholderiales > Thiobacillaceae > UBA6918. Next base: position 25,757 of record DKAU01000064.1, on the reverse strand, counting down.
AAAGGCCATGGAAGCACAAAGCGCATCTGAAGCGCGGGGAAATTCAGCAACAAGGGCATCGCCACGAATTTCCAAAGGGTTTCCGTTATAGCGTTTGATGGTGTCAGAGAACCTGTGGAAAGTACCCTGAATGCGTTCGTGCGCTAGGGTCTCGTCGAGTTGGACAAGACTAGTCGAGCTGACAACGTCAGCATGGATTATTACAGCAAGCTTTCTTGAAGCTCTGTTCCCCATGCAACTCGCCTCAATGGTTTATGAACTACGTTCAGGAGAAATATCGTTTGGGTAACGCCCAATCCAGAATAGATTATTTGACTCAATGATTCACTATGTTTTCTTTGACAATCTCTTGCCGGAATCTGAATACGTTTGGGTCACCTGGATCGATGGTTACACGGATCCAATGCGTATCCGGGTAGCCAAATGTCTCTACCCTGGTAAAGTTTTCAATTTTTCTCTGGTTTATTGAATCGACTAGAGGTTTGTCGATACGGAAGGTATGAGTATCTCCGTGCACAAACACAACCGGCTTGCCAAATGACACTGTTTCTTCCTCGAGATCGGCCAAGAAATCATCGAAGCCTGTTGTCCGTTTTTCCTTCGGCGGGGTAATCCCGAGCCCATCCAGCATGTAGCGCTTTTGCAGTGTGGAAGACCAGCTGTTTTCAAACCTGGGGTTAGCCTGCGCGATGATCATGATGGCTATGTTTTTGTTACGTGCTGCCAGTTCGAACGATTCACGCATCCATGCTAGATTTGCGCGATTTCTTTCGGCAAATTCCGTATCCATCTCTGGCGTGCGGCCAAGATTGTTGTTGCTGCCGACCATGTGGATAGTGAGAAACAGTACATTTCCGGAAGTCCAGCGCACATTCTCGCGGAACTTGGCATAACGAATATCTTCGCTTTGTCGATTCAGGGGGAGGCCAGGCTGCCCCAGGCTTTGATTGCCTTGGAAAAACATCTGGCGGAGTTTTGAAAGACGTTCAAGCGGATCATAGGCAAGTGGTTTTGCGCGATAACAATCTGTCCAATCGTTGTCACCGGGGGTAAATATGAGTGGATGTCTGAATTTTTGTGCAAACTTAAAACGATTCTGAAATGTTTCGTCACCGCAAGGAGGTAGACCAGTTGTCTCCTCTTTCCACCCCAACCCATCCCACCAGAAGTCGCCATCGTGAATGACAAAGGCCATGTCTGCAGAATTGATGGATTTGATCAGGTTGCCGAATTCAGTTTCCTGCTTCCCGTCATAGGGCATGTCGCCAATCAGGGCGAATTCAAGTTTGTTTGCCAAAGGCGAAGCCTGAGCAAAATTGCTGCCAATGATAAACAGCGTACAGATGATCCCTGTAAAAATTGGCATTCCTCGCAAATGAGTTTCTTTACTCAGCATTTCAGCCTCCCGGATATCTGTGGAGCAATCACCTGACAAAGCTAATTTCCAGGCTACTTCATTCTGGTACTGGAAACCCTGCTTCGCAAGGCATTCGGTTAATCTGGAGGAACTCCATCGAGGCATTTTATGCAACGCAACAACTTGCCAAGCATTGACTGACGCCCGTTGTCGGACACCACCCATGGCCTATTGATCCAGGGCGGGTCATGGCGTGTGTGTTGAAAGTGGCCGCATTCCAGTTCGGCAACCCAGTGGTTTTCTTCGTCCTGGTGGAAACCCGTAATACGTCTGTCCATAAACATTCAAAAAATTGATGTCAATTACGGCTCAAATTTAATGCTGGTCATAATCAGCATCTTTCAAACCGAATGCTTCACTCAAAACCTTTGGGATCTCCTTTTTCGCAACTTCGCGTACGGTGATTTGGCCCTTGTCCACGATCTTGAGCCGATCCCCAAAAAGGATGGCCCGCCCATCTGGGGTTTGCTTCATGACTACCAGTTTCTGCACAAACAAGGATTCTGGATAGGTCGAAGTTAGCCAGTTGGCGGGCATGAAATCAATCCATTCGTGATGCGAAAGGTCGAAGCTGTACTGGTTGGCCCAGTCGCCATCCACGCTGGCTCGCAAAATGAATTCCGAGTTGTCCAAGGGCAAAAGTTCAAAGACGTCATGATCCTGACGTACCTCACCCCGCTGTGCTAAACGCATAGGGGCACGAATTCCGTAACTGCCAAAGCCTACGTCGCACAACCATTCTTCGCCATCCAGCATGGCAAGAATAGCCATATGGGTTCGTGGTCGGCGGACGGGAATCGTCATTGGACGACAACCGATAAACCGGAATGGAACACCCAGCGCTTCCAGTGCCATTGCGAATAGGCCGTTTACCTCGAAGCAATAACCGCCGCGGCGGCGAAAGACGATCTTGTCGACGATATCCTCTGGCTTGAGTGAAACCCCTTTGCCCGAGATCACGTCAAGATTTTCAAAAGGCACCGTGCAGAGTTGTTGGTGCATGATTTGGGCAACCGTTACATGGTCGGGAAGCGCTTCGCCTTGATAATCGATACGCTCGAAATAACGCTTCAAATCGAAGTTGTCGGCCTTCATGCAATTCCTTTATCAAACTGCAAAGTGCTTATTTGGGCATGAGGTAGTCCATCTGCCCGTCCTGCTCCAGCTGGATTTCGACCGGACCGCTTGAGATCTCGTGCTTGTAGTGTCCGACCAGTTCCGGGAAGGCGACAACCGTTCCCACCATAAGCAGCTGAATGATGAGGAAGGGCACGGCCCCCCAGTAGATGTCTCCGGTTTTGATTTCCGGCGGCGCAACGCTTTTCAGGTAAAACAGTGTAAAACCGAAGGGCGGGTGCATGAAGGAGGTCTGCATGTTGATGGCCAGCATGACGCCAAACCAGATGGGATCGATACCCAGTTTGAGCGCGATTGGCATCAGCAGTGGCACCACGATGAAGGCGATTTCGAAGAAATCCAGGAAGAAAGCCAACAGGAATACCAGGACGTTCACCGCGATGAGAAAACCCAGCACACCACCCGGCATGTGACTGAACAGCCCCTCTACCCACAAATCGCCATTGAGTCCGCGGAAGGTGAGCGAGAACACGGTAGAGCCGATGAGGATGAAAATCACGAAGCTGGTGAGCTTGAGTGTGGCATCCATCGCCTGTTTGGTGATGTCCATGCTCAGGCGTCTCTTGACCAGGGCCAAAGCCAGGGCACCGGCCGCGCCCATGGCGCCGCCTTCCGTTGGCGTGGCGATGCCGAGAAAGATGGTGCCCAGCACCAAAAAGATAAGCGCCAGCGGCGGCACCAGCGAAGTGAAGAAGCGCACTGCCAGTTGAGAATGCGTCAGCGTGCGGGCAGAAGCCGGCAATGCGGGAACGGCAGCAGGCTTGAAAATGGAAACGGCCAGTACAAGCAGCACGAACAAAACCACGAGCGCAAGACTTGGCACCAGTGCGCCCTTGTACATGTCGCCGACTGAAGCGCCCATCTGGTCAGCCAGCACGATGAGCACCAGACTGGGTGGAATGATTTGCGCCAGCGTGCCGGAAGCGGCGATCACGCCAGTGGCGATGCGCTTGTCGTAGCCGTAGCGCATCATGATGGGCAGAGAGATCAGGCCCATGGCGATAACGGAAGCAGCAACCACGCCGGTCGTGGCGGCGAGCAATGCGCCTACAAAAATTACTGCATAAGCAAGACCGCCACGCAAACGGCCAAACATCTGGCCCATGGTGTCGAGCAGTTCTTCGGCCATGCCCGAGCGTTCAAGAATCAGCCCCATAAAGGTAAAGAAGGGGATGGCCAGCAAAACCTGGTTGCTCGCTATGCCATAAACCCTTTGTGGCAGCGCCTGAAGAAATGCAAAGTCAAACAGGCCGTTCTCGATTCCGATGAAGGCAAACAGCAGGCCATTCGCGGCGAGCGAGAACGCTACCGGATAGCCCAGCAGCAGGACAACGACAAGGCTGACAAACATAAGGGGCGCGAGGAATTCCATCAGACTTCCTCCGCCGGTTTTTCGGCTTGAATGGTTTCCCTGACGGTGAGTACGCCGATACGTTTGATGATGTCGGATATGCCCTGCAGAAACAGCAGAACAAATCCCAGCGGCAGGAGAAGTTTTACCGGCCAGCGCACCAGACCGCCCGGGTCGGAGGATATTTCATGAATGCGCCAGGACTCGGCAAGCATCGGCCACGACAACCATGCCAGCAAGCCGGCAAAGGGCAGCAGGAAAAACAGGCCGCCCAGCAGATCGATCCATGCCTGGGTTCTGGGAGACAGGCGCTGGTGAATGATGTCGATGCGAACATGTCCGTTGTGCTTGAGCGTGTAGCCTCCTCCCAGCAGGATCATTGCTCCAAACAGATACCACTGAAGCTCCAGCCACGCATTGGAGCCTTGGCCGAGAAAATGCCTGGAAAGCGCATTGCCCGTCGCTACAAGCGTGGCAACCAGCACGCCCCACATTACGATACGGCCGATACTTTCATTGAGCTTGTCGATCAAACGGCTGAGTGAGAGCAGGGCGTTCATTCAATGGCTCCGGTTTTCCTGAGCAGTTCGGCCAGGCGTTCTGCCACCAGCCGATAACCTTCCGCGTTGGCGTGGATGGCGTCGGACTTGGTGCGCGGGTTTTTCAGAACCTCGTTGAATATCTCGCCTTCATAAGGCAGTTTGAATTCGTCGGCGAGCTTTTCATACAGGGCAGGCGGGCCAGAAAAAAGAGCAGGTTGCGGCACGCCAATCAACACCACCGATGCGCCGCTGGTTCGTATGGCCTGGATCATTTTGCGCAGGTTGGTTTCAATGCTGGGCGCATCGCTTCTTCTCAGCATGTCGTTGCCGCCAAGGCAAAGCAGAACCAGTTTGGGCTGCTCCTTCTCCAGAACTTGAGGAAGTCGGACCAGACCTTCTGCAGTAGTTTCACCAGGTACCCCGGCATTGATGACGGTACGATTGATCATGCGGCCCAGCACTGCCGGGTAGGCCTGTTCCTCGGTTGCGCCGTTGCCGTGTGTGAGGCTGTCCCCGAAGGCGACGATGACATCGCCGGTTTTTATTTTGGGTAATTGCGGTATGCGATCGCAGGCAGTCAGAAGTACAAGGGCTGCCCATGCAAAGGCAAGGAAATAAAGCTGCGCCTTGATCCTCATGGGATATCAGTTGCCCGCCACCATCATGTTGCCAATCAGTATTGAGCCAGTCTGCTTGCTGCCGCGAACTTCCACGTCGCTGCCGATGGCCTGGATGTCTCGGAAAATCTCTTTCAGGTTGCCGGCAATGGTGATTTCTTCAACGGGATACTGTATCTCGCCATTTTCCACCCAGAAGCCGGCAGCGCCGCGCGAATAATCACCGGTGACCATGTTGGTACCATGACCCAGTAATTCGGTAACCAGGATTCCGGTGCCCATTTTTTTCAGCATGGATGCAAGGTCCAGTTCGCCACCGGATTCAGAGCAGGGCAGGATGAGATTGTGGCTGCCGCCTGCATTGCCGGTGCTGGCCATGCCCAGCTTGCGAGCCGAGTAGGTGGAAAGAAAGTAGCCCTGCACTATGCCGTTCTTGACCACGTCGCGCGCGGCGACTTTCACTCCTTCATTATCAAACGGACAGGAGCCCAGCCCTTTTTTCAGGAAGGGATCTTCGTGCAGGCTGACGATGGGCGAGAAGATTTCCTGACCGATGCTGTCTAGCAGAAAAGAGGATTTGCGATACAAACTGCCACCGGAGACCGCCCCGACGAAGCTGCTGATCAGGCCGGAAGCGATGGGCGCTTCGAAAACAACCGGGCAGTTGCGGGTGCTCAAGCGCTGGCCCTTGAGCCGGCGCACCGCGCGCTCACCCGCAACTCTTCCGACGTATTCGGGCGACTTCATGTCGTTGGCGTCGCGCGCCGTGGTGTACCAGTAGTCGCGTTGCATGGACCCGGCTTCGGATGCAATGACTGCGGCAGAAATGCCCTGGCGGGTGCTGGCGTATCCGCCGGAAAATCCCAGCGAATTGGCGTAGATGAAATGCGAGGCCTGGTTGGACACGCTGGCGCCTTCGGAGTTGTCGATGCGGCGGTCGACTGCGAATGCTGCAGCTTCGCAGCCCTTGGCGATCTCGGCTGCTTCTTCAACCGTCAGGCTCCACGGATGGAACAAGTCCAGTTCGGGCTGTTCGGTTGAAAGCCATTCCAGCTTGGGCAGTCCGGCAGCCTCGTCTTCAGCGGTATGTTTCGCGATGGTTGCCGCTTTTTCCACCGTTGCCTTGAGCGCGGCATCGGACAGGTCCGAGGTGCTGGCATGGCCTCGACGCTTGCCTACGTAGACTGTTACACCGACTCCCTTGTCCTTGTTGTATTCAACGGTTTCGATTTCACCCTTGCGAACAGTTACGTTCTGGCCAAATCCTTCCGAAACCTCGGTGTCCGCGGCGGTAGCGCCTGCAGCCCTGGCGAAGTCGAGCACCTGCTGCGCGATGCGTTTGAATTGTTCTTGTGTGTAACTGAAACTAGACATGAAATAGGCTCTGAGGCTGCAAGCGGCTTAAAATAAAGGTCTATTTTACTGCCCCAGCAAGTCATGCGCGATTTTGAAGAAAACACCGAAGCTGAAGAAGAGCAGCCGCTTTCCAAGACCAAGCGCAAGGCTGCCATGCAGGCCTTGCAGGACATTGGCGAGGAACTGGTTCAACTGCCCGCCAACAAACTGGAAAAACTGGACCTGCCGGACGAACTGCGCAAGGCAGTTGAGGATTGCCGCCGCTTCAATAAACACGGTGCCATCCGCCGCCAACTGCAATATATAGGCAAACTCATGCGCGGCGTGGACGAGGAACCCATTGCAAGGCAGCTTGCAGCCTGGAAGGGCGAGTCCGGAGAAGAGAAAGCGCTACTGCATCGTATCGAGCGCTGGCGAGATCGCCTGATCGAAGACGACGAATCAGTGACCTTGTTCCTGAACGAGTATCCACACGCGGATGCTACCCAGTTACGCCAGTACATCCGCAATGCCCGCTTCGAGGCGGCCAACAACAAGCCGCCCAAGTCCAGCCGCGCGATATTCAAGCTGGTGCGCGAAATAATGGAGTTTGCTGGAGGCTGATTTCTACCAGATGCTTTCCAGGCTGATGTAGAAAGAGCGTGTGCCTGTTTCCAAAGAGTGCTGCCAGCTTGCAATCTGGTCCTGATCGGGTGCGGGATGGTAGCTGATCACGGTACGGTCGGTTTTTTGGTTCAGCAGATTGTGTCCGCCCATGCGCAGGGTCAGGCTCTTGGAGAGCTTTTTCTGTGCATTGATGCTCAGATACTTCTGGGGCTTGATTTCTTCCAGATCTCCCAACCCCATATTCTGCTTTCCGGAGAGTCGCAGGTTGGCGCTCAGCTTCAGTTTCTGCGCGGTGAACTCGTAATCAGCACCCAGATTGGCAGAGTAATTGGGCAGGTCGCCTACCCGCCCGGCTTCTCCGGTTGTATCGTCTTTCGCGCGTGAGTTCTGGGTGACGAAATTTCCGCGAAGGGTCAGATCCGGCAAGCCGATGATGTCCATTTTTGTGCGGCCGTCGAGTTCCACCCCCCAGATCGCGGCATCGCCGATATTGACCGGGCGCGAAACATAGCGCCCGGCTTCCAGTTGCGTACTGCGCTGTATGAGATTGGACAGGTCGCGGTAGAAGAGGTTGACGCTGACCACACCAGCCTTTGCTGCCAGGTATTGTTCCAGACCCAGGTTGTAGACCCAGGCGGTTTCGTTCTTGAGATCAGGGTTGCCGGATTGATCAGGCCGACTTTGGGTTCCGTCTCCCGTGGAGATGACGGTGGTCAAGTCAGAGAAGGAGGGCGGCTTCAGGATGTGCGAAACGCTTGAGCGGAAGTTCAGCGTTTCATTCAGCTTCCACAAATAATGCACACTGGGAGAGAAAGTGCTGCTGCTGGCATTGGCATTGATGCCGGCGCCATCCTCGGAATCGCGCTCAAGGTGGCGGAAGCGCAACCCGGGCGTAAGCGACATGGTGTCATTCATTGCCCATTCGTCTTGTGCATAAGCCACCAAACTGTGTTCGGCGATATCGAAGGCAGTCGCTTCAGGATTGATCGAGGCATTGCTGCTTTCATCAAGTTTGTGCCAGCCATATTCAATGCCTGTGGTAACGAGATGGCCAGCGGCGATGGGTTCCTTGGCTTGCGCGCCCAGTTCGATTGTCCAGTCGTGGGACTTTGTCTTGTCTGAGCTTGAGCCGGTTGGTGCGTTGAACGCATCGAAGTTGTACCTGTTTCTGCTGCTTTCTTCATTTCCGCGTTGTGCGCTGGCACGCAGGGTACGCTCTGCCTGACCATCCTTGCGCAGCCATTCACTCTTGATTTGATAGGTGGACTGGCTGCTGTCCGTGTTTTCCCTGATGCTGCCAGTAAGGGTATCGGGATAATCGAACAGCAGTCGGTTGCTGTCGGAAGGGTTCTGGCTGTAGCTGATTGATGGCTCGATCACCAGTTTGTCGGTGGCATTCAGTTGCCAGGTCAGTTTGGGGGTGAGGTTGAGGTTGCGGCTCACGCCCCGGCTGTCGCTTGTTTCTCTTGTCCATGGATTGGGTGTGCCGTCAGCCAGAAAAGTGTGAGTTTCTCTGTCAGTCGTGCCCAGGCTGCTGCGCTGATAATACGAACCTACGATCAGCCAGCTGAAGTCATCCTGTCGTGCGCCGACTTGTCCATTGATTCCACCGCCCACACGGCTGGCTTCTTCACCCACGACGTAATTAAAGCCTGCCTTGAGCGCCTGGCGTATGGTGTTTTTGAGCACGATGTTGACGACTGCGCCGGCGCTTTCGTTTGATAAGGCCGCCGTGGGAGCACGTGTAACCTCGATGCGCTCGATCATGTCCAGCGACAGACGGTTGAGCTGCATGCGGCGTTCGCGTCCGCTGGTCAGCACAACTCCATCGACCATGATCTGCGGTGCACCGCTGGCAATGTTTTTTCCCTTGTTGCCAACCGGTCCCAGTCCAGGCACTTGCTTGAGATAGTCTGAAACGGAGAGATCACCGGATTTTTCGAGCTCTTCCCTGGGGATGACGATCTTCGCTACGTTTGCCTGCTGGCGCTGTTCGGTTTCGGTCGGCTTTCCTTTGCCCTTGACCACAACCTCTTCGAGTTTGAAGCTGGATGGTTCTTCAGCCGATGCGGCGAGGCTGAAAGCGAGCAAAACAGGCAAAACAAGGGGTTGTGTTTTCATGGGGGGTAAAAATCTGGGGAAACCAATACTCAGAAGCCTGTCGGGCAAAAGGGTTCCCGATTATACCGGCGGAAATGTTCCAGACTTGCACAACCAAGGGCTTACTTACTAAGCTAAAGGCCAAAACAAGTTAATAACAGGGGCTATCAATGCGAGCGAGAATCCTCAAAATTTTGCTCAGTCTGCCTTTTCTGATTGCGGCAGGCATTTTCGGTTTGTACCTGATTTTCGGTTTTTTACTCGTCAATCCGCTTGCGAAAAAAATACTGCCATGGGTCGGGGAGGAGAAACTCGCCAGCCAGCTTTCTGCGCAACGTGTCGATTTCAATCCATTGACGCTGGAGGCAACGGTGCAAGGCCTCAAGCTGGCTGAAAAGAACGGCAAGCCCCTGGCCGGTTTCGACAGTCTGTATGTAAATCTTGATACGGTCGGGTTGTTCCGTTTTGCCTGGCGCTTGAGTGACGTCCAGCTCTCCGGCCCCTATGCCGACTTCGCGGTAAATCAAGGCGGGAAGCTGAACTGGGCGGATCTGATTGCCAAGCTCAACGAGGACAAGAAACCGCCCAAGGACACCATGCCCCGGGTGCTGGTTGATCACATCAAGATCGAGAAGGGCGATATCGAGTACACCGACGCCAACCGTGTCGGAGACCCGTTCCATGTGCAGCTGCGCCCACTTGGCATTGAGCTGGAAGGGCTGTCTACCCTGCCGGAAGATCGCGGCAACTATCTCGTTACGGCCAAGTTGCCTGAGCAGGGAGGCACGTTCAAGTGGAAAGGGGATGTTTCGCTAAACCCTTTGAAATCGGATGGGGAGGTAGCGCTTGAAGGCGTAAGCCTCACAAACATGCTCAACGTCATCAAGACGCCCCGAAACTTTGAAATACCTTCAGGAACCTTGGCGGCAGGTACACGCTACAGCTTTACCTTGGTTCAAGACAAGTCCGGGCAGGACAAACCGTGGATCAAGATCAATGGCGCCAATGTTGTGTTGCAGGATTTGGCCCTGGCGCCCCGTGGTGGCGGCAAACCCGTGTTCGAGTTAGAAGAGGCGAAAGTGGGCAATGCCAGCCTCGATTTGTATAAGCAAGATCTCGATGTTGCCGAGGTCAGCCTTAAGAATGGCAAGGTTTTCGCCACGGTGCAGGCAAATGGCAAGCTGGATTGGCAGGCACTGCTTGCGGTCGCCAGCGACGTGACTCCTCCCGCCAAGGCCGATGCCAAACCTGAATCCAGCAAAAACACTGCAGCACCTTGGAAGCTTTCAGTAAAGTCTGTACATGTCGAGGGTTGGGAGGGCCGCTATACGGACAATGGTTACGTCAGTCCGTTGCGAGTCGAGGCTGCAGGCTTTGGCTTCGATGCGGAGCTTGAAGGAGAAATCGGCAGCAAGCCTGCCATCATGGTCGGGCCTGTCAATGCAAAGCTGGGTCCGGTCAAGGTTTTGTCCGGCGATGAAAAGGTATTGGAGCTTGGCAATACCAGCCTGGCAAACGCCAGTTTCAACGTGGCCGACAACAAACTGGACATAGAGTCCATAGAGTTCGGCAATGCAAAAACAGATGTGGTCATTGGCAAGGACAAGGAGCTCAACTGGAACAAGGTCCTTGCCAAACATGCCGGTACCGGCAAGCCGGCGAACAAACCCGCAGCAACAAAACAGTCGGGCATGAAAATGAGCCTGAATCGGTTGGGCTTGAACGGCCTACAAGTGGCGGTGATGGATCAATCCCTGTCAACGCCAATGAAACTCGATGTCGTCGATGGTTACGTTCGGCTCAAGAATCTCAGCCTTGATCTTGATAAAGCCATTTCCCTCGAATCCGGCTTTAATGTCAGGCAGGGCGGCAAGTTCAGCGCCAATGGCAGTCTTGTACCAGGCAAGGCCATCGGGAAACTCAATCTAAAACTGGCAGCTTTGTCACTCAAGCCTTTTGCACCCTATGTCAATCAGTTTGCCCGTCTCGAACTTCAATCAGGTGCCGCGAATACAAATGGAAAACTGGGCTTCGCCCGGACGCAAAAGGGAATGAAGCTTGATTACAACGGGGGCTTTTCCGTGAGTGATCTTGCCATCATCGAAGAAGATACTGCCGAGGCCTTCCTTGGTTGGGAAAAACTGTATTCGGATAATCTGCAGGTAGGGCTTGCTCCCAACAAGCTTCACATGAATGAACTGGTGGCAGTGCATCCATTTGGAAAGATCATCATCTTTGAAGACAAGTCGATGAACCTGAAGCGCATACAGCGTTCCACGAAGCCGGCTGCAGAAGCAAAGACAGTTGAGGCAAAGCCGACTGAGACCCAAACGGGCAGCAAGGCAAAAGAGGACGTTTTCCCCATCGCAGTAGAACGTCTTCGAATCGACAACGCCAACGCCGAGTTTGCGGACCTTTCCCTGCCTACGCCATTTGGCACGCGAATGCATTCACTGTCGGGCGTGATCACAGGCTTGTCTACTGATTCGACCACCACTGCCCAGGTAGAGCTGGATGGCAGTGTGGACGAGTATGGCTCTGCGCGCGTGCGAGGTTCCATCCAGCCCTTCCAGGCTACCGAGTTCACAGATATCAGCTTGATCTTCCGCAATCTGGAGATGACCAATCTCACGCCTTATTCAGGAAAGTTCGCCGGGCGCAAGATTGATTCCGGGAAGCTTTCTGTTGATCTCCAGTACAAGATCAAGCAGCGGCAGCTTGCTGGCGAAAACAAGTTCGTCATCAACAAGCTGAAGCTGGGGGACCAGGTTGACAGCCCCGATGCCATGAAGCTCCCGCTAGATCTGGCCATCGCCCTGTTGCAGGACAGCAATGGCATCATCGACGTGGACATCCCCATTACCGGCAACCTAGATGATCCCCAGTTCAGTTATGGCCGCATCGTCTGGAAAGCCGTCGTCAATGTGCTGACCAAAATCGTAACCGCGCCCTTCCGCGCGCTCGGGAACCTGCTTGGCATCAGCTCGGAGAAGCTCGAGGCGATCAATTTCGATCCGGGTAGCGACAAGCTTCTGCCACCTGAACAGGAGAAGCTCAAAGCCTTGAGCGAGGCCATGGCAAAACGCCCCGTTTTATCGCTTACCGTGGAACCCTCCTACGACCCTGAGTCTGATCGGCGGGCCTTGCAGGAAATGGCCATGCGTCGTGAGGCTGTGACTGTTGCGGGCATCAAGCTTGCGGCCGGAGAAGCGCCTGGGCCGGTGGATGTCAACAACTACAAAATACAGACCTGGCTCGAAGATCGCTTTGCCGAAAAGGCGGGCAAGGAGGAATACAAAAAACTGCGTGACAGTTACAAGGGCAAGGATGCAGGTGTGGGAGAGCGTCTGCTGGAAAGCCAGTTCGTTGAGCGCCTTGGGCGCCAGTTCAAGACCAGGGATGATGGCCCGGCATCCGCTTTCCACGCCGAACTGCTGGAGCGGCTTACCAGGCTAACGAAAATCGAGGATGCTGCCCTGGTCAAGCTTGCCCAATCTCGCGGGCATGTAATGCATGATGCCCTCATCAAGCTTGGCCTTGATGCCCGCCGTGTCAGCGTGGGCAAACCTGGTAGCCAGTCAGCCAAGGACAGGCTGGTTCCAAACAAGATGAGCCTTGGCGTGAGCAAGGAGCCCGCCATCCCGGCGGCTCCTGAAAAAATGGAGCCGGAACCTGCCAGTCCATGAAGTTCATTTTTACGCAGTCCAATAAGAGATAAAAATATCTGAGGAACGTTTATTGCCGTAAACTTCCCCTTGAAGGGGAAAATCAAACAAAACCAAGGGCAGAAAAAACCGCCAAACATGAACTGGCTCACGATCAGAAACTGGTTGATGGTCCGACAGGGGGAAGGCAGGATCGTCCTGTATCTCGCCGGGCTTGCCATGCTTGTCGGCGGCGGGCTGGCTATCGGGCGCGGTTCGAGCGACGCCCTGTTTTTCAAGCGTTTTGGCACCCAGTATCTTCCGCACATGATGTTTGCCACCAGCTTTCTGCTGGTGATATCGAGTGCGATCTATGCGCAGGTTGCGGACAAATGGATCCCTGGCAGGGTGCTGGTTGCCATGTCGGCAGCTGTTGCGGGACTGTTGGGCATCAACTGGCTGATCATGCAGTTCGGGACCAATCCCTATGCCTATGCGCTGTATTACCTGATTTATGCAGTCGTATCTGAAATCCTGCTGGTTCATTTCAGCTTCTTTGTCAGTAGCTTCTTCCATGTTCAGCAAAGCAAGCGTCTGAGCCCGCTGGTCAATGCCGCATCCCGCCTGGGGGCCGTCATAGGCGGCCTGTTGCTGGGCGGCCTGGTTCAGATCTTTCCTGCTACCAGCCTGGCCCTTGTTTGGGCTTTTACGCTGCTGGTGATCGTTGGAATAGTTTCCTATAGTTCGCGGCGCAGTGAAGCCGCGACCAGCACGAAGAAAAAGTCCGGAAAGCGGGCCCCCGGCATGCTTAATGCACTTTTCTTTGCAAGGCGCTCCAATCTGCTGAAGATTACCGGTCTTGGCGCCTTTGTCCTGATCATTCTGATTTCCCTACAGGACTACATCGTATCCACGCTCCTGACGCGCCATTTTGTGCGTGAGCAGGATCTGACCGCCTTCTTTGGCATTTTCTTTGCCTGCTCGAATGCGCTGGTGTTGGCCTTGCAGATGGCGGTTACCAGCAGACTCCTTCGACGTTTTGGCTTGCGCGCGGTCAATCTGATCTTTCCCATTACAACGATGGTCAGTTTTTGGCTGCTGGCATGGTCTCCTGGTGTGGTGACGGCGACGATCGCCCGCTTCAACTACACAGGCATGCTGCCCGCTTTCCGCAATCCGGCTGCCAACCTGTTCTTCACGGCCCTGCCTGCCTATATGCAAGGCAGGGCGCGCGCATTGATTCTGGGGTTGGTGTTGCCCTCTGGCCTGGCGGTCGCAGGCCTTGGCTTGATGTTTGTGCCGATAGAGATGGTGGATACCTGGCTTCCGATTCTGGGCACGGCACTTGCGATGGGCTTTGTCGCAATCAAAATCCGCAAGAACATTGCCTACAGCAACAGTCTCACCGAACTTATCCANNTTTGCGCGCAGCCTTGTTCATCAGAATGACCTGCATTTGAGCAGCACGGCGCTGGAGGTATTGGGTCAGGCGGGTGATGCATCAGTCCTTGAGGATGCGCGGCACTGGAAAGATCATGAAAAGCCCAGGCCCAAGGCTGCTGCGCTGGTGGTGCTGAAAAACTCCGGCGATGAAACCGAGCGGCAAGAAGCGCATTCAAAAATACTTGCCATGCTGTCTTCCAGTCTCCCGCAGGAGAACATTGCTGCCGCACAGGCCATTACCGCATTGGCAGACGTTTTAATGATGGATGACCTGAAGATACTGCTCATTTCTGGAGATGGAAGAGTGCGCGCAACGGCCGTTCATGCTTATGCCGGTCTGGGGCAAAGAGAGGGAAGGGACTGCGCAGATGAAGTTGCAAACGCGCTTAACGATGAAATGGAACTCGTTCGTGTCGCAGCCGTAAAAAGGCTACCGGCTGTCCAATCAGAATCATTAAGGGTGACATTGCTGGCCAAGGCGCTTGATGACCATTCGCCTGCCGTTCGTCGTGCGGCCTTGTCGCTTGCAGCCAAGGTGCTACCAACTACAGCAACGGGCATGGCAGAGGCATTTACTGGACAGTTTCATCATTTTCGGGTGCAGGCACTGCTTGCCGCCGCAAGCAAGAATCTTGACCAGGAAGAAAAGGATATATTGCTGGAAGAAACCATACGCCGGCACCTTGATACCGCAAAACAGAAGCGTTATGTAGCGGCAAGAATTCTGGCTTCCGACAATGCACAGTCTGCCATTGGCAAGGTTTTGCACGAGGCATTGAATGAAGAAGTGCGGGGGCATGTTTGCGCAGCCATGGACCTGTTGGCCGAGAAGATTCCTGGCGAGGCGATAATGCAGGCAGCTACCGCATTGCGCAGCCAGGATGCCAAGCTGAGGGCTCAGGGACTGGAATCATTGCAGTGTCTGAGTGACAATGTGCTGGCAAGAGGGATTGCCGAATTGGCAGACCAGCCAGAATTGAAGTTGCATGGCCATGACAAGAACAAGACCGCATTGCGTGAAGTTCTGGAGTCAGTCAGGCCTGACTCAACGCCTTGGTTAAGCGAGTGCATAGAGGCATTTTTGGGGGAAATACAAAACAGTGGACGGCCAGGATACGCTGTTTGAACGCATCATGCTCTTGAAGGGGGTGCCCTTCTTCGAGCTTTTGCGCACAGATCAACTGCGCCATTTGGCTGCGGCGCTTGAGCCTGTTGCCTGGCCGGGCAAGGAAGTCATTTTCGAAACCGGCGAGGCGGGTGACGCCATGTACATCATCGTTAGCGGAAAAGTCGGTATTTCACTTGGGGATACCCCGTCTTTTGAGGATTTCATTGTCGAGCTGGGTCCCGGAGAGTTTTTTGGCGAAATGGCAATCCTGGATGACCAGCCCCGTTCCGCATCTGCGGTGACCGTCGAGGATACCGAGGTATACAGCCTGGGGAAGGACAAAACTCGTAGCCTCTTGCTGGCTTATCCTGAACTGGGAACAGGCATGCTGCGCGCCCTAAGCCGCAGACTGCGGGCTAACAGCCAGTTAATGGACAAATACCGCGCGCAGTTGGCGGAGCTCAAAAAGTAGACGTTGTTCAGGCAGCAGGTGCTTGAGCAGACGTGCGTTTCTGGGCCAGTTTTCCCAGGCAAAGATGAATGAAGGCCAGGCCGGTAAACACCGGCGCGAAAAAGTTCAGCAGAGGCATGAACTGTATCAGGCCAAGCAGTATGCCCAACACCCACAAGTCTCCCTTGTTTTTTTCAACAACTGATTTCAGTTCTTCAGGGTCAGCATGGATGGCCAGTGCGTCGTAACGAAACAGGCGCTGGTTAAGATAGCCTGCGGTGACAAAAGGTATGACCGCTCCGATCGGGCCAAGAAGCCACAGAGGCAACGTCACGATCCACAGGCCAATGTAGACGACTACCGCAGTGAAGGCATTCGCACTGCTGCCGAGAATGCTGCCGCCATGTTTTTTTAACAGGTCTGGATAAAAGCGTTCGCTCACGATGTTGACCATGGCGTCCATGCCGAAAATGGCAGTCAGCACAAGTGCCGTCAGCATGACCAGTGGCACATACAGCATAAGATGAAGAATTACCTGCAGGGCAGCGCCAATCCAGGCTGGCTCAATGCCGGTAAACCATTCCCCCAAACCAAAATAGTTGAAGAGCCACTGCCAGGCATTTTGCAGGGGGGTCCAGAAGAAGAAAGCCAGGATTGCCCATATTGCCATTGCTGAAAGTACAGGCCATACCATCAGCCACAGCATACGGAGTGAAAACAGGCTGCGGAAGGCGCCGGAAAGAGCTTCAAAGATGGAAATCATTTTTTAATGCTAGTCCTTTTTCCGGATGGCGGATTTTGGTCGGAAGGCCTGGATTTTTTCCGGATGAGTTTCCATATATGGTCCACCTATCAAATCAATGCAATATGGAACCGCTGCAAATACACCGTCCAGCGTTTCGCCGATTGCCTTGGGCTGGCCGGGCAAGTTTAGGATCAGGCTCTTGCCGCGCACAACTCCTACCTGCCTGGACAGAATGGCTGTGGGTACGTATCTCAGCGAAACGGCGCGCATTGCCTCGCCAAAACCCGGAAGAACCTTGTCGCCAACCGCCAGCGTGGCCTCGGGTGTTACGTCGCGCAAGGCCGGTCCCGTGCCGCCGGTGGTGAGGATGAGGGAGCAGCATTTTTCATCCGCCAGTTCCTTCAGCGTGGATTCGATTATCGGTTGTTCATCCGGTATGAGACGGGCTTCATATTCCAGGGGGTTGAGCAGCACGCCGCCAAGCCAGTCCTTCAAAGCGGGCAGCCCCTTGTCTTCATAGACGCCGGAAGTGGCGCGATCGGAAATGGACACAACGCCAATACGTACGGGATCGAACTCGTTCATGGGAAGAATTTACCTGTTGCAAATTGTTAAAAAGTTATCACAATTGGCTTGTGAGAAATCTTCTTGCAGTTCTTCTTGCCGGTTTTGCATTGACGGCGTTCGCCGAACCGCCACCGGATTACCCGTTTGTCAGTTATGACAAGGGATTAAAACAGGCCAAAGAAACGGGCAAGCCGGTTTTCATTTACTTCGGCCGCTATGGTTGTGCCTGGTGTGACCACACAAACAAAAAAAGTTTCTCGGATGCCGAACTAAAGAAAATCTATCCGGAACATTACGTCCTTGTATATGTGGATGCCGAGAGTGGCAAGCGCATTTCTTTGCCGAGCGGTGAGCGAATTACCGAAGCCGAGTTGGGCACGCGATTCAAGGCTTTTGCGACACCACTGTTTGTTTATCTGACGTCGGATGGCCGGGAGATTTTCAAGGCTCCGGGATTCAAGACAGTGCAAGACTTCAAGGACTTTGATCGTTACGTGATTGAAGGCCATTACAAAACACAAAGCCTGCTTGAATTTCTCGGCACTGCGAAGTGAAGGCTCTTTTCTTCTGCATTTTGCTTGCCCTTTCTGTTTCAACGTTTGCAGGCTGGGAGTTTTCGCATCCTGTGGAAGTTGGCGGCAATAATGAAAAGCAGATTTATCATCATCTCGAATCTTCCAATCGAAGCGGGCTGGCTGAATCAGACGGCCGAGTGGCGATTGTTTGGGAAGACAACCGGGAGGGTATTCCCCTTTGCTGGACGGCAATCAAAAATAAAGGCAGCAAGGCATTCAGGTTGCCTCAAGCGATTTCAAATGGAGAATGCTACGAACCTTCGGTCATTGGAATTGGATCAGGGCGGTTTGTTCTGGCATGGGAGGAAGATGCCAGGGTCTGGGTGAGTTTGGCAGACAGCGGAAAAGCCTTGTCGCTTAGCAAAGATGAGGCAGGGCAGTTGACCCTTGCCAGAATAGATGAACAAAACCTGTTTGCCGTCTGGGCGGAAAAAGCCGGTAATTTTCGACGGCTCATGCTGGCCCGGATCAGCGTTTCCGGAAATGGCCTGAAAGTTGAATGGACTGTCCCGGTCGAAGACCGACAGCCCAATGACGAGCAGGCCTATCCTTCGATGGCGGTCAATTCTGATGGAAGCGTAACCCTCGTATGGGAGGATCGACGTTTCAAGCATACGTCCATCATGGCAGCGCATAGTCGAGATGGAAAACTATTCTCACCCCCATACCGGCTTACTGACATTCCTCAGGCACGGGCAAGAACCCTTGGGGCAGGTATGGGCAGCATGAGGCCAACCCTGGGTTCGTGCGGTCCCTCTTGCATGGTGGCATCTTGGCTGGACAAGCGTGATTTCTTGTCGGGGTACGATGTCTACGCCGCATTCAGCCAGAATGGGGGAAAGTTTTTTGGCAGAAATCTTAAAGTGCAGGACAGCTTCGGTGAGAACATCGCGCAATGGCACGCGTCGATTTCGGCCAACCAGAAAGGCCGGGTGGTCGCAGTATGGGACGATGATCGTGACGGAACTTCCGATATATGGCTAAGTGACTGGACGGGGTCTGCATTCTCGGACAACCTGGCTGTTCCGGGGGCAGCCGGTCCGGGCGCACAAGTTGATCCCATCATCTATCTGGATGACTCGGACACTCTGCACATTGCCTGGCTTGAGCGAACAGAAGCCAACACCACCAAGCTCAAATATGCAAATGCTTCCTGGAAGGATTGATCGGGTTCAAGTTATATCCAGCCGCGTTTTTTCAGCCTTTTGTAAAGCCAGAAGGTGACGACGGTGGTGGCTGCCATGACGGCAGGATAAGCCAAAGGCATATTCAATTCGGGCATCCATTTGAAATTCATCCCGTACAGGGAAAAGACCACAGTTGGCAGAGCGAGAATCGCCCCCCAGCCTGCAAGTTTTTGTACAGATTCATTCTGCTGTATGTTTAGCGCGGCAAGGTGGAATTGCATGGCATCCGAAGTGCTGGTGCGCAGCATGTCTATGGAAGCTGTCACACGCATGGCATGGTCATGCACATCCCGGAAATAGGCCTTGAGTTCTCGGGTGACAAATTCCGGATGCAGTCGAATCAGGTCCTGGACGATGCTCTGCATGGGTTCTGCAGCGTCTCGAAGTGAATTCAGTTCCCGCTTAACGTTGTATAGCCTTTCTAGATCGTTTCGTTCCAGTTTGTCTGTCAGCAGCAAATTCTCCAGGGTACGGAAGCGGTCATGGATGCTTTCCAGAACCGGCCGATAATGATCAACTATCAGGTCAAGCACGAGGTAAAGCGCGTATGGACTCCCCATGGCAAGGCCGCTTTTTACGGTTGCCAACTTGTCGTGAACCCGTGTGAGATTTGGTTCTGGACCATGCTTGATGGCGGCGACGAAATTAGGGCCGGCAAACAGATGCGCCTCTCCCGAGAATATATGCCCTTCCAGGAGTTGGGCAGTCTTGGTGCTGATGAAAAGGTGATTTCCGTACTCTTCGAGCTTCGGACGTTGGTGGGTTGTGAGCGCATCTTCCACAGCAAGTTCATGCAAGCCCAGTTCTTCACCCAGTTTCTCAAGCATGCCTTGTTCGGCATCAGCAATTTCGATCCAGATGAAATTGTTCCTGGTGCCAATATATTCGCTGACATCGTCGATGGGTATTTGCCGGGGCATCCCACTGTCGGGATAAAGGAGACAATATGCGCTAGACATGTGCGCCACGTTTCAAAAACCCCACAGATTGATTTGCAGGGTGCTGAACCAACGAGGGGTCATCGCCAGAAATGAAACCGGCAGTATCTGTCCATCCAGAACCACCAGACCGGTTAGGTACGGTAATGTTTCTTGATTGGCTCGATGATATGCCACATGCAACGCAGATCTTCATTGAAAGTAACCAGATCGCCTGCGCCAATCTCCACCGGCGCGCCGCCTTCCGGGGTGACGACCGCCTTCCCTTGGAGGATATAGCATGTTTCAACTTCGTAGTATGCCCAAGGGAAAGTGGAAGCTTCCTTTTCCCATGTGGGCCAGCCCAAAACACCCATTTCCTCTAATTTGGCCTTATCCGGCTGATGTTCGACGTTGATTTCCATGGCCGTCCCCTCTGGTTTTTATGTGTTTTCATCATAGATCATAAAAAAAGCCATTACGACAGGTTTTATGCCCTGAACCCGTGAAAATGTCCTATTTACTATGGCATATGGCCGAGTAGTAAACTTCTGATTTGAAAGTCCGTTGTTATGGGCTTGGCGGAGAAACCTGAACAAATAATCAATAACTATGGCCATGAATTGCAAAACTTTCAGCCTTGATTGGCGGTATGTCCTTTAAACAGGCGCCATGATTCTCAAGAATAAAAACCCGACTGCCCGCCTGATGCGGCAATTGCAACTAAGTCCGGCATGGAAGATAGCCTTGCTGCTGGGATTTATTGCCCAGCTTCTGCTGATCCTGTTTGTGACGGCAATTGGCCTGAATCAACTGGCTGCAACTTCAAAAAACCTGGGTACCGTCGTCGACGTTCACATGCGCAAGCAGAATCTCACAAAGGTCATGGTGGTTTCGGCAAGGGAACGAACGGTCAACTTGTTCAGGATGGTTGAAAGCGTGGATCCTTTCGATCGCGATGATCTGTTCCTGCAATTCAATCACAACGCTGAAGAATTCATCATTGCAAGGGCGGATCTGATCAAGATGCCTTTAAACAGCAGAGAACGCGAGTTGCTCGATATGCAAAGGCGATTTACCGGCGTCTCTGTGCCAATACAAAACAGGGTAGTCGATCTGCTCAATGAGAATGTTCATGAAGCCGAAACACTGTTGGTCAAAGAGGCCATTCCGGCCCAGAACAAGGTTCTGGAAGTGCTTTCTCAACTGGACAAGGAAACCCAGAATACGGCATTTTTGGCCAGTCGCAAGGCCGCAGAGGCACATGATGTGGCGCGTTTCTGGATGTATGCGCTATCTTCGGTGGCGTTGCTTATAGGTCTGATCGTGGCTGCTGTTGTCGTCTATTTTGCCAATCGCTCCAGCCGGGAGCGCGAGCATCTTGCCACCCACGATTCGCTTACCGAATTGCCCAACCGCATGCTGTTCCAGGATAGGCTGGAACAAGCCCTTGCGCGTGCGCTCCGTCATGGTGAACTTGTTGGGGTTTTGTTTATCGATCTTGATCGCTTCAAGCTGGTCAACGACACACTGGGGCATGCCGGGGGTGACAAGCTCATTTGCGAAGTGGCCATTCGCTTGTTGAGTGCTGTTCGTGCCGAGGATGTGGTTGCCAGGCTGGGAGGCGATGAATTCGTTGTTGTAATCACAGAGGCCAGAAAAGTCAGCCAGATTCTTCAGGCCGTGGAAAAAATCATCGCCCTGGTCGGCCAGCCTTATGAGATTGAGGGGCGGGAGCTTTTCAGCACTTGCAGCATCGGCGTCAGTGTCTATCCAAACGACGGCGTTAGTTCGGATGTGTTGATCAAGAATGCCGACACAGCGATGTATCACGCCAAGGCGGGGGGCCGCAATCGCTTCCAGCTTTATGACCAAGCCATGAATGCCATGGCAGAAGAGCGTCTGCAGCTGGAAACTGATTTGCATTACGCACTGGAGCGAAACGAATTCGTTTTTCATTATCAGCCCCAGCTCAACCTGAAGACAGGGAAAGTGCAGGCCCTGGAAGCACTGTTGCGCTGGGAGCACCCACAAAAAGGGTTGCTGGCGCCGGCTGCATTTCTGGAATTGCTGGAAGAAACAGGCGGCATTATTGAAGTGGGGCGCAAGCTCTTGATCGATGCCTGCACCCAGTTAAGAGTCTGGCATGACGCAGGATTCCCTGATCTCTCGGTTGCAGTAAATATCTCCGGAAAAGAGTTTTGGCATGAAGGACTGTTCGCGAATGTTCAGAATGCCTTGAGAGTTTCCGGTCTACCGCCCAGTTGCCTGCAGATGGAACTTACCGAAGGCATATTCATGCAGGATACTGAACGCGCGACAAACAGGATCATGGCCCTGAAGAACCTGGGTGTTGGAGTTGCAATTGATGACTTCGGAACCGGTTATTCATCACTGGCGCATCTCAAACGATTCCCGCTCGACTGCCTGAAAATAGACCGTTACTTCGTGAAAGACCTTGAGGATGCTCACATTAATGAGGCATTCATCAGCTCCATATTGGCTTTATGCGAAGGCCTCAATCTTTGTTCGGTCGCCGAAGGAGTGGAGAATTCACATCAACTGGAGCGGTTGCGCACACTTGGTTGCCGGGTGGTGCAGGGTTACCTGGTGAGCCGCCCGATCCCCGCTGCCCAGGTCGAAGGGCTGCTGGCTAGAGACTGGCATCAAGGTTTCGGGGATACCTGAAGAAGCAGGTTCTCAAAACGGCAAAGTCAGCTCGGGTGCCTGTTCCATGATGACTCTTCTGAAATCTTCCTGGATGCGTTTCAATGCACCTTCATTGTCGGCTTCGAAGCGTAATACGATGACAGGCGTGGTGTTGGATGGGCGGGCGAGACCAAATCCATCCGCATATTCCACGCGCAGTCCGTCCAGCGTAATGACCTCTTTTGCATCTGGAAATTTCGCCGTCTTCTGAAGTTTTTCCATCAGCGCGTAGTGCTCGCCTTCCGCCATCTTGATCTGAAGCTCGGGGGTGTTGATGGTATCCGGCAGACTCTTGAGCGTGTTGTTCGGATCAGCCTGCCTGCTCAGATATTCGAGCATGCGCGCGCCGGCATACAGCCCATCGTCAAAGCCGTACCAGCGTTCTTTGAAGAAAATGTGGCCCGACATCTCGCCAGCCAGCAGAGCGCCGCTTTCCTTCATTTTGGCTTTGATGAAGCTGTGTCCCGTTTTCCATAGCGTGGGCTTGCCGCCGCGCGAACGTATCCATTCGAACAGGTTGCGAGTCGACTTCACATCGAAAATAATTTCTGCACCGGGATTGCGTGAAAGCACATCATCGGCAAACAACATCAGTTGCCGGTCTGGGAAGATGATGGTGCCGTCTTTGGTGACAACGCCGAGGCGGTCTCCATCGCCGTCAAAGGCAAATCCCAATTCGGCATCAGATGTTTTCAGCCGTGCGATCAGGTCTTCCAGATTGTGCGGCACGGATGGGTCAGGATGATGGTTGGGGAAATTGCCGTCCACCTCACAGTACATTTCCTCAACCGTGCAGCCAAGGCGGCGATAGAGCTCGGGTGCGAAAGCGCCTGGCACGCCGTTTCCGCAATCAACGATGATTTTCATCGGACGCGCCAGTTTGATATCGCCAGAAATGCGCTTCAAATAGGATTCGGCAATCTCGTGGGTCTTGTAGTCCCCCATACCCGAGACAAGCTTGTTTTTCTCAAGACGCTGGCGCAACTGCTGGATGGTTTCGCCAGAGAGCGTTTCTCCACCGAGCACCATTTTCAGGCCGTTGTAATCAGGGGGGTTGTGGCTGCCGGTCACCATTACGGCGGAATTGGTACCCAATTCATAGGCAGCGAAGTAGGTCATCGGTGTGGCCACCATGCCCAGATCGATAACGTCGATGCCGGCCTTCTGGATGCCGCGGGCCAAAGCCTGGGATAGCTCGGGGCCGGACAGTCGGCCATCACGGCCGATGCAGATGGCGGTCTGCTTGCGCGCAAAAGCTTCCGAGCCAATGGCCTGTCCGATTGCTTCGACGATTTCCGGGGTAAGGGTTTTACCTACGATGCCTCTGATATCGTAGGCCTTGAAGATTTCCTTTGGGATGTGCATGGGGGTGTTTCCGATCTGACTATTACCTGATTATAAGTCCAAGCATTAATTGTGCCGTTTCAGGAATGTGAAGACCCGCTCTGGCAGCCAGTTGACCTTGCCGGGGAATGCAGCGCACGGAAAACCGACGTGGCCTCCGGTTTCAGGCTGCAGGAGCGAGACGCTGTCCGAAACATCAGATGCGGTCGGCAAGGCGTGTCCGGGCAAAAATGGGTCATTTTTTGCATTCAGCACCAAGGTGGGGATTTTTATATGTCTCAACAAAGGCTTGCTGGAAGTCCTTGTCCAGTAATCATCTGCATCACGGTATCCATGCAGCCTGGCAGTGACCAGAGTGTCAAATTCGCGGAAGGTGGTGGAATTGCGAATTGCTTCGCTATCCAGAAGGCCGGGAAAGCGCTTGGATTTCGCCAACGACTTCGCCTTCAGAGTGGAGAGGAAATGGTTGGTGTAGACATAACGATTGAATCCTTTGTCCAGTGCGGCGCCTGCGGCGTTCATGTCGACGGGTGCTGAAATGGCTGCGGCACTATTCAGGTATGCCTTTGCGGCATCGCCGTTCTCCCCAAGCCATTTCAGAAGCGCATTCCCGCCCAGCGAAATACCAACGGCATGTATGTGCCGTTCAGGAAATTTGTCGCGCAATCGTTTTAGCACGGTTTCTATTTCTTTACTGTCGCCGGCGAAATAGGCACGGGCCAGACGGTTGGGTTCTCCAGAACAGCCACGAAAATTGACCACAACGCCACGCCAGCCATTCTTTTGCAGCACACGCATGAAATGCATTGCATAAAAACTGCGTGAGCTTCCTTCCAGGCCGTGGAACATCACCACCAGTGGTGCGCGGTCTGGACCGTCGATCCAGTCTGTATCCAGAAAGTCACCGTCATCCAGTTCCCATCGCTCTCGGCTGTAAGTTAGTCGTGGTGATGGTAGGAACAACACCGGGTATAGAGTTTGCAGGTTGCCGCCGGGCAGCCACGAAGGCGCTGAGTAATCAATTGGATCCATGTTGATGTTTCGCATTTGACAAGTGGATTATCTGATGCCCAAAAATGAACCCTTGGCAGATTATTTCTTGTTCTTAAAGATTAAGAGAATTAAGCAAGAAAAACATTTCAAATGAATAAAAATGAAAAGTAGTCAGAAAGAACTATTGATGAAAAATTTCGGCGAACGAATACTTAGAAAAAATAATAATAAGCCAATAAATCATATTAATAGATTAAATTATAGGCAGATTACTAATTGAGACAGACCACTTTCCCATTTATAAATTTCTGGTTGTTTTGTGCAATTCCAACTGGAAAAAATTCTGAGAAAGCCAAAACCCGGCCTGTTCAAATTTCTTTAGAAGGCAATCGCCTCGGTACCCATTTGTTTTGGGTATAGCTTCATGATTCAAACCGTTTTGCCAGGAGCCCGTCTCAATTGATCATGGCTCCTTGTCTGTAATTTTTAAAAACAGTATTAGCAGGCATTATTTGGAGGTGGCATATGGAGCGTAGAAGTTTCCTGAAGGCTGGGACGGCAGGTATTGCAAGCCTGCTGACGGGAGCTGGATTTCTCTCATGGACGCCCAGATCCGAGGCGGCGACAATAAACAAAACTTACTACATTACCGGGGGCATGCGTGCCATGCCGGATGGATTAGATGTTTACTTCAAAGGATATAGTGATTCATCCGCGGATCTCGATATTCCAGCCACGCCGATCATCTGTCAGGAAGGCGACACCCTGCAGATCACTATTATCAACCGGCTCTCGACCACACACAATTTCGTTATTGGTGGTTTGAAGTCGAGCGATCAGCCGCTGGTCAGCTCCGGAGACATCGCCGGTGGTGGCAGCAAGACCATCACTTACACGGTACCTTCTGGCAAGGCTGGCTCCTACCTCTTCTACGACAACAAGACCAGC
>DKAU01000040.1 GCA_002450925.1 Thiobacillus sp. UBA6918 | reverse complement strand
TGACATGTCGGTGGTGATGAAGGCCTGTGCTGTATAGCTGCCTTCAACTTTGCGCACGCATTCCTGGGTCAGCCCGAGACGTTCAAGGCGCGAGGCATAAGGGGCAAAATCCTCGCCGACTGTCGCCATGATCACCGGTTCGCCACCCAGCAGTTTAAGGTTGTAGGCTATGTTTCCCGCACATCCGCCAAACTCGCGGCGCATGTCAGGCACCAGAAAGGATACGTTCAGGATGTGGATCTTGTCGGGCAGGATGTGATGCTTGAAATGGTCATGGAAGACCATGATGGAGTCAAAAGCGAGTGAGCCGCAGATCAGTGTGCGCATAGGGATAATTTCGTTTCGTGATGGTTGTTTAGTTCAGTCCAACAGGATGAGGAGCCAGATGACCGCAGCATTGAAAAGGCTTAGCAGCACTGCAGCGCTGCCGATATCCTTGGCTCGCTTGGCAAGATGGTTCTTCTCGGGAGAAACCCGGTCTACAACTGCTTCGATAGCGGAGTTGATTAACTCCACAATCAGCACCAGGAACAGAGCGCCAATCATCATCGCACGGCCGGCAGCAGTTGGTTCCAGCCAGAGTGCGAGCGGGGTGCAGACAAGGGTGAGGATCAATTCCTGTCGAAAGGCATCTTCGTGCTGGAATGCAGCCTTGAGGCCGTCTACAGAATAAAAAAATGCATTCCAGACCCTGGAAAATCCGGTTTTGCCTTTAAAGGGGGATTCTTTTTCCATGGCGCTATTGTAGGGTGCTTTGATTGCGCCAACAAAGACAGGGAAGGCCCGATTTAAGCAGCTTCAGAAAACATGAGGGAGTGTGCCGGTTCAGGCGGAAGCGATCAATTTCCGCACGTCCCTCAGGAGCAGTATTTCATCGTAGGCGCTCGGGTCAAAGCCGATGCGTTTGCCGGAACGGTTGTCGTGCAGCAATGCTTCCAGGTAAGCGTCGGCCTTGGGAGTGTGCCAGCGTTTCATGAGTTCCGACAAGACATGCTGGTAGGATTCGATGCCGGTGACAGGAAGGTTTGTTTCATGCGTATCAAAGGTCGGGACAATGATGTTGAAATGCTGTCGGCACTTCTTCCGTATTTCTTCATATTTGCCAGAATCGCCGGCCCGGTGCAACAGATCCAGAAGCAAAAGCCAGGGTCCTGGGGACTCAAGCGGGTTTTGGTGGATATGCTCCTCAAGTAGTTGTATGGCTAGAGAGTGCTGGCCGTGCGCGACAAATACTTCCACCTCGTCTGTAAGGCCGTCATGTATTACGGGTGAGCCGAAGTCCGATTCGGGAATGTCCGGTTCTATTCTTGGCGGATGGCTTTCATCCATGGAGGCGGGCATGCTTTCCATCTCCATGCCCGCTACGAGCACGGGCGAACTGGAACGGCGGATGCGCCTGATGTCTGTGTCATCTTCGGTAAACGTGACTTGTCTCTTTTTGCCTTTCAGGTAGAAAAGCCCGGCAGCGGCAAGAAACAGAGCCAGCGAGAGAGAAAGAATAATGTAGGAGAAGGTGTTCATGGTTTCGTCCTTTTCCACGGGCGGTTTGTTGACCTGAATTCGCGCGACAAGGTCGGCATGTCTTTTTTGCAAAGCAGCAAGCTGTTTTTCAAGGTGTTCAAGCTTGAGGTTGAGTGCAGTGTTTTCGTCAGCCAGTTCATCCAGGGACATTGGCTTGGGGATGGGGGAGGCCTGGATGGCTGGCGAAGAAACAGCCCCGGCACTGCGAGTCAGAATCAGCCTGTCTTGCTTTGTTTGGCTGACGGGATTCTTTTTCCGGGCTGAAATTGGTTTGCTGGCCTGTTTTCTGGCGACAGGAACGTCTGCTTTCGCCGGGAGTTGGGGTGGCGCTGATATTTTGGGCTCAAAGCTCGTTACTGCAGGTCGGGATGCCTGCGGTTTTGGCGTGTTGATTGGAGGGGTTGCTTCAACTTGTGGGGGTTCAATCTGCTCAACAAAGTCGAGCAATAGTGTGAAGTCGCGCGAAATTCGGATTTCACAGACGGCTGACACCGTAAAGGCCAAAGCGGGCTCGTAGAAGGGAGTGGCGCTAGTGATGATCAGGCGCTGCGGTTTGTTGGGCGCCCGCTCAATACCGAGATGCAGGCCTTTGGGTAGCGGAAGTCCGCTGTCAGCAATTTCCTTTAATTCGAAACAATCAGGTGTCAGGTCTGCCGGCGGTTCGATCAATTGGACGCTGGCGCGAAAAGGCTTTCCAATTGAGCTTGAAACTGCAATATCACCCAGTCCCAGGGCGTAGGCCTGCATCGACGCAAACAGGCCGAGGCAGGTGAGGATGAAGGATGAACAAGTCTTTTTTCCCATTTTTGATTCGAGATTGTTCGGGGTGCCAGCAAAAGACCCGGATTTTCATTGAAGGCCAGCAGATGCTGCGTGTTGAAGGCAGGCTCAAGCTGCAAATTGGATTTGAAGCCAAATAATGAAAAACAACGACGAAACCCAGGCCAAGCGAGTTCTTGCCCTTGAAAACGGGGTCTTTGCCAAAGAAGGCGATTATAAAGTGCAAATATCGCCTCCCCAATTGGCCAAAAGTCTTAGTTTTTGTAGGAAAGGTCCAGTTCGCGCGCCGCTCTGACGTCATCCAGCCTTCTGACTGGCTGGGTATAGGGTGCTCCCTTGACCAGTTCAGGGCTGGCATAGGCCTCTTCCTTGATCTTGGTGCAGGCCTCGATGAAGGCGTCGAGCGTTTCCTTGCTTTCGGTTTCCGAGGGCTCGATCAGCAGGCACTCTGGCACCAGAAGCGGGAAGTAGGTGGTGGGGGCATGGAAACCGTAGTCCAGCAGACGCTTGGCGAAATCCATCGCAGAAATGCCGGTTTCATCCTTGAGTTTTTTCAGGGTGACAATGAACTCATGGCTGGCGCGCCTTGTTGGATAGGCCAGTTCGAAACCGGCACCGCGCATTTTCGTCATCAGGTAGTTGGCGTTCAATGTCGCAAATTCGGCCACGCGATGCATGCCTTCCGCGCCCAGCATGCGGGCGTAGATGTAGGCGCGCAGCAGCACGCCGGCATTGCCGCCATTGGCGCTCATGCGGCCGATGGATTGTGGCAGGTCGGCTTCGATGGCGTTGCGGTAGATGCCGTTGTCGTTGATGACCACCGGCACCGGCATGAAATCCAACAGGCGTTTGCCAACGCCTACCGGTCCCGCACCGGGTCCGCCACCGCCGTGCGGCGTGGAAAAGGTCTTGTGCA
>DKAU01000055.1 GCA_002450925.1 Thiobacillus sp. UBA6918 | reverse complement strand
TGGATCGGCGCAAACCCGGTACCTCGCGCCATGTGACGCAGCGCCGCGAATCCGATTCGGTGGAAATTCTTTCCGGAACGTTTGAAGGCAAAACCACCGGCACGCCGATTGCGCTGCTGATCCGCAACGAAGACCAGCGCAGCAAGGACTACGGCAACATTGCCGAGACATTCCGCCCCGGCCATGCCGATTACACCTATACACAGAAATACGGCTTTCGCGATTACCGCGGCGGCGGTCGCTCTTCTGCGCGCCTGACCGCGCCCATCGTCGGCGCGGGCGCCATTGCCAAGAAATGGCTGAAGGAAAAATACGGCGTGGTGATTCGTGGCTACATGTCCGCGCTGGGCCCGGTCGACATTCCTTTCCTGTCATGGGAAGAAATCGACAATAACGCCTTCTTCTCGCCCAATGCCGGCATCGTGCCGGAACTCGAAGCCTACATGGATGCCTTGCGCAAATCCGGCGATTCGGTAGGCGCAAAAATCACGGTCGTTGCCGAAAACGTGCCGGTGGGCCTGGGCGATCCGCTGTATGACAAGCTGGATGCCGATCTCGCGCATGCGCTGATGGGGCTGAACGCCGTCAAGGGCGTGGAAATCGGCGATGGCATGGAAAGCGCGCGCCAGAAAGGTACCGAACACCGCGACGAGATCACGCCCGAGGGCTTTCTCTCCAACCACGCCGGCGGCGTGCTGGGCGGCATTTCATCGGGACAAAACGTGGTGGCGCACATCGCCATCAAGCCGACTTCCTCGATGCGCCTGCCGGGACGTTCCGTCAACCTGCATGGCGAACCGATTGAAGTGGTGACCCATGGCCGCCACGATCCCTGCGTTGGCATTCGCGCCACACCGATCGCTGAAGCGCTGATGGCGATCATCATCATGGATCACGCGCTGCGCCACCGCGCACAATGTGGCGATGTGCAAAGCACAACGCCCGTAATACCGGGCAAGTCCTAGCTTCCGTAACTCCAGCCGCGCCTGCCCAGCGCCTTTTCGATTTCCACGGCCACAAACACCACGCTCGACAAAACCAGGCACAACAGAAGCTCGTCCCACGAAAGCGGCTCGGTCCTGAAGATGGGATTGAGCCAAGGCACGTAAAGCACGGCCATTTGCAGCGCCACGGTAAACAACACCGTTGCAATCAGCGGAAGGTTTGAAAACACCCCTTGCGTGAATAGCGATTCGCGTTCTGAACGAACGGCCAATGCATGGCCAAGTTGAGAGAGCGTCAGCACGGTGAACACCATGCTTTGCCAGTGCGAGGTGCCGGTGTGAATTGACCATGCCTGCGTAAACAGCGACACGCCACCCATCAATAGGCCCACCCACAGGATGTGCTGCCACATGCCGCGGGCAAAAATGTTCTCGCCGGGGGGGCGTGGTTTTCTTTGCATCAGGTTGCGTTCAGCGGGCTCGCCTGCCAGCGCCAGACCGGGCAGGCCGTCTGTGACGAGGTTGATCCACAGGATATGGATGGGCAAGAGCGGTATCGGCAAGCCGAGGAAGGGCGCGAGGAAGATGGTCCATATCTCCCCCGAGTTGCTGGTCATGCCGTATTTGACGAATTTGCGAATGTTGTCGTAAATCCGCCGCCCCTGTTTGACTGCAGTGACGATGGTGGCGAAGTTGTCATCAAGCAGGGTCATGTGTGCGGCTTCGCGCGCAACATCAGTGCCGCCCTTGCCCATGGCCACGCCGATGTCTGCCATTTTCAGCGCCGGGGCATCGTTTACGCCATCGCCGGTCATGGCGACGTATTCACCCTTGTCCTGAAGCGCCTGCACGATCTTGATCTTCTGTTCCGGGTTGATGCGTGCATAGACCCGAACCCGTTCCACTTCGCTCTCGAATTCTTCCAGTGTCAGCCGTGCAAGCTGGCTGCCGGTCAGCACCTTGGCGCTGTCCTCGATGATACCCAACCGTTTGGCGATGGCACGTGCCGTGGCGGGATGATCGCCTGTGATCATGACCGGGATGATGCCGGCGGCCTTGCAGGCGGCCACGGCTTCTGCCGCTTCCGGGCGTGGCGGGTCGATGAGTCCGGCAAAGCCTATGAAGACCAGATCGGATTCAACGGATTCGACACACAGTGTTTGCGGTACGGCAGGCAAGTGACGATGTGCAAAGGCCAGCACGCGCAAACCTTCCTTTGCCAGTTCTTCGGCTTCATCGTGCAGCTGCGCGAGATCGATCGGCATCAAACCGTGTGCGGTCAGGCGTGAAGTGCAAAGCGGCAGCACGGTTTCCGGCGCGCCTTTTACCAGTACCACGACTTCATCATCTGTCTGATGCAGTGTGCTCATTCTGGCGCGCTGAGAATCAAACGGGATTTCCGCTAGGCGCGGGTATTGCTGTTGCAAGGCCGACCTGGAGAATCCTGCACCTTGCGCTGAAGCAAGCAGCGCGGTTTCGGTCGGGTCGCCTGAGAGATTGCCTGATGCATCGATGTTTGCGTCGTTGCATAACGCCATGGTCACGCCGAGTTCGCGCCAGGGAGCCTTCTCGGTGTCTGGCAGGGTGGCATGCTGCTCGCCATTTGCCAGCAAGTGTTCCACGTGCATCTGGTTGAGGGTGAGGGTGCCGGTCTTGTCGGAACAGATGTAGGTGACCGAGCCGAGGGTCTCCACCGCGGGCAGTCTGCGGATCAAGGCGTTCTGTTTCACCATGCGTGCCGCGCCGAGTGCGAGCGAGATGGTGACGACGGCAGGCAGTGCCTCGGGAATGGCTGCGACAGCCAGGCTCACTGCGGTGAGTAGCATGATGAGCGGCGATTCCCCGCGCAGCAGCCCGGCCACGAAAATGATGATGCAGATGGCCAGTACTGCAATGGCAAGCCGCTGTCCAAATCGTGAAAGACGTTTTTGCAGCGGCGTCTTGACCGCCTCGCCTGACAATAGGGTGGCGATTTTCCCCAGCTCGGATTGCATACCGGTGCCGACGACAATGCCGGTCGCACGCCCATAGGTGACAAGTGTTCCCTTGAAGGCGAGATTAAGCCGGTCGCCAAGCGGGATGTCTGCCTGGGTTATTGGGGCAAGCTGCTTTTCGACCGGCTGGGATTCTCCGGTCAAGGCGGCTTCATTTATTTTCAGTGCAGCCAGTTCCAGCAGTCGCAAGTCGGCAGGTACGATGTTGCCTGCCCCGAGCGTGACGATGTCGCCGGGTACCAACTCGTGCGAAGGAATGTTATGGGGCTGGCCATCGCGTATCACGCTCGCCATGGGTGCGGCCATCTGCTTGAGTGCAGCCATGGCTTTTTCTGCGCGATATTCTTGGACGAAACCGATGATGCCATTAAGGAGAATGATCACGACGATGGCGATGCTGTCTTGCGGTTCGCCGATGAACCCGGTGATGATTGCCGCTGCAATTAGCACCAGGATCATGAACTCGGTGAACTGCGAGGCCAGCATCAACAGCGGCGAACGCCTGGCGGCTTCTTTTAAGGCATTGGGCCCGTATTGTTCCAGACGAGAAGAAGCTTCCTCGTTCGTAAGTCCTTTGGCGGGGTCGCCATTTAGACTGGAAACCGCTTCCTTGCCATTCAGGCAATGCCAGTTGATCGTGCTTGAGTCGAGATCAATGGCCATAGAGATAGAGGAAAAGGGTGTTCAACAAATAAATGACGAGCAGCAGCAGGCTGATCCAGCTGACTGTTCTGAACACGCGTGAAACAGGCCGGAGTATCAGTCCAACCACAGCCAGCCCGCTCATCATCATGGCCGAGAAGGCCGATGTGGCATGCGAAACGGCCACGCCTGCCAACAGGGGCCCCGTGGTGTAGGCAATGTCGTCGATGGCGAGGATGGCGATGTTGAACAGGTTGCTGCCGAAGAGGTTGCCAATGGCGAGATCCACCGCACCCATGCGCAGCGCAGCAATGGTGACCACGACCTCAGGCGCGGAGGTGATGGCGGCGACGAACAGCGTGCCGACGAAGCTCTGTTCCCACTGCATGACCGTTGCAAGATCCTTTGCAACGTAGGGCAGCCAGACACCCGCTGCGATGACCCCCAATGCTGCGAGAGCGTATCCCCTTACGGCTTGCTGCAGGCTGGTGTCCGGATGTTTTTCTTCAAGCTCTTCAACGTACTCGCTCAGTTTTTCCTGTTCGTAGCGGTAGAGCGAGCGCATGGCCAAAAGATAAAGCAGCAGGATGACCGGGGTATACAAACCCACATGGCCCAGGGAGGGAATGGAGCCGTCTCGATAAAGCAGCATGTTGAAACCTACGAAGCCGATCAGGGCGATGCCGTAGCCCGCGGAAATCACATTGCCCTGGCGTGCTCGGGTGTAAACGGATTCCTTGCGGTAAAGAAAATCCAGCACCACGATGATGAGCAGGTTGAACACGCAGCTACCCATGATGTCGCCGACGGCGATGTCAGGAACATTGGCAACGGTTACGGAAGAAAGTCCTGTGACGAGTTCCGGCAGCGAAGTAACGCTGGCCAGCAGGATGAGACCAACCCAGCCGCGGCTGAGCCCGCTCTTTTCGGCGATGACGTCGCCATAGCGCGAAAGCTTGACGCCTGCGAAGCCGATGACGGCAAGACAGGCGAAGAGCGAAAGCCAGATGAAGAAGATATTTTGCATGGTTGGTTAAAGCGTCCCCGATATTCAGGATAATTCATATCCATGAAAGATGTTCCTTACTGGCGGCTTTCGGGCTTCTACTTTTTCTACTTTGCCTTCGTTGGCGCCATGGCGCCGTTCTGGGGCTTGTACCTCAAGTCGCTCAACTTCAACGCGTTCCAGATCGGCGTGCTGATGTCGCTGCTGCAGGTGATGCGCATCTTCGCACCCAATATATGGGGCCATATTGCCGACCATACAGGCAAGCGCGTGGTGATTGTGCAGATTGCAGCCTTGGGCAGCCTGCTTTGCTATATCGGCGTGTTTTTCGGCACGTCGTTCTGGTGGATGTTTGCGGTGATGTCTGCTATCAGCTTCTTCTGGAGCGCATCCTTGCCCTTGGTGGAAGCCATGACGCTGTCTCATCTGGGCGAGCGCATGGGACATTACGGCTACATCCGGCTGTGGGGCTCGATCGGCTTCATTATTGTCGTGCTGGGCCTTGGGTACTGGTTTGACTACCGGCCGGTCTCGGACCTGTTGTGGGCAGTGCTGGGGTTTATTGTGGGCATCGTACTGTTTGCCCGCGTCATGCCTGAGGCCGTGATAGCGCCACACGAACACGATCATGCACCCATCATGAACATCGTGAAGCGGCCGGAAGTCTGGACGCTTCTTGCCGGATGTTTCCTGATGGCGGCAACGCATGGCCCTTACTACACCTTTTATTCCATCTATCTGGTCGATCACGGCTATGCCAAGTCCACTGTGGGTTGGCTGTGGGCCATTGGGGTGATAGCCGAGATCCTTGTGTTTTTGTGGCTGCCGAGACTGAAGCAGGTGAATTTCGAGCGCCTGCTGCTGGTGACCTTCGCCTTGGCAACGGTGCGCTTCCTGATGATTGCCTGGGGTGTTGAGTACCCGATGGTGATCATTGCCGCCCAGGTGCTGCACGCCTTTACCTTTGGGGCCTATCACGCCTCAGCCGTGTCGCTGATCCACCAGTATTTCAAGGGACGCCATCAGGCGCGCGG
The DNA here is from genome assembly GCA_002450925.1 of Thiobacillus sp. UBA6918. GTDB lineage: Bacteria > Pseudomonadota > Gammaproteobacteria > Burkholderiales > Thiobacillaceae > UBA6918. The sequence goes on along the minus strand of DKAU01000055.1, from coordinate 628 downwards.
GCAGGCGCTCTACAACAGCCTGGCATTTGGGGCGGGGGGCACACTGGGCGGCTTGTATTCGGGCTGGAGTTGGGAAGGGCTGGGTCCGGAATGGACCTTTACCCTGGCCGCAGGTTTCGCCGCTCTGGCCTTTCTGGTGCGTTTTCGCCGCTTTCAGTAGACTCTTCTCTGCCTTATAATCGCTTGTTCTTTAAAAGATTTTTGTAGTCATGTCCGGACGTACCCTTTACGACAAACTCTGGGATGCCCACGTGGTTCATGTGGAACCTGATGGCACCACCCTGCTATACATCGACCGCCACCTGGTTCATGAAGTCACCAGCCCGCAGGCTTTCGAAGGCCTGAAGCTGGCTGGGCGCAAGCTTTGGAGAACTTCTTCAGCCGTGGCCGTTCCCGATCACAACGTACCCACCACCGACCGCAGCAAGGGCATTGCCGATGCGGTGTCGCGTTTGCAAGTGGAAACCCTGGATGCCAATTGTGAAGAATTCGGCATTACCGAATTCAAGATGGACGACATCCGTCAGGGGATTGTGCATGTCATTGGCCCCGAGCAAGGTGCGACCCTGCCGGGCATGACGGTCGTGTGCGGTGATTCGCACACTTCCACCCATGGCGCTTTTGGCGC
>DKAU01000092.1 GCA_002450925.1 Thiobacillus sp. UBA6918 | reverse complement strand
GTGGGCGGCATCGAGGCCGAAGCCGCCATGCTGGGCCAGCCGGTGTACTTCCTGACCCCGGACGTGGTCGGCGTAAATCTGAAAGGCCACACCAGGCCTGGCATCACCGCCACCGACATCGTGCTCACCATCACCGAAATGCTGCGCAAGGCGAAAGTCGTCGGCAAGTTCGTGGAATTCTTCGGCGAGGGTGCAGCAGCCATGTCGGTCACCGACCGCGCCACCATCGCCAACATGGCACCGGAGTATGGCGCGACCATGGGCTTCTTCCCGGTCGACGAGGCCACCTGCCAGTACTTCGCAGCCACCGGCAGAAGCGAAGCACAGGTCAACACCATCCGTGCCTACTACCAGGCGCAGAACTTGTTCGGCATTCCCAAGGCAGGTGACATCGACTACTCGCAGGTACTGGAGTTGGACCTTTCCACCGTGGAACCTTCCGTGGCAGGCCCCAAGCGTCCGCAGGACCGCATCGAACTGAAGAACCTGAAATCCGCGTTTACCGGCTTGATGGACAAGGCCGTGGCCGATGGCGGTTTCGGCAAGGGCGCCGCCGCACTCCATGCCGGCGACACGCCGATCAAAAATGGCGACATCGCNNACCTGTATCGGCAACTCCGGTCCTCTCAAGCCCGAGATTGAAAAAGCCATCGCCGACAACGATCTGGTCGTGGCATCTGTTTTGTCCGGCAATCGCAACTTCGAAGCGCGCGTGCACCAGGCTGTGAAGGCCAACTTCCTCATGAGCCCGCCGCTGGTAGTGGCCTTCGCGCTGGCCGGCCGTGTCGACATCGATTTCGATAAAGAAGCCATAGGCACGGGCAGCAACGGACAACCGATCTATCTGAAAGACCTGTGGCCCAGCAACGATGAAATTGCCGCAGTGATGGGTACCGCCACCGATGCCGCCGCCTACCGCAAGATCTACGCCGATGTCGGCGCCGACAACCCGCTGTGGGATGCCGTGCCCGCACCGGCCGGCGCGGTGTACCAGTGGGACACCGCTTCCACCTACATCCAGGAGCCGCCCTTCTTCGTGAACGGAAAAGCGGCCAGCGCTTCCATCAAGGGTGCGCATGCGCTGGCCATTTTCGGCGACTCCGTCACCACCGACCACATCAGCCCCGCAGGCGGCATCAAGCCGACCTCTCCCGCAGGCCTTTACCTGAACGATCACGGCGTGCAGAAAGCCGACTTCAACAGCTATGGCGCGCGCCGCGGCAACCATGAAGTCATGATGCGCGGCACCTTCGCCAACGTGCGCATCAAGAACCTGATGATTCCCGGTTCCGAGGGCGGCATCACGCTCAAGGGCGGCGAACAGAAACCCATCTACGACGCCGCCATGCAATACCAGGCTGAAAGCATGCCGCTGATGATCTTCGCCGGTGAGGAATACGGCACCGGCTCCAGCCGCGACTGGGCCGCCAAGGGCACCACCCTGCTGGGTGTGAAGGCAGTTGTCGCGAAAAGCTTCGAGCGCATCCACCGTGCCAACCTCGCCGGCATGGGTGTCTTGCCCTGCCAGTTCAAGGACGGCGTGGATGCGGCTTCTCTCAAACTCGACGGCTCCGAGACTTTCGACCTTGAAGGCATCGAGAACGGCATCACTCCACAACAAGACGTGACGCTGGTGATTCATCGCGCCAATGGCAGCAGCGAACGTGTTGCCGTCAAGCTGCGCATCGACACGCCAATCGAGATCGAGTACTACAACAAGGGCGGCATCCTGCCCTTCGTGCTGGAGCAGTTGCTGGGCTGATTTAAATGACAAGAAAACTGCTGGTCACTTCCGCGCTGCCTTACGCCAACGGCGATATCCACTTGGGCCATCTGGTCGAATACATCCAGACCGACATCTGGGTGCGCTTCCAGAAAATGCAGGGACATGAGGCGCATTACGTCTGTGCGGATGACACCCACGGCACCGCCATCATGCTGCGCGCGGACAAGGAAGGCATCACACCCGAAGCCTTGATCGACCGCGTATGGCACGCGCACAAGCGCGACTTCGACGGCTTTCACATCGATTTCGACAACTACTATTCCACGCACTCTGAAGAAAACCGCGAGCTGGCTGGCAGCATCTACAAGAAACTGCGCGAGGCTGGCCTCATCGAAGTGCGCGCCATCGAACAGTACTTCGACCCGGTGAAGAAAATGTTCCTGCCGGACCGATTTATCAAGGGCACCTGCCCCAAGTGCGGCGCGCAGGACCAGTACGGCGACAACTGCGAAGTGTGTGGAACAACATACTCGCCCACCGACCTCAAGGATCCCTATTCGGTAGTGTCGGGCGCAAAGCCGATTCGCAAAACTTCTGACCACTACTTCTTCAAGCTGGGCAAGCAGGAGGCTTTCCTCAAGCAGTGGACGCAATCCGGCACGCTGCAGCCCGAAGCCGCCAACAAGATGGCGGAGTGGTTCGCCGCCGGATTGGCCGACTGGGACATCTCTCGCGATGCGCCCTACTTTGGTTTCGAGATTCCCGATGCGCCCGGAAAGTATTTCTATGTTTGGCTGGATGCGCCCGTGGGCTACATGGCCAGCTTCAAGAAATACTGTGCCAACAACAATCTTGATTTCGACGCCTGGTGGAAAGCCGGCTCGGACACCGAACTCTACCATTTCATCGGCAAGGACATNNGCCGACATGAGCGACATCGACCTCAACCTGGAAGATTTCTCGGCACGCGTTAACTCGGATCTGGTTGGAAAATTCGTAAACATCGCTTCGCGCTCTGCGGGTTTCATCGCCAAGCGTTTTGACGGCAAGCTTGCTGCCTGCCCTGCGAATCCGGCGATACAGGCCCTGCAGGACAAGGCCGATGAAATCGCGAGTCATTTCGATGCACGCGAATACAGCAAGGCGGTGCGCGAGATCATGGCGCTGGCCGATGTGGCCAACCAGTACGTGAACGACGAAAAACCCTGGGAGATTGCCAAGCAGGAAGGTCAGGAAGCCCGATTGCATGAAGTCTGCACGATTTCGATCAACCTGTTCCGTCTGCTGGCGCTGTACCTCAAACCGGTACTGCCAAAGCTCGCCGAAGCAGTGGAAGGCTTCCTCAATATTTCACCATTGGCCTGGACTGACGGCAAGAATGTACTGCCCGGCGGCCACACGATCCAGACTTACAGCCACCTCATGACACGCGTTGACACGAAGCAGATCGATGCTCTGGTAGAAGCCAACAAACAATCCCTCGAAGCCCCACAAGCCCCGGCACGCCACGCCGAGGCACAAGTTCATCAGGAAAACAAAACCGTGACCGAAGAAACCAACTTCATAAGCATCGACGACTTCAGCAAGATCGACCTGCGCATCGCACGCATCGCCAACGCCGAGCATGTGGAAGGCGCAGACAAACTGCTGAAGCTGACTCTCGATGTAGGACCGCTTGGAACAAAACAGGTGTTTGCCGGCATCAAGTCGGCCTATGCGCCAGAGACCCTGGTCGGCCGCCTGACGGTCATGGTCGCCAACCTCGCCCCGCGCAAGATGAAGTTCGGCATGAGCGAAGGCATGGTGCTGGCGTCCAGCGATCCCACAGGCGAGACAGCCGGACTCTATATTCTCTCACCCGACAGCGGTGCCACTCCGGGAATGCGGGTCAAGTAATGCCCTGCCTGTACCTGCACATCTCAGGGCGGGTACAGGGAGTCTGGTTTCGCGAATCCATGCGCCAGGAGGCGCTTAAGCTCGGCATATCCGGATGGGTTAGAAATTTGCCTGATGGTCGTGTTGAAGCCTTAGCCTTCGGTGATCCTGCATCCCTCAACGCATTGATTCACTGGACCAGACAAGGTCCTCCCGCTGCCAAAGTAACTAATGTTGAAATCTCGGAATGTGATGGCGAATCACTTTCCGGACGCATGACCGGATTTGAGAAACGATAGCTCTAGGCAAAAAAATGCCCGGCAAAGCATGCCGGGCAAAAATCCACCAAAGGAGGAGGATGGAGGAGACAACACAAAGCGCCAGGGGATGACGCATCGTGTTATTAGCATTCTCTAATATTATTAATCTTAAAGCAACTACTATTTAAGAAATATCAGTAGTATTTTTGGATCAATAGCTTGTAAGGCTGACGAAAAAGCATAAGACCGATTTGTTTAAACAGTCATTATTGACGCAGAAAACGTCTATTTCCTAGCTTTTAACGACAGGTTGGGGCTAATAGCGGACCTGGACGCTGTTTGGCTCCAGCCACTGCCCCAGAGTTTCGAGAAGGTGATCATGCAACTGAACATGCCAGCCTTCGCCAAGACTGATTTCGCAGGCGGCACTGCCATTGTGATAAGCAAGAGTGACAGGACAACCCCCTTCCTGGCTTCGGTAGGGCAATAGAATTTCCTTCAGTTTGACGCTGTTTGATTGACCGTTGCAGGAAAGGTGCAACTGCTTGGCAAAACGATTGCGAGCATGGGCAAGATCGTAGACCTTGTCGGCCGTAACCCGGAGACCCCCAGAATAGGTGTCCTCGCTTACCTTGCCCTCAACAACCAGTAACTCGTCTTCCCTGATCCAGTCCCGGTACGCATCAAAGGTCTCCGAAAACACCACCACTTCCAGTGGGTGTGTTGCATCATCCAGCAGGACAATGGCCATCTTGCCCCTTTTTGTCATCTGAGTACGCACCGAAACGATGATGCCGGCAATGAGCTGCAAATCTCTCGAAGGCTGCAACTCACTCAGCGAATGTCTGACGAATTGGTACAGCTCATTGGCATAGCCTGCAAATGGATGTCCGCTCATGAAGAAACCGAGGGCGGACTTTTCCTGTAACAGCTGTTCCTTTTCCTTCCACAAAGGGGCATCGACAAGCATCTCGCCGGTTTCAAGTGATGTTTCACCAAAGAGGCTGTCCTGCCCGCCTCCCCGTGCTGCGAGATCTGCCACTTCCATGGCCTGGGATATGCTTGCCATAAGGCTTGCACGATGCGGGTTGATTGTGTCGAAAGCCCCGCCCTTTACCAATGCTTCCAGCACTCTTCGATTCAGATAGCGTTTGTCTACGCGCCTGCATAAATCGAACAGGCCGGTGAACGGTCCGTCCTGCTTGCGCGCGTCTACAATGGCACCGATCGCCGCTTCGCCCGTACCTTTGATCGCCCCCAGGCCATAACGAATCTGCCGTTCGCCAACAGGTTCGAAGCGATAGTCGGACTGGTTGAGGTCTGGCGGCAATATTTCAATTCCATTCGTCTTGGAATCTTCGTAGAAAATGCGCACCTTGTCGGTATCCGTCATTTCCGACGACATCGTTGCAGCCATAAACTCGGCGGGGTAATGCGCCTTCAGCCACGCCGTATGATAGGCGATAAGTGCGTAAGCTGCAGAGTGCGACTTGTTGAAGCCGTATTCGGCAAACTTCTCCATCAGGTCAAACAGCCGTCCGGCGAGCTTGTCATCCACGCCGCGAGTCTTGGCTCCAGCCAGGAAAATTTCTCGCTGTTTGGCCATCTCTTCGGCCTTCTTCTTGCCCATGGCGCGGCGAAGCAAGTCGGCGCCGCCCAGTGAGTAGCCGGCCAGGATCTGCGCAACCAGCATCACCTGCTCCTGGTAGACGATGATGCCGTAGGTAGATTTCAGGGTTTCTTCCAGATCCGGGTGGAAATACCACTCCGCCTTGCCCTTGCCTGTCCTGCGCTGTTCATTCTTGCGCACGATGAAGTCGTCCACCATGCCGGAGCCCAGCGGGCCCGGACGGTTCAGCGCCATCAGCGCGATGATGTCTTCGAAGCAGTCGCCCTTGAGTTTCTTTTCCAGATCCTTGGCCGAACGTGATTCGGACTGGAACACCGCGGTGGTATTGCCGTCGGCAAACAATTTGTAAACCGCTGGGTCATCAAGTGACAAATCTTCCAGGCGGAAATTCTCCATGCCATCGTGACGTCGTACGAAGCGAACCGCCTCGTCGAGGATGGTTAGCGTGCGCAGTCCCAGAAAGTCGAACTTGACCAGTCCGATGGCTTCCACGTCATCTTTGTCGAACTGGGAAACATAGCTGTCTGACCCTTCCTGACGATAGAGCGGACAAAAGTCGGTAAGCTTGCCGGGCGCGATCAGCACTCCGCCCGCATGCATGCCAACGTTGCGTGTCAGGTCTTCCAGCCTGCCCGCCAGCCCCCACAATTCCTGCACTTCTTCTTCCTGATCAAAGCGTTCCTTGAGCTGCGGCTCCATCTCCAGCGCTTTTTCCAGCGAAACTGGTTTTACGCCTTCAACAGGGACCAGTTTTGAAAGCTTGTCACAATAGTTGTAGGGCATGTCGAGCACACGCCCGACATCACGAATCACCGACTTGGAACCAAGCGTGCCGAAGGTGGCAATCTGCGACACGGCATCATGGCCGTACCTGTCCTTCACATACTGGATCACACGTTCACGGTTGTCCTGACAGAAATCCACATCGAAGTCAGGCATGGACACCCGCTCCGGATTGAGAAAACGTTCGAACAGAAGGTCGTATCGCAAGGGATCAAGATCGGTAATTCCCAGGCTGTATGCCACCAGCGAGCCTGCACCCGAGCCGCGCCCCGGGCCAACAGGCACGCCGTTTTTCTTGCCCCAATTGATGAAGTCGGCCACGATGAGAAAATAGCCCGGGAAGCCCATCTGAATAATGGTGCCGAGCTCGAAATCGAGCCGTTGCTGGTATTCCTGATATTTTGCAGACCGCTCTGCCTCATCCGGATACAAATGCGCCATGCGCCCGGCCAAACCCTCCTCAGCCTTGATGCGTATGTAGTCATCCAGGCTTTCGTTGTTGGGTGTGGGGAACTGGGGCAACTTGCTCTTGCCCAGCTCCAGCGTCAAATTGCAACGCTGTGCGATTGCCACAGAGTTGGAAAGGGCCTCCGGGAAGTCCGCGAACAACTCGGACATTTCATCGGGTGTCTTGAAGTACTGTTCCTCGGAGAAATTGCGTGGGCGCCGCTGGTCTGCCAGCAGATAGCCTTCTGCAATACACACACGCGCTTCGTGAGCCTTGAAGTCGTCCGGATTCAGAAACTGGATGGGATGGGTGGCAACCGCAGGAATGCGGAACTCGGCGCCGATTTCTAGCAACCCATCAATGAGCTGCTCGGTTTCAGGCAGTCCATAACGCTGGAGTTCCAGATAGAAGCGCCCGGGGAAAGCCTTGGCCCAGAACTCTGCCTGTTTCCTAGCAACTGTTTCATTTCCGGCCAACAAGGACTGAGCCACGCCTCCTTGGAAACCTCCAGAGAGCGCCAACAACCCATCGGTTCCTTCCAGGAACCAGGCCGGGTCAATTTCCGGACGGCCGCGATGAAGATTGTCGCGATAAGCGCGCGTCAGCAGTTCGCACAACCGACGATAGCCCTCGCGGTGCTGAACCAGCAATAATGCCCGGCCAGGTCTACCGGGATCCGCTTCGTTGCTGATCCAGACATCGCCGCCGAATATGGGTTTAACGCCCTTGCCTCGCGCTCCCTTGTAAGCCTTGACCCAACCGAACACGTTTGAAAGATCGGTAAAGCCAACTGCAGGCATGCCGCATTCAACGGCCTTCGCAACTGCTTCACCCACCCGCACCAGGCCATCAGTAATGGAATATTCTGTGTGCAGGCGAAGATGGACAAAACTCGGGACAGCCATCTTTTGATTTTACCTGCGCTCGGTTTTTCGCACACAAAAAAAAGCGGCCCGGTGCAGGCCGCTTTGTTTTCAATTGGTTAGATCACCAGTTGGTTTCGCGCTCAGGCGTTGCAGTGATCTTGTGGATGGACAAGTCTGCACCCTGGAACTCCTGCTCCTGATCCAGACGAATGCCAACGGTTGCTTTAAGCACGCCGTAAACAATGAATCCACCAACAAGCGCAACAACAATACCGGCAATCGTTCCAACCAGTTGCGCCATGAAAGTAACGCCACCCATACCGCCCAATGCCCGCAATCCGAAGATACCCGCAGCAATACCACCCCAGGCGCCGCAAAGTCCGTGCAGCGGCCAAACGCCCAGCACATCGTCGATCTTCCACTTGTTCTGGGTAATGGTAAACATCCACACAAACAGCGCACCTGCCACCGCACCCGTTGCCAGTGCGCCGATCGGATGCATCAGGTCCGATCCCGCGCACACGGCCACCAGGCCGGCAAGCGGGCCGTTATGAATAAAACCCGGGTCATTACGGCCTGCAAACAGCGAGGCAAGCGTTCCGCCCACCATGGCCATCAGGGAATTGACTGCCACCAGTCCGCTGACTGCATCGATGGTTTGTGCGGACATAACATTGAAGCCGAACCAGCCAACCGTCAGGACCCATGCACCAAGTGCCAGGAAGGGAATGCTTGAAGGCGGATGCGCTGCAACCCCGCCGTCCTTGCGATATCTACCCTGACGCGCACCGAGCATAACGACTGCCGCGAGTCCGATCCAACCGCCTACTGCATGAACGACTACCGAACCTGCAAAATCATGCAGCTTGGCGCCGAATGCAGTCTCAAGCCAATTCTGGAAACCGAAGTTGCCGTTCCAGATAATGCCTTCGAAGAAAGGATAAACGAAACCAACCAGCAAGAAAGTAGCTGCGAGTTGGGGATTGAATTTCGCACGCTCTGCGATGCCGCCCGACACAATGGCAGGTATGGCCGCCGCAAAAGTCAGGAGGAAGAAGAACTTAACCAGGTCATATCCGTTCTTCTCGGCAAGCTGGCTGGCACCCGCCATGAAGTCCACGCCATAGGCTATGCCATATCCAATAAAGAAATAGGCAATAGTTGAAACACTGAAATCGGTCAGAATTTTTACAAGGGCGTTGACCTGATTTTTCTTGCGCACCGTGCCCAGTTCCAGAAAGGCGAACCCGGCATGCATGGCCAGCACCATAATGGCGCCCAGCAAGATAAACAAAACATCGCTACCAGTTTTCAATGACTCCATTTGGGGCATCCTCAAGTTGAATTTCGGACTAAGGAAGCAATATTTGTTCCTGCCTACTAACTGCTTGATTCTATTTAGTGCGTTCGGAATAAAGATTGGTTTTTATGCACCCATCCGGTGCACGCAAGAACGATTGGCCCCATATTGGAGCACCGCCGTATCAGCCTGCATCGTCAGGAGACTTATTTTCCTTTTCGATGCGATCAAATTCCTCATCCATTTCCTCATCGCTCATCGGTTGGTAATCCGACTCGTAGGTTTTGATTTCTTCTGCCGGCTTCACCTTGCGGAGCACACCTCCCAACACGATACCGACCTCATAAAGAAGCCAGAGGGGGACAGCCAGCATGATCTGGGAGATCACGTCAGGCGGTGTAAAAATGGCGCCGATGATAAAAGCGCCCACGATTACGTAAGGGCGCACATCCCGCAACTTCTCAACTGAAACCATATTGGTAATGACCAGCAGAATCACGACTACCGGCACTTCAAATGTCACGCCGAAGGCGATGAAGAGGGTCATCACAAAATCAAGATAGGCGCCAATGTCAGGCGCGAAACTTACACCCTCAGGTGTTGCGCCTGCCAAAAACCCGAACACGACAGGAAACACCAGAAAGTACGCGAACGCCATGCCGGTGAAAAACAAAACGACACTCGCAAACAAAAGCGGCAGCGCGAGTTTGCGCTCGTGCTGGTAGAGACCGGGAGCGATAAATGCCCATAGCTGATACAAGACAACGGGCAAAGCGATGAGAAATGCCGTCATCATCGCAACCTTGACCGGTATGAAGAAGGTTGATGCCACCTGAGTGGCAATCATGTGACTGCCTTGCGGAAGCTTGGCAATAAGCGGCTTGGCAAGCAGCGTGTAAAGGTCATTGGCCCATGGAAACAGGGCAATGAAAACAATGACGACCGAAGCCACCGCCCTGATAAGGCGATCACGCAGTTCAATTAAATGGGATATAAAGCTGTCGTGCTTTTCCGGTGAACTACTCATGCCTTGGATTCCGGAGCGCTAGCGGGTTCATTATTCGCTTCGTCAAATAGCTTCTCTTGCTGTGGAGAATCCTGATGCTCGCGAATGTTTTGAGGATCGCTATCACCCACTGATTTGGCAGCTTCTTCGATGGGGCTCACTACTTCATCCTGCATGGTGTATTCGGCATCTTCCACACCTTTTTCCACACCATGCGCAGCCTGCTCAACTGACTCCTTGAATGCCTTGCCGGCCTTTTGCAGTTCTTCCAATTCCATCTCGCGACTGATGTCCGCCCGGACATCGTTCACATATCGCTGGAAGCGGCCAAAAAGGTGTCCCGCTGTGCGCGCCACCTTGGGAAGGCGTTCAGGCCCTATGACCAACAGGGCCACCACGCCGATGACGAGAAGTTCGGTAAAGCCGATATCGAACACAGTTCAGACGTAACCCAAGGTTTCAAGTCGAAGCCACAGGTTGATTCCTGTCACTTGATTCTTAGCTGTTTTCTTTGTCCTTCACTTCGGCATCGATGGTGCGGCCGGACTCTTCACTCTTGTCGGCGATCTTGGCGTTTTCGTCCTTGACTGCATCCTTGAAGTTTTTCACCGCGCCACCCAGGTCTGAACCGATGTTGCGCAACTTCTTGGTGCCGAATACCAGCAGTACGATCAAAAGAACAATCAGCCAATGCCAAATGCTGAAGCTACCCATATCAGTCTCCTAAGTAAAATTATTTAGCGGCTGGGCCGCCGCCAAAAACGTGCACGTGCAAATGAAACACTTCCTGGCCACCGCCCTTGCCGGTATTGACCAGCGTCTTGAAACCCGAATCCAACCCCTGCTCCTTGGCCAGTTTGGGCGCCAGAAGCATAATCTTGCCCAACAGTTCCCGATGCTCGGGTGTCGCATCTGCCAACGAAGCAATGTGAAGCCTGGGGATGATCATGAAATGCACCCGCGCAAAAGGATGGATATCGTGGAATGCATAGACATCCTCATCTTCATAAACCTTCTGCGAGGGAATCTCGCCGGCAATGATCTTGCAGAAAATGCAATCGCTCATTTCCTCGAAGCTTTCTCTTCAATACCTGAAACACCTTCCCGGCGAGACAGTTCATCCAGCACATCCTGTGCCGTCAGCCCTTTGTAGGACAGGAGCACGAGGGTATGAAACCACAAATCCGCCACTTCGTAGATGATCTTTTCGTTCCGGTCATCCTTGGCTGCCATCACCGTTTCGGTCGCCTCTTCACCGATTTTCTTGAGAATGGCGTCTAGCCCTTTTGCATTCAGTTTGGCTACATAGGACGAATCCGGTTCCGCCCCTTTTCGGGCTTCCAGGGTTTCAGTCAGTCGCTTGAGGATATCGTCGCTCATTTTTGGTAGATTTCCTTGGGATCCTTCAGCACCGGGTCAACGGGTTCCCATACTCCATTCTTCAGTACGCGATAAAAGCAGCTTTCACGCCCTGTATGACAAGCGATGCCGCCCTGTTGTTCAACCTGAAGCACGATCACGTCTTCGTCGCAGTCGAGTCGAATTTCGCGCACTTTCTGCACGTGGCCGGACTCTTCGCCCTTGTGCCAGAGTTTGTTTCGTGAACGAGAGAAGTATATCGCCTCGGCTTTCTCGGCGGTAAGGGCCAACGACTCGCGGTTCATCCAGGCCACCATGAGGATTCGACCGGATTTGGCATCCTGAGCAATGGCTGGCGCCAGCCCTTTCTCGTCCCAGCGGATTTCGTCCAGCCAGCTCATAACCTGACCTCGATTCCGTGCTGTTTCATGTATCGCTTGGCCTCATCCACCGTGTATTCACCGAAGTGGAAGATGCTGGCAGCGAGAACCGCATCTGCGTGACCAATACAGATGCCATCACACAAATGCTGCAAATTTCCGACACCGCCGCTTGCGATAATAGGGATATCAACCGCATTGGAAATGGTGCTCGTCAGTTCCAGATCGAAGCCGCTCTTGGTGCCATCTCGATCCATCGATGTCAGCAGAAGTTCTCCTGCACCTAGATTCTGCATTTTTGCTGCCCACTCGACAGCATTCAGCCCGGTGGGTTTGCGCCCGCCATGGGTAAACACCTCCCAGTGATCGCCAACGCGCTTGGCATCTATGGCAACCACAATGCATTGTGAGCCGAAAAAGTCCGAAGCTTCCTCAACCAGTTGAGGGTTGTGCACGGCTGCAGTATTGATGCCAACCTTGTCTGCGCCCGCGTTCAGCAATCGGCGAATGTCATCGACCTTGCGCACGCCACCACCAACCGTCAATGGAATAAACACCTGCTCCGCCACCTCTTCGATGATGTGGAGAATGATGTCGCGCTCGTCTGAACTGGCAGTAATGTCAAGGAATGTCAGTTCGTCCGCGCCGGCATCGTTGTAACGTTTGGCAATCTCGACGGGATCGCCTGCGTCCTTCAACTCAACGAAATTAACGCCCTTGACTACGCGCCCGGCAGTGACGTCCAGGCAGGGAATGATTCTTTTTGCGAGCATTATTCGCCGTAAACTTTCCCGGCCAGATCGTCGGCCATTTTTTGTGCGGCCGTGAAGTCCAGCGTGCCCTGATAGATGGCTCGGCCGGTAATGGCACCCATGATTCCCTCTGCTGCCACTTTGCTAAGGTTCTGCACATCATCCAGATTGGTGATGCCGCCGCTGGCAATGACCGGAATGTGCAGTGCCTGTGCAAGCTTGACGGTGGCTTCGATATTGACGCCAGTCAGCATCCCGTCACGACCGATGTCGGTGTAGATCACTGCTTCAACGCCATAGTCCTGGAAGCGCTGCGCAAGATCGATTACGTCGTGGTCCGTCACTCGCGACCATCCGTCGACTGCAACCTTGCCGTCCTTGGCATCCAGGCCAACGATGATGTGGCCGGGAAAGGCGTCGCAGGCTTCATGCAGAAACCCTGGTGTTTTGACTGCTGCGGTGCCGATGATGACGTAGCGAATGCCGTCATCGAGATAGCGCTCAATGGTATCAAGATCGCGGATGCCGCCACCAAGCTGAACGGGGATTTCATCTCCCACTTCCTCGACAATGGCCTTGATTGCGTCTTCATTCACCGGCTTGCCGGCAAATGCACCATTCAAGTCAACCAAATGCAGACGGCGCGCGCCCTGCTTGACCCAATGGCGTGCCATGGCAGCGGGGTCTTCGGAAAATACGGTGGCGCGATCCATTTCGCCCTGTTCGAGACGGACACAGTGTCCGTCCTTGAGATCGATAGCAGGAATAATCAGCATGATGCAGTGTGAATCAAATTAAGCACAGGTCGCTCCGGCCATGTCGCAGGCCGATTGCATATTGAAAGGGTCCCAGGTGATGAAATTGCCCAAAAGCGTCAAACCCGCCTGGGCGCTTTTCTCCGGATGAAATTGCACAGCAAAGATATTACCTGAGGCAACGGCCGAGGTGAACGGGAACGGGTAATGCGAAAACCCCGATACGCTTTCGGGCGTGGCTGGCTGGACGAAATAGCTGTGCACGTAATAAAAGCGGCTTCCGTCCTCGATGCCAGCCCACAGCGGGTGGGCCATGGCCTGGTGCACATTGTTCCAGCCCATGTGCGGCACTTTGAGTTTCTCGCCCTTGTCGTCGTGCATGGCCTTTTTAGGAAAGCGCACGACTTCGCCCTTGAAAATGCCCAGGCAAGGCGTGTCACCCTCTTCACTGTGTTCAAACAGTACTTGAAGGCCCATGCAAATGCCGAGGAAGGGCTTGGTGCGCGCAGCATCAACGATCACCTCGCGCAGTCCGCGGGCATCGATCTCGCGCATGCAGTCACGCGCCGCCCCCTGACCGGGAAAAACGACTCGCCCAGCAGACATGATTTCGTCCGGGTCGGAAGTCACTTTCACCGTCGCGTTGGGCGAAACAAACTCCATCGCCTTGTCCACTGAGCGCAGGTTGCCCATGCCGTAGTCAATCACGGCAATATCCAGTTTGCTCACAAGCTGCCCTTTGTGCTCGGCATCTGTCCGGCCATGCGCTCGTCGGTTTCCGCTGCCATGCGCAAAGCGCGGCCGAAGGCCTTGAAAATCGTCTCGGCCTGGTGGTGAGCGTTGATGCCGCGCAGGTTGTCAATGTGCAGCGTCACAGCAGCGTGATTCACGAAACCACGGAAAAATTCCAGCAAAAGATCAACATCAAACTCGCCGATGCGGGCACGCGTGTAGTCGACGTGGTATTCCAGACCGGGACGGCCTGAAAGATCGATGACCACGCGCGACATGGCTTCATCCAGCGGCACATAGGCATGGCCATAACGGCGAATGCCCTTCTTGTCTCCAACTGCCTGAGCAAAGGACTGACCCAGCGTGATACCAACATCCTCTACGGTGTGATGCGCGTCGATGTGCAGGTCACCCTTGGCCTGGATATCCAGGTCAAACAGACCGTGACGAGCAATCTGATCGAGCATGTGATCGAAAAACGGTACGCCGGTGTTGAGGGTGGTCTTGCCAGTCCCATCAAGGTTGAGACTGACGGTGATCTGGGTTTCCAGGGTATTGCGGGAGACTTGAGCCGTACGCATGGCAATCAATCTATGGTGATAAAGCCTGATTCTATCAGGGCAGAAGGTTCTTTAAAGCTGAAATCAGCGCATCGCATTGTTCGTCCGTACCGACGGTAATGCGCAGGAACTGGTCAATGCGTGCCGGCTTCCTGAAATGCCGAACGATGATGCTGCACTCACGCAGCGCGGCAGCAAGCTCCGCAGCGTCTTTTTGAGGGTGCCTGGCAAAAACAAAGTTTGCTGCCGAAGGCAACACTTCAAAGCCCTGGGAGGCGAGTTCGGCACTGAGCCGATCACGGGTAGCCATGACCTTGCGCCTTGTCTCGTCAAAATACTCAACGTCCTGCATGGCGGCAACGGCCCCAGCCTGGGCAAAGCGGTCTAGCGGATAGGAATTGAAACTGTCCTTTACCCGCACCAGCGCCTCGATCAGTTCGGGTTGTCCTATGGCGTAGCCAACGCGCAAGCCAGCAAGGGAACGTGACTTGGACAGCGTGTGCACGACCAGCAATTGCGGATATTTCGCAACAAGACCAATCGCAGATTCGCCGCCAAAGTCGATGTAGGCTTCATCAATGACCACGACTGAATCCGTGTTCTTCTCGAGCAGGCGTTCGATCTCGGATAAGCCCAGTGCTCTAGCCGTCGGAGCATTCGGATTGGGGAAAATGATGCCGCCGTTCGGGACAAAATAATCATCGACCCGAATCTCGAACGAATCGGTCAGCGGGATTTCGCGGTACTCGATATCGTAGAGTCCGCAGTACACCGGATAAAAGCTGTAGGTAACGTCCGGAAACAGGATGGGCGCATCGTGCTTGAGCAGGGCCAGAAAAATGTGGGCCAGCACCTCATCCGAACCATTGCCGACAAATACCTGGTTGCTCTGCACACCATAGTTGCTGGCGATGGCATCGCGCAACTTGTCGGAAGCGGGATCGGGATACAGGCGCAACGAGTCCCCAACTTCAGCACGCACGGCTTCCATTACCTTTGGGCTGGGGCCGTAAGGATTTTCATTGGTGTTGAGCTTGACCAGGTTGGCCATCTTGGGTTGTTCGCCGGGGACATAGGGCTTTAGCCCCCGCACCACTGCACTCCAGTAGCGGCTCACGTTTTTCCTTTAACGATGAAGTCGATATTCAGCTGACTTGGCGTGCGCCTGCAGACCCTCGCCGTAAGCTAGCGTCGCGGCAATGCGCCCAAGAGTCTGGGCGCCCTGTTCCGACACCATGATCAGGCTGGAACGTTTCTGGAAATCGTACACGCCTAGCGGAGAAGAAAAACGTGCAGTGCGCGATGTCGGCAATACGTGGTTGGGACCGGCGCAATAGTCACCCAAGGCCTCGCAGGTATTGCGTCCCATGAAAATGGCACCAGCATGGCGAATCTTTTGCGACAGCGTAACCGGGTCTTCTACAGACAATTCCAGGTGTTCCGGCGCAATACGGTTGCAGATCTCGGCCGCTTCGTCCAGATCACGCGTCATGATGATTGCGCCACGATTGGTAATGGAGGTGGTAATCACCTCATTGCGCGGCATCTCGGCAACCAGCTTCTTGATGGACGCTTCGACCTGGTCGGCAAAAGCCGCATCCGGCGTCAGCAGGATGGCCTGTGCCAGTTCATCGTGTTCGGCCTGGGAAAAGAGATCCATGGCTATCCAGTCTGGATTGGTCTTGCCGTCGCAGATCACCAGAATCTCGGATGGGCCTGCAATCATGTCAATGCCGACAGTGCCGAAGACCCGGCGCTTGGCTTCGGCCACATAGGCATTGCCGGGGCCAACGATCTTGTCCACCTGAGGCACGCTGTCGGTGCCATAGGCCATGGCGGCAACAGCCTGGGCGCCGCCGATGGTGAATACCTTGTCCACGCCGGAAATGGCAGCAGCGGCCAGCACCAGATCATTCTGTTCCCCACCGGGAGTGGGTACAACCATGATGAGTTCCTGAACCCCTGCCACCTTGGCCGGGATCGCATTCATCAAAACAGATGAAGGGTAAGCCGCCTTGCCGCCCGGCACATATAGCCCCACGCGATCAAGCGGGGTGACCTGCTGTCCAAGCATGGTGCCATCTGCTTCCGTGTAGCTCCAGGATGCCTGTAACTGCTTTTCGTGGTAGCTGCGTACCCGTTCGGCAGCGGCTTCCAGCGCCTTGCGTCGTTCAAGTTCAAGGCCGGCCAATGCCTCGTCCAGACTGGACTTGGACAATGTCAGCGTGGCAATCGACTCCGCATTCATGCGATCGAATTTGTTGGTGTATTCAAGAACCGCCGCGTCACCCCGTGCCTTCACATCAGCCAGAATGGCAGCCACGGTCTGCTCAATGGAAGCATCCGTCGCGGCATCAAACTGCAATAGCTTGTCCAGCCTGGACAGGAAATCCGGCTGGCTGGAAGAGAGGCGGGTTATGGAAATCACGGCAGGGAATGCTTGCTAAAGCTCGGATTATAAGGGAATTTTCGGTCACACCCTATGGGAATGAACAACAATAACCAATTGGCAAATTGTCATATCAACTCTGAGAGTTAGACATAGTCCAAATCCTAGATTATCATTAAATCGTTCATTAAGGCGTCACAACCGTGATTCAGTATAACCGCGACAACATGGCCGAGCTCCTGAGAGCTCACGACATCAATCCGACCCATCAAAGGATTGAGATCGCCTATGCGCTTTTCTCAAGGCAGGAACACCTGTCGGCAGACCAGGTAATGACCATTGTCAATGACCGCCACGCGGAAACCTCCAAGGCCACGGTATACAACACGCTCAATCTGTTTCTGGAAAAAGGGCTAATTCGCGAGGTGATCGTCGACCCCTCGAAAGTCTTCTACGACCCCAACACCGGGCCGCACCACCACCTTTACGAGGTTGACAGCGGCCGCCTCACTGACATCATGATGGACGACATCCGCATTGAGGGCCTGCCTGACCTGCCTGCCGGCATGGAAACCGTGGGCATTGATTTGATCGTGCGTGTCAAACACACGACTTAAAAATCCTTTGGCTTAGCGCCAGCCCTTGCGGTGAGCGGCATTAATTGTCTTGAGCAAATCCCGGAATGGGATATCGCGCTCGAAGCGATTGACGATTTTCATGTACGGCAAATCACTGCCTTGCCCTGCGCCGCCGTATTTGCCGGAAATGATGTCATCGTAGAGCTGCCTAAGCGAAGCATCCAGCGCCTCGATGAATGGCGCGTAACGTTCAAAGTCGTATTCGTCTTCTTCTGAACAGGCCCGCAATTCATCCACCTCGTACACAGCCTGGTGCACAAGGTCCACAAACTCTTCGTATTTATCTACGTTTCTCATAGCTCTTAAAAGTAAAACAGGGGCTGACGCCCCTGTTTTATCACAAGTCAGGTGATTTGTTACTTGGCAATCGCTTCCAGCTTGGGTGCGCGAATCACCTGGCCGTCGAGTCCGGCGTCCTTGGCACTGCCGCCGTAGGCGATGGTCATCAACTGGCTGTAATACAACACCGGGATATTGAACTTGGTGCTGTACTTCTTGTTGATGTGGCCCTGATAGATTTCCACGTTGGCCTGGCATAGTGGGCAAGGCGTCACGATCATTTCTGCACCACCATCGTAGGCTGCTTCGATGATGTCCTTGATCTGCGCCTGAGCCTTGTCGGGCTCGGAGAATGCCAGTGCGCCGCCGCAGCAGGTCACTTTCTGGTCGTAAGGAACGGCCTCGCCGCCCATGGTCTCGATGATCTTGTCGAGGTACATGGGATTCTCGAAGTTTTCACCGGCAATTCCGAACGGGCGATTGGTCTGACAGCCGACGTAGCCAGCGAACTTCAGGCCTTGCAGCGGGTTCTTCACATGTTTGCCAAGTTCGTCAAAACCGAAGTCTTCCACCAACACTTCGGCCATATGGCGAATCTCGGGCATGACCTTGATCTGCAAACCAGCTTCCTTGAGGGCTTCCTGGGTGTCTGCCATCAGTTGCGAGGAATGCTCGATGCGTTCCTTGGATTCCTTGGCACCGAGCCAGCAGGCCGCGCAGGTGGCGACGATGTCCTGGCCCGGCAGATTGGTTTCGGCCAGGGCGAAGTTGCGTGCGTTCAGCACATGGCGCGGCAGTTCTCCTGCCTCTCCATAGCCGATAGATGCGCCGCAGCAGTTCCAGTCAGGAATCTCGGTCAGCGAGATGTCCAGGGTCTTGCACATGGACTCAACCGAAGTCAGGTAGTTGGATGCGGATGCGCCTTTTTGCGAGGAGCAGCCGGGATAAAAGGCGTAGTTCTTGGTTGCCATCGATAATCTCCTTAGGCCTTGATCGGCTTGCGCTGGTCTTCCAGCTCTTTGGCCTTTTTCAGCATGGCGGCGATGCCCTTCTGGTCTTTGCACTTGTGGCCGCCGAAGAGTTCAAACGGGTTGAGACGCTTGGCCTTCAAGAGACCCAGCGCCACTTTCTGCATGGCTAGGCCCTGCTTGATGCCTTGGGCAATATCCAGTTTGCCTTCGGCATTCTTGAAGTACAGGCCGACGGACAGCTTGAGTTCATTGACACGCCCGGTGGCGATAGCATTGTTCCAGAACAGCTTGGAGAACGCGCGCGTCGGCTGGTTCTTGGGCGCAACGCCAAGGCGGTGCGCGTAGTTGGCCAGGCCGTGCATGATGTGGGTGATCGG
>DKAU01000075.1 GCA_002450925.1 Thiobacillus sp. UBA6918 | reverse complement strand
AAACGTCACAAGTAATCAGAAAGCTTTAAGAAAATGAAACCAATCAAAGTAGGTCTGCTGGGTCTGGGTACTGTCGGTGGCGGCACGCTTACCGTGCTGCGCCGCAACCAGCAGGAAATCACCCGCCGTGCGGGCCGTGAAATCAAGGTCGTGATGGCGGCCGTGCGCGATCTCAAGAAGGCTGAGAAGCACAATGGTGACGATCTCAGGCTGACAACGGATTCATTCGAGGTTGTAAACAACCCCGATATTGATATCGTGGTTGAACTCATCGGCGGCCTGTCACCGGCCAAAGAGTTGGTGATGAAAGCGATCGAGAATGGCAAGCATGTCGTCACTGCCAACAAGCACCTGATCGCCAAGCACGGCAACGAGATTTTCGCTGCCGCCCAGGCCAAGGGCGTGATGGTTGCGTTTGAGGCGGCGGTAGCTGGCGGCATCCCCATCATCAAGGCGATCCGCGAAGGGTTGACTGCCAATCGCATCGAGTGGGTGGCAGGCATCATCAATGGCACCACCAATTTCATTTTGTCCGAGATGCGCGAGAAGGGCCTGGGCTTCGATACTGTGCTGGCCGAAGCGCAGCGGCTGGGTTATGCCGAAGCCGATCCGACTTTCGACGTCGAGGGCATCGATGCCGCGCACAAGCTCACCATTCTGTCCGCCATCGCGTTCGGCATTCCGATGCAGTTCGACAAAGCCTACACGGAAGGCATCACCAAGCTGACTGGCGAGGACGTGAAATACGCCGAACAGTTGGGCTACCGTATCAAATTGCTGGGCATCACCCGCCGCCGCAAGAATGGCGTTGAGTTGCGCGTGCATCCCACGCTGATCCCTGAAAAGCGCCTGATCGCCAATGTCAGTGGTGCGATGAACGCGGTGCTGGTGATGGGCGATGCCGTAGGCCCNNCGCATGCGCGTAGCCGACCAGACGGGTGTGCTGGCCGATATCACCCGCATCCTGGCAGACAGCGAGATTTCCATCGACGCCTTGATACAGCGAGAGCCGGAAGAGGGCGAAGCCAGCACCGACCTGATTTTGCTGACGCATGAAACGCTGGAAAAGAAAATGAATGCTGCCATCGCCCGCATCGAAGGACTTGGCACCGTGCAGGGCAAGGTTACGCGCATCCGCCTGGAAACATTGGGTAAATGAAGTACATCAGCACACGCGGGCAAAGTCCGGCACAACATTTCACCGACATCCTGCTGGGCGGGCTGGCGCCAGATGGTGGCCTGTACATGCCGGAAAGCTATCCGCATTTCAGTGCAGCTGATCTTGCCGCCATGCGTGGCATGAATTATCGCGAACTGGCATTCGCCATCATCTCGCGCTTTGTCGATGACATACCGGCCGAAGATCTCAAGGCGCTGATCGACAAGACCTACACTGCGCAGACTTATCACTTTGTGCGTGAAGGGCAGAATGCCGAAGACATTACCCCGCTGCTGACCCTGGAGCCGGGCCTGCACCTGTTGTCCTTGTCCAACGGCCCGACCCTGGCCTTCAAGGACATGGCCATGCAGTTGCTGGGCAACCTGTTCGAATATGAACTGGCTCGTCGCAACGAAAGCATCAACATCGTCGGCGCAACGTCGGGTGACACCGGCTCTGCTGCGGAATACGCCATGCGCGGGAAGAAGGGCATACGTGTGTTCATGCTCTCGCCGGATCACGGCATGACCCGCTTCCAGCAGGCGCAGATGTACAGCTTGCAGGACCCCAACATCTTCAACATCGCCGTGAAGGGTGTGTTCGACGATTGCCAGGACATGGTCAAGGCCGTTTCCAATGACGCATCCTTCAAGGCCAGGTACAAAATTGGCGCGGTCAACTCCATCAACTGGGCGCGGGTGCTGGCGCAGATCGTTTATTACTTCAAGGCGTACTTCGCTGCCACCGAAAACAACACCCAGAAGGTCAGCTTCTCTGTTCCTTCCGGCAACTTTGGCAATATCTGCGCCGGCCATGTTGCGCGCATGATGGGCCTGCCCATAGACAAGCTGATAGCTGCCACCAACGAGAACGATGTGCTGGACGAGTTCTTCCGCACTGGCGTGTATCGTCCGCGCGATGCCGCGCACACCTATCACACCAGCAGCCCCTCGATGGATATTTCCAAGGCATCGAACTTCGAGCGTTTTGCCTTCGACCTGACCGGACGCGATGCGGAAGTAACGCGTGCCATGTGGAACCGGGTGGACAAGGGAGAAGCCGTGGATTTCAACGCCTACGGCCTGTTTGAGAAAGTTCCCGGCTACGGTTTTGCTTCCGGTGCCAGCAATCACACCTTGCGCATGCAGACCATTCGGGAAACCTACGAACTCTATGGGGTAGTGATTGATACGCATACTGCTGACGGCCTGAACGTCGGATTGCGATATCGTGAACCTGGTGTACCGCTGGTTGTGCTGGAAACTGCCTTGCCGGCAAAGTTCGAGGATGCCATCAAGGAAGCCATTGGTCAGGATCCCGAGAGGCCGGCAGAACTGAAAGACCTTGAGGCGCTACCTGCAAGAGTTGAGAAAATGGGGCCGAATGTTGATGCTCTTAAGGATTTCATAGCCGCAGAGGTCGGAAACTGACTTTAGGCCAAGCTTTCTTCCCGTCTAGGCCAAATGGCTAAGTTTCGACAGGTCGGAAATCAGCGATAATTGATGCGTAATTTCAACCTCAACCCCTAGACATGAAGCTGATTTCCTCCCCAACCACGCCTTTCGGTCGCAAGGTTCGGATCGTCCTGCTTGAAAAGAAAATCCCGTTTGAACTCGCTGTCGACATTCCCTGGAGTTCGGATACCAAGGTCGGGAACTTCAATCCGCTGGGCAAGGTGCCAGTGCTGGTGCTGAAGGATGGCGAAACGATTTTTGATTCGCGCGTTATTGTCGAGTATCTGGAAAACGTGAGCCCGGTCAGTCAATTGATTCCCTCAGAGGGAACAAGGCGAGTCCATATACGGAAGATCGAGGCGCTGGCCGATGGCATCACGGATGCCGCCGCACTGATATTTCTGGAATCAAAAAGGCCAGAAGAGCAGCAGAACAAGGACTGGATCCTTCGCCAGCAATCCAAGGTGTTCAAGGGACTGGAAGCGCTGTCAGAGATGCTGGGCGAATCGTTGCACTTCAACGAGCCCAAGCTGAGTCTTGGCGATATTGCCGTAGGCTGCTGCCTGGGCTACCTCGATTTTCGTTTTCCCGACATCAAGTGGCGCGAAGCCCACGCCAATCTGGCCGCTTTCTACGAAAAGATCGGCGAGCGCCCCAGCTTCAAGGAAACTGCTCCGGTTGTGTAAGCGTTGGCTGGTTGCCACGACTGAGTAGGAAATTTTGGAACTCATCATGGCGAACTCAGAGAAACTAGAAACTGCAACACTGGCCGGCGGCTGCTTCTGGTGCCTGGAAGCCGTATTCCAACGGCTGAGGGGAGTCGAGAGCGTGGTGTCCGGCTACATGGGCGGCGCAACGCACAATCCGACTTATCGTGATGTCTGCAATGGCACCACCGGCCATGCCGAGATCGTTCAGATCAAATTCGATCCGACCGTGATCTCGTTCACGGATTTGCTGGAAGTGTTTTTTGTGATCCACGACCCAACCACCTTGAACAGGCAGGGCAATGATCGCGGCACCCAGTATCGCTCGGCGATTTACTTTCACACTACCGAACAGAAAACGGCTGCCGAAGCGTTCATGAAGACGGAGCAGGCCAACTGGTCAGATCCGATTGTGACCGAAGTGACAGCGGCGGAGACTTTCTACCCCGCCGAGGAATACCACCAGAATTATTTCAATCAGAACACCTATCAACCTTATTGCCAGTTCGTGGTGGCACCCAAGGTACAAAAGACAATCGAGAAGTTCGGTGGAAAATTGAAAGCAGATTAACGGAAGGGAGTGGCTGAGCCATCGCGGCTCAATCGGTAGCTTTGCCAATCCGGCCCGCACAGGCCAAACCTGAAGGGGCTGTCCCGCCCCGGAGATGCAAAGCGCAAATCCTCAAACCAGACGCATGCCCCGTTTGGATGGCGGTCGATCCGGTAAAGAGCCGGCGCACTGGCAAACCAGCGGAAGTATCCAAATTCTGGGCGTGACCAGATGTCCCGGGCCAGCTCGCTGTCCTGACCCTCACCGAATTGTGTTGCCGTCTGCCAGTTGGCCAGTTTTGGCGGCTGGAACTGGGACAGTGCACGGGCTAGCCAGTTGGCGTCCGCGGATGCAGCCTGCTGCGTGGCGCTATTCAGTTTCAGGTAGGCATAGTGATAGCGCTCGCCCTCACGAACGATTACCGTCCAGTTGAAAGGCGCGATAGGCCTCGGTTCGGCAGTAACGACGGTGTTGGCCCAGCCCTGAGTGCGAGCGTATTCCTGGCCGGCATTCAGGGCCTGCTGTTTCCAGTAGAACTGAACGCCTATCAGGATGACAGCAAGCAGCGCACTCAACTGTGCGGGTTTCAGCGATGATTTCTTCCACAGGCTGCCGAGAAATCCAAGTAATAGCAAGAGGGCAAGCAACGGATCGATGATGAAGGTCGTGCCCAGCGAGTATGTTTCGCGCGTAAGCGGGGCAAAGATCTGAGTGCCGTAACTGGTGATCCAGTCGCCAAAGATATGCACGACCAGGGCGATTAAACTCAAACCGTAAAAGTCTCGCCAGCCGCCCTGGGTCTTGAACATTCTTGAAAAAATCCAGGAAAGCAAAAGTGCCCATAGTGGAGCCATGAGCAATGAATGCGTCTCGCCGCGGTGGTGAAGCAGGTATAGCTCTGAAGAAAATGGCGCCAGCAGGATGTCCAGGTCCGGCATGTTGACCGCCAGCGCGCCGGCTATGTAGCGCTGACGCAGGGTCAGGTTGCGCGCCGGGAAGAGGCGCGCAGTGACCAGTCCGGAAAAGGTATGCGTCAGGCTGTCCATGCTCTACAGATTACTGTCAAAGCCGGAAGTTTCCTAATGGCGGGTGTCGCTCGGCTCGATGCCAGTGCTATCAATGAACAGCTGCGCAGCATCCACCGCATCAAAATGGTACAGGCGGCCGCAGAATTCGCAACCGATCTCGATTTCATCCCGCTCTTCCAGAATGCTTTCCACTTCTTCCTTGCCGAGCGATTGCAGCATGTCGGCCACCTTCTCGCGCGAGCACGTGCAGGAAAAACTCAGCGGCTCCTGTTCGAAGCGCCGCAGGGTTTCCTCGTGGAACAAGCGCAGCAGCATGTCGTTGGCGGATAGCGAAAGCAGTTCTTCCGGCTTGATGGTGTCCGCCAGAATGGCAGCACGGTTCCAGGCGTCTGCATCCATGCCTTCCTGATCGGGCATGCGCTGCAGCATCATGCCTGCGACCCTGTCCTTGCCCGTGGC
>DKAU01000049.1 GCA_002450925.1 Thiobacillus sp. UBA6918 | reverse complement strand
AGTAACCACTCACGCCGGTGGGCAGTTATATGAGCCGATGTCGGCATCCGCACGCGCTTACCTCTCCAAATCGCTGGCTGATGTCGCGGTTACTCAGGTTTCCGTGCTGCAATCTCCCCAGACTCAGGCCTGGCTTTCTGAGATGTCCAAACGTCTTGCCAAGCGCATCCCGGATGAAGACATGCGCCTGGAATTTCTGCAAACAGTTTATTACGAAGCTACGCGCGCCGGACTCGACCCCGAATTGATGCTGGGACTCATCCAGGTTGAAAGTGGCTTCAAGAAATACGCCGTATCATCCGTGGGTGCCCGTGGCTACACCCAAGTCATGCCGTTCTGGGTCAAGGCCATCGGCACCCAAGAACACAACCTCTTCCACCTGCGCACCAACCTGCGCTATGGCGCGCTGATCCTGCGGCACTACATCGATATTGAAAACGGTGACCTCTACAGAGCGCTGGGCCGATACAACGGCAGCCTCGGCAAGCCGGAGTACCCCACTTTGGTAGTCAACGCTTGGCAGCGGAACTGGCGATATACGCCACCGACTAAAACTGCCGGCTTGTAATCAGTTTGCTTCTCTGGCGATTTTCATCAGCAACAACTGGCCGCCTTCTACCAGTTCGTCTCCAAGCGGGTAATGCGCCTGCACAACCAGAAGCAAATAGTGGTTTCGGGCAGTATCGTAACCTTCGACATCCTTGAACAAACCTGATACATCGACAATGCCGGATGATTCTTCGTTTTCGGTTAGAAAGCCTGGGGCAGCTTTGATAAACAGACTCGGATCATGCTGGGCAATATTTCTCAACGCACCACTCTTCGGGCTGAACACCCACAACTTCCCAAGATGCGGGTTTTTCCCCACATCCTCCTGAATGTAGATGTTTCCATCGCCATCGACTGCGATGTTGTCCATCATTTTCGGCCCTGAAACCTTGCCTTCAATCAACACACGAACCTTGCCGCCACGTCCCGGCTGGCTAACGTCATCGAACCTCAGTTCCCACAGACGGCTATTCCCTTTGTAGTTGGAGGTGGTCACAAAGTAGTAACGGTTTGGGTCCTGCGTATCCCAGGCTCCATCCTCTGGACGTGATAGCGATGTCCCATCCTTTTCCACGAGTTTGAATGAATCAGGTTTGAAACTGTTTTCTGGTTCATCACCATCGTAAGCTTCAATCTGTAATTCATATGTCTGCCCATTACTCAAGCCCGCCCGCTCGATCGGGCCGCCTTTTGCCTGTTTTTCGCCGATATAGAAATAAACCTTGTTATCGCGGCCGTCTTCATTTGCCACAACAATGGTCCGGTCCTGTTCATAGGGGCTAGCCAGAAGATTCTCGAAAGGGTGCCTGCCAAATAGCGGCAAATCATAACTTGTACCATCGTGAAGCCCCCCAACCACATGGGCAAACCCGCGCGGCTTGCCTAAACCGTCCTCCTCTCCACTCATGAAAATCCGGCCTTCGCCGAAACCCTTGCCTGTTTTCCTGTTGAAGAACGCTGTTTTTGAAGCCAGGTCAGCGGAACAGAAACGACTAAAGGCGGTATTTTCCCCGACCAGGTAGGCGCTCTTGTCAGCATCCCAGAGCTTGGCCGACTTGATCAGGTCTTCTCCCTCCAAGACGCTGAGATCGCGTTTGAGTATTCGCCATTTCGATACGAATGCCCCCCTTGCGCCATGTGCATGTACCGCACCAGCATTGGAGCCCAGTTCATGATTCATTAATACTGTGATGCTGCCATCGCCATTGTCGAAAGCGCCCAATCCATCCGGCAGGCCGACCATGCGATACACGTTACCCGCTTTTCCTTTGACTGGATCGCCAACCGTCAAAATCGAAGTGAATTCCACCCCCCTTACTGTCGGCAACAAATAAGGCGGTGTTGGAGTCGATGGGCCTGTAGCAGCAAATGCTATGGGAGAAAAACAGCAAAACCCGACTGCCAAGAAGAAAAACCGTTTCAACTTGCAATCCCAGCCGGACACAAAAAGCTCAACTCAGCCGAATCGGATAAAGGCCGGCTATCGGTCCTTGCCAAGGACAATTAAGGTTGGCGGGCTCAGGTTAGCTGGCACGTACAAGCCAGGCTCCGCTTCCCTCACTTTCACCACGCCATCAAATGGCGCCTTGAGGACAGCATATTCAAGATTCTTTTGAGCAATGATCAAGCGTGCTTCTGCTTCCTTGGCGCTTGCCGTTGCACGCGCATGCTTGAGCTTGGCAGCATCGAACTCGGTAGTAGAGCTGACACCGCGGTCATACAACTCCTGAGCGCGATTGAACTCGCGGTTGGCGTCATCTGCTTCCTGCTGAACCTTGGCCAGGCCTGCCTCGGCCTCCATGACGCGCGCTTTCAGTATGGTGTCATCAAGCGCCAGCAACTTGTCGCCTTTTTTAACTCGCTGACCTACCTGCACATAGACCTCCTTCACCACACCTGAAACCGGTGTAGTCAGTCTGACCCTGTCTGCCGCCCAACCAGTGCCGGCAAGCGAGAAGGCAGTCACCAGCATTGCTGCTTTTAGCACTTTTGAGTCCTTGATCATTTTTTCTCCGAAGGTTTAATGTACAGAGCCATTTCGTCCAATGGCATGCCCACCAACGCTTCCAGCCTGGCAATGGCCAAGGCCAGCCTATACTCAACGTCCATCGCTCTGACTGCCGCCACCTGGGTTTCCGCCATCGACGTCCCCAAGTTGGAGCGCATCTCCATTTCATACTCGGCACGAGCACGATCCAGCGCCTTGTCACGATATTCGATCTGCATTTTTGCAGCTGATCTTGCAGCATTCTTGAGGCAGGTTATTTCATAAATGGTGAGCTGCAGGCTTTCCGCCAAACCAAGCTTGAATTGCTCCGACTCGGCTTCAATTTTGTTTCGCTCAGCCAGTTGCTTCGCTAGGCGGCTGTCAATTTTCTCGCCCTGATAAATCGGCCAGTTAAGAACAAGTCCCCCGCTAAAACGGTCGCGCGTGAGGGTATCCCTGCTGTAGTCTCCTGCTGCCACTTCCAGGTCTACGCTCGGCCCACGCCCGGCACGAATGGCTTCCATTCTGGAAGCAACCGCTTCCAGTCTGGACCGCAATGCTAGCAACTTGCGGTTGGTTTGATACGCTACAGGCAACAACTGCGCATATTCCGGCACCAGCCCATCATTCTTTACAAGCTGGGGAGTAGCAAGCTCACTCGGCAACTGACCCGGTTGATTGATCGAATTGGCAAGTTTCATCCGGGTAAAACGTTGTGCAAGCTGACTGCGGTTGCGTTTTTCCCGCTGGTCCTGATATTTGGATTCAAGTTGAGCCAGATCGCTGCTATTCA
Organism: Thiobacillus sp. UBA6918; assembly: GCA_002450925.1. Classification (GTDB taxonomy): domain Bacteria; phylum Pseudomonadota; class Gammaproteobacteria; order Burkholderiales; family Thiobacillaceae; genus UBA6918. Next base: position 7,244 of record DKAU01000049.1, on the reverse strand, counting down.
ACAGACCCAGCTTATAGCGATCCTTGGCATGGTCCCAGCTGACGTAATACACTGCCATGAATTCGTTTTCCGCACTAAAGCGTGCGTCTGCGAGCAGTACGTCAAAAAACCGGCCCATGATATCTATTCGACGTGCATCTCGCGTATCCATCAAGGCCAGGCGTTGTGCATTCACCTCCTGGCTTGCCGCCTCGACCTGGCCTGCTTCGCGACCAAAATCAAACAAGGTTTTGCGCAATACGAGACGACCGACATTGTCATCCAGGGTGTCGTCAGGATTGATGGTTGACTTGCCCCGACGCAAAGCACCTTCGGCTGTCAGCGTAAGGTCATTGGCGCTGTCAGCAAGCTGCTGTTCGGCCATAGCCAGTTCGAGATTTGCCTGGGCAATTTGCAATATTGGGTGAGGCGCATCAACGGCCTTGAGCGCCTCATCAAGGGTCAGTGGTTTTTCAGCCGCCCCAACGGCGCCCCAGGCCAGCAAAAAGCCAGCCGCAATGAGATGCCTCATTTTTTCTCTGCCTGGGCTTTCTTGTATCGTTCGAAAGGCATCTCCTTATAGACACCATCGACCACGTATCGCCCAAGCAAAAGAAAATCCTCCTTGCTTTTTGCTGCGCCCGTAAAACGCGTTATCTGGTTTCCTTCCAGATCAAAGAACATGACCACTGGTGTCGCACGCACACGGTTTTCGAGCGCGTAAGCTTTTTCCTGGATTTCCCTACCCTTGAAGTCGGTCATAGGCACATCGCCCGCGACGTCTATGGGGAAAATCATGAAGTGTTGATGGAAAAAATCCTGGACGTCCGACTGGTTCAGGATGGTGGCCTTCATGCGAGCACACCACGGGCAATCATCCAGTTCAAAAAAGAACATGATGCCTTTTTTGCCCTGCTGTTTGGCAACCTGGAGTTCCTCCTTGAAGTTGCCCAGTTTGTCATCAAAGAAATATTTTTCCGGATCGCGCACTTCGGCAGCGGCCAGCAATGGAAAAAAGAGCAGTAATCCCAACAGCCAACGTCTCATCTCCGTTCCTTTATTTTTTGGTTGATTTTGCTGATTTTTGTATAAAGCTCTCCACATCCCCACGGGTAATTGAACCCAGTTGATGGGCAACCAGCTTTCCTTCAGGATTGTACAGGTAAGTAGTGGGTAGGCCATCCACCGACCCAATCTGGGACGCAATTTTACGGTCGCCCAAAATGACCGGATAGCTTACGAACAGGCCTTCGGCAAAATCGGTCACCTGTTTGGGATTCCTGTAATCCATGGCAACGCCCAGCACCACAAGATTGTTTTTCTTGTTCTCGTGAAGTGCAATCAGGTCCGGGATCTCGTCAAGGCAGGGCGGACACCAGGTAGCCCAGAAATTCACNNGTGTTTTCTGATCAGCATGTTCAATTCTTATGACCGGTTATCGTACTGAGAAAGACTCGCTGGGCGAGTATCAAGTTCCTGAAAATGCGTGGTATGGCATCCAGACAGCCCGTGCAATCGACAATTTCCCGATTTCCGGCCGTCGTCCCGACCCGGATTTTGTCCGTGCCCATGTTCTGATCAAGCTGGCAGCAGCCCGTGCCAATTGCCAGCCTAGCTGGCTTCCACAGGAAAAGCGTGATGCCATTGTCGCGGCCTGCGAACGCATCCTGCAAGGGGAACATTTGGACCAGTTTGTGGTGGATCGTTTCCAGGCCGGCGCTGGCACCAGCCACAACATGAACACCAACGAGGTAGTGGCCAACCTGGCCAACGTGGCGCTTGGCGGCCAAAAGGGCGTGTACAAGCCAGTCAACCCCAATGACGACGTCAACATGGGGCAATCCACCAACGACACTATTCCTACTGCCATTCGCCTCACTTGCCTGACCAAGCTGCCTCGACTGGTCAATGCAGCAGAACGCATGGCCGCCGAATTCGAGCGCCTTTCAGAACGCGAAAAAGATACGGTGAAGTCAGGTCGCACGCATCTTCAGGATGCCGTGCCCACAACAATCGGGATCGAGTTTGCCGCCTATGCCTGGACGCTTCGGCGTGCTGCGGCCAACCTTGAGTCCTGCCGTGAAAAGCTTGCCGAGATCGGTCTGGGAGGCTCAGCTGCTGGCACCGCGCTCAATACATCCCCGGGCTACCCGGAAAAGGTTGCAGCAGAACTGGCTAAGCTTACTGGCGAGCCGATAAAGTCCAGCCAAATGGCCGCTCAAATGCAATCCATGCTGGACCTCCAGGATCTGTCGGCCCGCATCCGCGGATTGGCACTTGAACTGACCAGAATTTCAAACGACATGCGGCTATTGGCGTCCGGGCCGCGCACCGGGCTTGGCGAGATCACCCTGCCAGCCGTACAGCCAGGCTCATCCATCATGCCGGGCAAGGTCAACCCCGTCATGCTCGAAATGCTCAACCAGGTCTCATTCCAGGTGCTGGGCCAGGACCACGCCGTGGCGATGATGACACAGGCCGGGCAACTGGAACTCAACGTCATGATGCCAGCCATGGGCTCGGCACTTTTCGACGCCTTGGACTGGCTGACCAACGCCATGAACGCAGCAACAGAAAAGAACCTCAAGGGCATCATCGTCAACCACGAGCGTTGCGCCTTCTTCATCCATCAGAGCGTCGGGCTCGCAACCCTGCTTAACACCCAGATCGGCTATATGCAGGCGGCTGAAATTGCCAAGGAGTCCGAAAAATCCGGACGACCGGTCAAGGACATTGTGCTGGAAAAAGGCCTGATGAAAGCGGAAGACTTTGATGCCTTGGTCCTTCAGGCAGCGCACGGTGTAGGATCAGGCGGGGGTGGAGGTTAACCTTCCCCCAGCCAGCACCGGCGCAGACCCGCCGGCGAATGGCGTGCAACAAGCACTACCAGAGCAATACCCAGCAATGAAGCAAAGAACAGCTTTTGGCCAGCTTCCCCCCGATATCCGGAAAGGCCAACATCAACGCCCGAAAGAACTACACATGCCAACAGAGCGCTGATTCGCTTGAAGGCGGGATGCCACTCTTTTGCGCAACGCCCAACAAGCCCGAGGGCAAATATTCCGACCACCCCATATGTAATGCCATTGACCAAAAGGTCAGGCTCTCCGCCCTGGCCATGCCAAGCCAAAATCGCTATCCAGCCCAAAGCCAGCCCCAATCCCCAAATTGCGCACGAATGCATGACATCACCGTATTTCTAAGTAGAATTACTGAATTCTAATTTCCAGGGGAGTTGTAGTTCCACAACCATGCAACTAAAACTCTATACACCCAAACTCGAACAGGCATTAAAACAAACACCGGAGACACGCCCCAATATCATCGCCGCCAGGCTGGCAGAAATTTCTGCCGTTCACCCCGAACTTGCCGCCAAAGAAGTTGTGGCTGCGCTGGGCCGAATAAACCGTTCCGAGGTTGATGAAAACGTCAGAATCAAGCTGAATCAGCTTTATGAGCCATTTGCTCTAAAACAGATTGACGCTCTGGTCACTACGCTACCGGAAAACGGAACCCCACAGTCCAACAAGGACAGACAGGTTGCCACACTAATCTATGAACTGACGCTGGAACTGACCTATGCATGGAAACTGGTCTATCTCGGACTCGACATGCGGCGCTCCCTTTTTGGCGGAGGTGAGTCAAGGCAAAATGCTTTGAGGAATCTGCTGATTTCTCTGGCTCGCATGATCAGCGCAAGCTATCGCACCTATACTTCCCCGCCCGTGCAAAGCTGGCACGAACTTCATCAAGTTCACGATGCCCTGCAACAGGACGAGTCTGGCGGAAAAGACAACCCGGCAAGCTCGGCGGCCAGATCGGCATACAAGCGAATACTTCTGCTGGCTCTTGCAGATCCGTTTCGCCTGACTCGAACCGAGATGGATGTCACCTTGGCATATCTCGACAAATTCAATCAACTGGCAGTGCTGACTACTGGAAACAAACACAAGACCTCGGCTTTTTGCATCGACATTAGTGCCGATGCTCCCTTCAGCCAGAGCGGTGATGCTGAAAATCCTCAAACCTTGTCACTGGAAACACAGGCAGTTTGCAAGCATCTGCGAAGTCTCATCGTAAAACTGAAAACAGGCGAAGCTTTCCATGACATTGGCCTGTCCGAAGTCCCGCCACGTTTTGATGGCCTCTCGCTTCTAAGCCGTCTGCATCAGGCATGGCGCGGAAATCTTAAGAGAGGCTTTAATCGCTACGCTCGGGAACTTGCCCACGCAGACGTCATCAGTGGCATACCAGCCATACACAGACTGTTCGATCCACGACAAAAACCCGCTCCCGAGAAAACCAAGCAGGCTACTACAGGCAAACCCTCTCTCGAATTGGCGGACCAGTCACTACCCGCACGCTGGCGTGTCCTCAATGACAGCGCCAGCGGCCTGTCCATATCCGCACACGCCCAGGAAGTTGCTCAGGTACGACTGGGGAATCTCATCGCATTCCGAATGGTGAGCGAAAATCCGGAAGGTTGGGCACTGGGAGTCATACGCTGGGGGAAAATGTCCAAGGGACAGGCTGTTTCGGCGGGCATCGAAAAAATTGCCCCCAATGCAACATCCGTCGTACTGCGTCTGCTCCAGGGCAATTTCACCAATATCGGTCAGCCTGCTCTTTTGATGCCACCCAACCCCAAGCTGCAAATCGACGAGCGTCTGGTATTGCCTCATGGACTCTACAAGCGCGGATACCAGGCGGACATGTGGCACAACGGCCAAAACCGGCGTGTTTCACTCGGCAGCCTGATCGAACAAACGACCTTCTTTGATCTAATTGAACTTGAACCAGCCTGACGGTATGGAAGTCAGTTTTATCACCCGGCACATTACTTTTCAGCAATCCATAATCGTTGCATGATTCCCTCCGTACGTGCGCTTTCTCACATTGCCAGCGCAAGCCTCATCTCGCTGATCCTGTTAAGCCTTGCGTGGGAGCTCTGGCTTGCGCCTCTTCGCCCGGGCGGCTCCTGGCTGGTACTGAAAACCCTGCCCCTGCTGCTGCCTCTGATGGGCATACTCAAGGGTCGGCGCTACACTTACCAATGGGCCTCCATGTTCATACTGCTCTACTTTACTGAGGGCGTTATGCGCGCGTGGTCTGATCCGCAGCCTTCCGCCACGCTAGCCTTGATCGAGATATTGCTTTCATCGATGTTCTTCATGGCTTCCATTTTTTACGCCAAAAAGACGAGCCATCATCTTTAAGGCAAGTGTTAAAGAGGAAACTCAAAGTTTGAATCCAATTATCACTGGAGGGGGAAAATGTACAAATCATTGATTTCGGTTTTCGCATTCGCTTTGTTGCTCATCGTTAGCAACACTTCTTTTGCTGAAATAAAAACTGGCATTGTTGTCATGCATGGCAAGTGGGATTCCCCAAATGGATATATGCTCAAATTTGCGCAGCAACTGGAGTCTGAAGGCTTTCTAGTAACTTCACCTGAAATGCCCTGGTCCGGGCAAAGAGCCTACGATGTTGACATGGCAACATTTGCAAAAGAAACCGACTCAGCCATTAAATCTTTGAGGGATAGAGGGGCACAAAAGATTTGTATTGCCGGCCATAGCTCTGGTGCGACTGGCGCGATTTTTTATTCAACACAATCGAAAATAGACTGCATCATCCCGTTGGCGCCCGGTCCTTTCACAAGTTTTCCAAAATACAGGGATCGCGTAAAAGACGATATCAACAAGGCATCTGAAATGATTGCCAATGGCCAGGGGGATGAAAAGGCATGGTTTACCGATCTCAACTCCGGAAACCGTTCGAAACTGTTGCGCATGAGCGCAAAAATCTTTCTCGAGCAAAATGGTCCTGATGGTCCTGGTGACAATGACCGTAATGTTGCCCTGATACTTCCCGGCACAGCCGTTCTTTGGGTTGTCAGCTCAGGGGAAGATCAACCTCGACGAAGCAACCAGGATGACGCTTTCAAACGGATCCCCGACACCTCCTCAAAAACATTTCTTGAGGTTCCAGGAGAGCATATGAACATGCCAGATAATGCTGTCGGGCCCGCCATTGAATGGATGAAGAAAACAATCAAATGATTTGTCTTGCCATCCACAACCCAACTAAAGCACGTTGCCCACAGAAAACATGGGCATGTCTCACATTCCGAATTGATGCTGGACGCATGATCAAGGAATAGCTTCCCTCAAGATGGAGGAAAGCTAATTCAAACCTGCGGGTGTGCCCGCTCCAGCTTGGAGTGCAGCTTGTTCAAGGCATGCAGGTAGGCCTTTGCCGATGCGACCACGATGTCGGTATCGGCACCTTGGCCGTTCACGATGCGCCCATCTTTGGAAAGCCTGACAGTCACTTCACCCTGCGCATCGGTACCGCTGGTGATGTTGTTGACTGAGTAGAGTAACAAGTCTGCGCCACTGTTCACCACGGATTCCAGTGCCTTGAACGTGGCATCCACCGGACCGGATCCGTTGCTGTCGGCGGTTTTCTCGGCGCCCTCATCCGTAATGACGAGATGGGCGTGGGGCACTTCACCCGTTTCGGAGCAAACCTTGAGCGACATCAGCTTGAATCGCTCATGCTCAGCAGTATAACCTTCGTCACTCACCAGTGCCTGCAAGTCCTCGTCAAAGATTTCCCGCTTCTTGTCGGCCAGGTTCTTGAAACGCGCAAAGGCAGTATTAAGCGCCTCTTCGGAATCGAGCACGATGCCAAGATCGGCGAGCTTCGATTTGAACGCATTGCGACCGGAGAGCTTGCCCAGGGTAAGGCGGTTGGCGCTCCAGCCCACATCCTGTGCACGCATGATTTCGTAGGTTTCGCGATGCTTGAGCACGCCGTCCTGGTGGATGCCGGACTCATGGGCAAACGCATTCGCCCCGACGATGGCCTTGTTGGGTTGCACCGGATAACCGGTAATGGTGGAAACCAGTTTCGATGCGGGTACGATCTGCGTAGTGTCGATGCGGGTTTCGCAGGGGAATATATCCTTGCGGGTACGCACAGCCATGACCACTTCTTCCAGCGATGCGTTGCCGGCGCGTTCGCCCAGTCCATTGATGGTGCACTCGACCTGGCGTGCACCGTTCATCACCGCAGAAAGCGAGTTGGCTACGGCCATGCCAAGGTCATTGTGGCAATGGGTAGACCAGATTACCTTGCTGGAATTTGGCACGCGCTCGATCAACTGCTTCATGCGTTCACCCCACAATGCCGGAATGGAGTAACCCACGGTATCCGGCACATTGAGCGTTGTGGCGCCCGCCTTGATCACCTCGTCGAAG
>DKAU01000081.1 GCA_002450925.1 Thiobacillus sp. UBA6918 | reverse complement strand
ATTGAAACCACTCCCGAAGGCAAACATCTCGCCGGCCGGATCAATGCAGCCGTCGCTGCACTACAAGGCCTGCTGGACGCCCTGCTTGATGTTTCACGGCTGGACGCAGGTGTCGTCACCCCCAACATGCGTATCGTTCCAGTCAACCATGTCCTGGAGCGCATCGAAAACACATTTGCAGCGGAGGCCACGGCCCGTGAAATTCATTTCCGTGTTGTCCACAGCAAACTGGCTGTCCACACCGACCCGATCCTGCTGGAAAGGATCTTGATCAACCTGGTGGCCAATGCACTGCGCTACACCGAACGAGGCGGCATTCTGGTTGGCTGCAGGCGGCGCAGCGACCAGGTTCGAATCGAAGTATGGGACACCGGCATTGGTATTGCTCCAGAAAATCAGCAGGCCATCTTCCAGGAGTTCTATCAGGTAGAAAACCCTGAGCGTGATCGAAAAAAAGGTTTGGGCCTGGGGCTCTCCATCGCGTCACGGCTCGCACGGCTTCTTGGTGGCCGTATCGACGTGCGCTCAATTTCCGGCAAGGGTTCGGTATTTTCAGTGCAGCTTCCACGCAGCATGGAAGCCTCCATGCCCGTACAGGAAATTGAACCCCTTTCCGGATCGAGAAAACTAGACGATGCGCTGATTCTGGTCGTGGACGACGATNNACTAGGCAAAGATACTCCAGCAGCGCTGATCACCGGAGACACCGACCCGGAACTCCTGCGCGAAGCAAAAACTCACGGATTCATGCTGCTGCACAAGCCGCTACAGCCAGCACGCCTGCGCATGCTGATTGACCACCTGTTGGGTTAACTAGGCTTCACTCGCCGGAAACAAACCCAGGCGATTCACGGCCACGATGGCCTCCGCCCTGCTTGCCACCTTGAGCGCGCGCAGGACGGCCGTCACATGTATCTTCACCGTGGGTTCGGCAAGGCCAAGCTCGCGGCAAATCAGCTTGTTTGACTTGCCCTGTGCTATCAGCCTTAGCACATCGTACTGCCGTTCTGTCAGATGCAAGGCTTCTGCAGTTTGCGGTGCGTCCAGTCCTCCTGAACCCTCTTCAGAAAGTATCGCGGGGGGCAAATATCGTCCACCCGACAACACCAGCCGGAGTGCACCCAACATAACCTCGTTGCTTGCTGATTTTGGAATAAAGCCCATCGCGCCCCGGGCCAGAACTTCACGCACCGTTCCGGGGTCTTCCATCCCAGAAAGCACAACGATAGGCAGAGTTGGGAAATCTCGACGAAACTCGTTCAACAAGGCCATGCCACCAATACCGGGCAACTTCAGGTCCAGCAACAGCAGGCCAAGATCAGGATTCATGGCCACACCATCGCGGGTCCCCTGGCAATCATGTGCCTCGAGAACTGTTACCCCCGTGTCAACCTGTCGCAATAAATGATGCAGCGCTTCACGAATGAGCGCATGATCATCTGCAACAAGTATCTTCAAGATAGGCCGCCTTTTTGCACATCAGACAACGATATTAAATGACCTTTCAGGCGTACCCGCAAGTAAAGCTTCTCTATATTCGTGACTAGTTACTCTTGTCGAGGAACCCGGAAAGATAGCCATGCTTTTTCCAGAGAAGTTTCCTGTATAGCTCGCGCATCTTCGGAATGCTGGATTTTTGTACGGCCGGGTGTGCAACAAGCACATCTTTCCAGGCAATAGTCTTCGGGTGACGTTTTTCATCGAGAATACCAGGCAAGATTTCATCCAGAAAACCCAGCCTCTGCAGCATTGGCGCATAAGTCGCGTCTACCAGCGAGAAAACTTCCCCATTAAAAAATGGTTTGCCCTGTATGGCTGGTTCTACCTGGTCAAGATTTTTTCGAAGCTCCTCAAGCGTTCCAAAAAATTCAGTCTCTGTACCTTTTGCCGCAAGATGCAAAACATTCACAGTGCATTGGCCGCCATGCTGGATCCAGATGCGATTCTTTGCCAGCGCCACAGGATCATCGGGATGCATCTTGTTGGGGTAAACCTGATCCAGATATTCGTTGATGACAGACGATTCACTTATGGCGTCGCCATCAACCTGAAGAATCGGGACTTTCTTCGAAGGTGACAATTCCAGAAACCAGGCTGGGGGGTTGTCATAGTCAATGTATTCGATCTCGTGCTCAACGTCTTTGTGTTGCAGCACGATTGCCACTCTATGTGAGAACGGGCACAGCTTGTAACTGATCAATCTGGGTTTCATGCGCCCCCCGTTTGACTGGATTGGTTGCATGATACCCCAAGCTTGTCAGCGCACAGACCTTGTCAACAATCTGCCAGAGGGCCACTCATTCTCGTTCGAACATACTTATATTGAATTTTATAACCCATCTTTAATCAGACGTCTTCCAGAGAGTTCTCTGTGCCTGCTTTATCTCATCAAGCATCGCCAGCACCTTTGATTCATCATGCTGGGGAAGTTTCTGTCCCTTTAAAGTATTCAGGAACTCTTCGGGATCAATCCCCAATTCCCCTATCAAACGTGCCGTGCTGGCCAGCAGGACACCATAGCTATTGGCGGAGGGTGCAATTTCAGCCACCATCTGTCTGCTCAGTGATACCTCTTGTTCAATCCCCTGTGAAGGTGAAACTGGTTTGCCGACGAGTGATTCCATGATCACATCACCGGTAAAGTGCTGCAAATCAAAATCCAGCAGAGACAGCGTCCGCATAGCGGCAAACCGTTTCAGAAATTTTTTCGGCTCGGAAGAGGTTTTAATGAAGGCGTGGCTGGCAAAGCCGTCTGCCCGTGCCTCATTCAAGTATTGCTGATAACGGTTAGATATTACATCGTCCGTCTTCTTGATCGTCGGGCCATTGAAGTACGCATCCAGGCAGTGAAACACCTCATGATCGACTGTAAATTTAAGAAAATCTTCAGTATCGAGCATGGCCTGTTCATGTGAGACATGATTCTCACTACCCTGGGCGGGTGTCATGAATCGTGTTGCGTAACCTGGATCCTTCCTGAAAGAATCCGTATCCAGGGAAATCACGCACAGATAGGGGTGTTCAAAAAACGAGCCTTTGCCAACCTTGAAAAGCGTAGCAGAGGGAAGTCCTTCCTTGACCATGACTCCGATTCGGTTCATTTGCAGTTGCAGCAAGGTGCCACTCACTGATGCATCGTGTTCATAGTCCAGATTAATGGCGCCTTCGCCCAACAGTTTCAGCAACTTTTGTGCGAATCTCGCCCCTTTCTCGCCATATAAACGAATAAAGCCCACCTCAGGCAAGCGTTTGGCGTATTCAGCTAGTTGCCGGTCCACCGGGTCCGCTCCCGCAAGGGCCGTTTGATCACTTACCTCAATCTGGTGCCCAAGAAGCGGTCCAGAAACAGACTGCCCACCCTGTCCAGCATTCTGGGCATAGCCAGGCAAAGAAACCGTCACCAGAACCATGGCCGTCGCAAAACAGGCAATGCGCAACCCACATGAAATTTTCGAACTTTGTCCCATTTCTGACCCCTGTTGTTAAAGCAGGCTTCAACGATAGGGATGGCTGTAAACAAAGTCTCAACCGAAGGACGACGGTAACACAACGAAAACCAGACGGTTTTAATGTTTATAAGAAACAAAGGGTTACACTGACAAAAACGATAGCCGTCGGAATTTAATGGAGGGTTTCAAGGCCCAGTTGGGAAGCAAGTTACTGGAAAAACCTGGTTAAGCCGCAAACGCTATTCCGGCAATCCGGCTTTTCGGAGATCGCCCAGAAACGCTTGCCTCATTACAGGATCGGAAACGGGAACTGTTTTTTGGGTCTCTGACAATGTGATTGCCGGATTCAAGGTTTTTAGCTGAATGACCGTCCATTCTGCGTCATCCAGTCTGCCGGCCTTGACATAACTGGTAGCAAGAAACAGTTTTATGCTGATTTCGTTTTCGTTCCGTTCCTGGGCTTCCTCAAGAGTCGTAATGGCCGAACCATAGTCACCCAGCATGTATTTGGCGATGCCAAGGGCATACAGGTACTCCCAAGTGTAGTAAGGGTTGAGGCGCATGGCTTTGGTAGTGAAATCTATCGACTGTCTGGGTTGTCCGGCATTAGCCTTGATCAGGCCAAGCAACCCATAACCATCCGCATAGTTCGGCGCGATGCGTATTGCGTGGGATGCAGCATCCTCAGCGTTCTTGTATTCCTTGCGCATGAGATAGACGAAACCTAGCGCCCAGTAGGTTTGAGGGGTGGATTCATCGAGCGACACAGCCTGCTTGGCCAGCACCAGAGCCCGGTCCAGGCTCTCGACAGGGGCATCCGCCCATCCCCTCAGGTAGTCAAAAGCCAGCGTAACCGCCATGGCCCCGTATGCACGGCCATAGTTTGGGTCCAGTTCAATGGCTTTTTGGTACAAATCACGTGCCAGTTCCTGATCCGGTTTGGTTCTACCCTTGGAAATCCGCTGCCCTTCCTGAAACAAGTCATAGGCCTTGAGATTGTCGGTTGCTCTTTGCGCCAGCCGTGTTTCTTCCTGACTAGTCATCCTGATGGCGAGCGCGCTGACGATGCTGCGTGTCACCTCATCCTGAACAACAAAAACCTCGGTCAGTTTCCTGTCGTAGCGTTGTCCCCAGATATTAACCCCGGTTTTTGCATTGACCAGTTGCACATTGACCCTGACCTCGTCATCGATTCGCCGGATGCTGCCTTTTAGAACAAACCCTGCCCCCAGATCAGTTCCGATCTTCTCAAAGGAAAGCTGCTCGCCTTTGTAGGAAAGAAAGGGATCGCTGGTAATCACCCTCAAATTCGACAATCGTGACAAATCCGTAATAATGTCCTCTGTAATTCCATCCGCCAGAAAGTCCTGCTTTGGGTCGTCGCTGATATTCTCGAATGGAAGTACCACAATCGTTGGGAGCCCATCGGTACCCTGACTTGCAGTTAGCAAGACTGATGCTGTCGAGAAAGGCATCAATGGCCATAACCATGCCAAACCAGTTATGAGCAAGACGGCCACTGAGGAAACCATCAACAACTTCTTCTGCCCTAACTTCGCAGTGCGTACCTGTTGCGGTTCCTTTTCCAGCTCGGTGGCGACAGGCGAAAGGGATATGCGATCTTCTTCAGCGCTCAGATACGTAATTGGGGCAATGAGCTGGTAGCCCTTTTTGGGAATGGTGGCGATGAAACGCGGCTCCCGCGCATCGTCATTCAGGGCCTTGCGCAACTTGATGATGGTGTTGGTCACCGCATCGTAACCGACCAGCGCGCCGCGCCAGACTTCATGCTCTAGTTCTTCGCGCGTGACGACTTCACCCGGCCTGGAAGCCAAATAAGCCAACACCTCCATGGCCTTGGGTTCAAGGCGTACCGTCTCGTTATCACGGGCGAGCAATCCCTCCTGGGGGAAAACCCGCCAGTCATGGATCAAAAAGCCCTTTTGTCCTTCCTTGTTCATGCCACGCCCGTTCAATGAATGTTGAGCCGACTTACAAGACTTCGGTAGAGATACCGAGAAGATTTACAAACTACGTTATGTTGCCGCCAAAATCCAGTATGTGGCAGCCCCCCTTTACAGGCATTTTGGCTGAAACCACTTCAAAAAATCTATTCTGCGGCAGAAGTAATTGGCGTGCCATCTCGCCGGGTGGCATCTTCCACCGAACCTGCAGCCGGATCATCAAACACTTGTTGGTCCAGCGCCTTCTCGCTCTTGGCAACAATGCAGGTCACGGCGCAGTCGCCGGTAACATTGACAGTGGTGCGCATCATGTCGAGCAGGCGGTCGACGCCAATGATGAGCGCGATGCCTTCTACTGGCAGCCCCACCTGACCCAGCACCATGGTAAGCGTAACCAGCCCGACCGAAGGAATGGCGGCAGTACCGATCGAAGCGAGCGTCGCCGTCACCACCACCAGCAGAAAATCGGTCATCGACAGGTCGATGCCGTACACGTTGGCGATGAACACCGTGGCAACGCCCTGCATCATGGCTGTGCCATCCATGTTGATGGTGGCGCCAAGCGGAATGGTGAATGAGCTGACGCTGTTTCTGACGCCCATCTTGTATTGAACCGTGCGCAGCGTGACCGGAATGGTGGCACCTGAACTGGCGGTTGAAAAAGCGAAAGTTGCCGGGTCGCGCATTTTTCTAAGAAAAACAAGCGGATTAAGTGCGGCCAGGAAACGCAGTAAAACCGGATAGGTCACGAACAGTTGCACGGCCAACGCAGCGGTAAGGGTCAGGAAATAAGCTGCCAATGGCAACAACAGATCCAGGCCCTGGCTGGCAAAGGTACGGGTAATCAGTGCGAACACGCCAAAGGGTGCAAGCCGCATGATCCACTCGACCATGTGCATGATGACGGTATCGAGATCGGAAAACAGGTTGAGCACATGCTTGCCGCGCGAACCGGACATTGAGATCGCCACACCGAACAGCAAGGCAAACACGATGATCTGCAGCATGTTGCCCTCGGCCATGGCCGCAATCGGGTTGGTCGGCACCATGTCAATCAGAACTTGCGTCAGCGGCGGGGCTTCCTTGCCCTTGAAGACGGCTTCTGTCTGCCCCGCATCGAACCCCTGCCCCGGTCCAACGGTTCCGGCAATCATCAGCGCAATGGTCACGGCAATGGCGGTCGTTGCCAGATAAAGGCCCAGAGCCTTTGCGCCGATACGGCCTAGCGACTTGATGTCGGAAAGGGAAATCCCCCCCGCCACCAGCGAGACAAACACCAACGGCACTACCATCATCTTCAGAGCCGCGACGAAGACCGAGCCCACGACATGCAGCAGGCCATCCACAATCATGGTCTGCATCCAGGGCGATGCGCCAATCTGGTTGATCAGAACACCAAGCACAATGCCGGCAAGCATTGCGATAATGATCTGGCGAGTGAGGGTGTGTGTTTTGCTCTCTGCCATGGCACTGTCTTCGAGTTGGGTGTTGTCCTGATTCTAACAGCCATGGCATAAGCGAAGAACCCAGGCTTTCCCACAGACAAATCCATCCTGGAAACACCTAGAATCAGATACAACACATATATAAAGATCGAAACCCTCATGGAAAAGCCTGCCGGATTACGCACCTGCCTGTATTCAACCGAACAACTCGACGACATCGTCACTGGCATGGCACACCAGGCGGCCGGCTTCCTGGTTGGTCGTACGCAAATAGCCATTGTCGGGGTGCTCCGGCGCGGCGCGCCGCTCGCCGACCGATTGCACGAGCGCCTTGCCAGTGTTTATGGCTTGCGTGATTGCATGCGCCTGGACTTGAAAATCCAGCGCTATGCCGACGATCTCACCCTGCTTTATCCCGAAACCCGGCTGACCGAGAACGCCGAACATGCCGAACTCATTCTTGAAGGCTATACGGTGCTGGTGGTGGACGATGTCATGTATCGCGGGCACTCCATGCTGCGAGCGGTGGAGTACCTGGCCCGCAAGCAGCCTGCTGAAATGCGCACCGTGGTACTGGTCGACCGAGGCGCAGCCAAGCTGCCTGTACGCACCGATATCGTTGGCGTACGCCTGGACGTTGCACCCACCGACATCATCGAATGCAACGTGCCCCCTTACGAAGAGCACTTCAGAATAGATCTGCTGCAACCTGAATCTGCCTCGCGCTAAGTCAGGGCACCAATACGGTGCCTTGTCCATTTTGCATGCACCGTTGCTGCACCATGCAGTAGCACTCCCATTTCCGCTCAAAACCTGTTTTTACTCGGAAACCCGCTTGTTTCAAGGGTTTTGCCTATCTGGCACGGGCGTTGCTAATTGTTAATCGAAGGCTGCAATGGCGCAGCCCTCGGCATTAAGTTCCTCCTTTTACATTTACAGACAACGGCGTCTCGACTCTGCAGAGTCAGACGCCATTTTTTTGGAGCTCGATTAAATGGCTGACCATGATGAACAGAAGATCCTTCTACCCGACAGTTACCGCCGCGACTTTCTCAAGAAAGCTGCAGGCGTTTCCGCTGCTGCCGCGCTCATGAGCATGGTGCCGGCAGGTGTACGCAGTGCTGCCTGGGCTGGCGGGAGAGATGGCCTGGAAAAAACCGACGTTACCTTCGGCATCATCCCGCTCACCGATTGCGCCACGATCGTCGTCGCCCATGAAAAAGGCTTCTTCAAGAAATATGGCCTGAACACCTCAGTTTCCAAAGAAGCCTCCTGGGCCAACATCCGCGACAAGGTTTCGATTGGCGCGCTCGACGGCGCGCACATGTTGGCCGGCATGCCGATTGCTGCGACCCTGGGCGTGGGCGCCACCCCCAAGGACACCATCACCGCTTTTTCAATGGACCTGAATGGCAACGGCATCACCGTTTCCAATGAACTCTACGAGCGCATGGTGGAAGCCGATCCGGCGGCCATGAAAGCGCGCCCGACCACAGCCATCGCGCTGAAGAAAGTGATCGATGCCGACAAAAAGGCCGGCAAAGAGCCGATGACATTCGCCATGGTCTTCCCGGTTTCGACCCATAACTATGAGATTCGATACTGGATGGCTTCGGCCGGCATCGACCCGGACAAGGATGTTCGCCTCATCGTGATTCCGCCGCCGCAGATGGTGGCCAACCTGCAGTCGAAGAACATCGTCGGCTATTGCGTGGGCGAGCCCTGGAACCAGCGTGCCGTGGAGATGGGTATTGGCAAGTCCATCATCACCAACTACGAAATCTGGAACAACAATCCGGAGAAAGTGTTCGGTGTCACCAAGGAGTGGGCCGAGAAATACCCCAACACCCACAAGGCAGCCGTCAAAGCCCTGATCGAAGCCGCTGCCTGGGCCGACAAACCGGAAAACCGCAAGGAAGTCGTGCAGATCATCTCGGCAAAGTCCTATGTCAATGCGCCGACCGACGTGGTGGACAACTCCATGACCGGAACATGGCGATACAGCAAGGAAGAAAGTCCGGTCAGCCTGCCCGACTTCAACGTCTTCTATCGTTATGCCGCCAATTTCCCGTGGGAGTCGCATGCCGCATGGTTCATCACCCAGATGATCCGCTGGGGCCAGATCGACAAACCGCTGGATATTCGCAAGACGGCAGCCTCCATCTACAGGCCAGACATCTACCGTCAGGCCGCCAAGGAGCTTGGCATTGCTGCGCCGAGCATCGACTGGAAACCGGAGGGTATCCACAACAAGAACTGGACGCTGAAGCAGGCAACCAGCCCGATCGAGATGGGTCCGGACATGTTCTTCGACGGCATGAAGTACGACCCGGCAAAGCTGATGGATTACATCAAGGGCTTCAAGGTTTCCAACTCCACGGTAGACATGAAAAAACTCGCAAAGCTGAACAAGTAAGTATGCCTCCCGCCCCTTTGGGGGCGGGAAATCGGAGGCTACGAAAAGGAACACATCATGCACGCACAAGTAATTAGACTGGAATCGACAAAAGAAAAAATGGAAGATACCCACCCCACGGAGTCTGTGGAAACTGCTTCCCCAAACATCCCTGAAACTGAAATACAGGAACCGGCCAAACCAGCCAAGCGAGAACCCGACCGCGAACGCAATCGCCGCGTCGCACTCAGGGTGTTGCTCCCGTTCTTTACCTTCCTGATGGTGCTGGCCCTGTGGAGTTTTGTGCAAACCAAAATTGCACCGGAGTTGCCAACGCCATCGCAAACCTGGGAACACGCCAAGGAAGTGCTCGCGCACCCGTTCTACAGCAATGGCCCCAATGACCTCGGCATCGGCTGGCAGCTTCTTTACTCGCTTGGCCGCGTCGGCGCCGGTTTCGGTCTGGCCGCTCTGGTTGGCATCCCCTTGGGATTTCTGATGGGCATGAGCGTCAACATCCAGCGCGCGATCACCCCGCTGGTCCAGATTCTGCGGCCCGTTTCGCCTCTGGCCTGGCTGCCGATCGGGCTGCTGGTGTTCAAGGCAGTCAACCCGTCTGCCATCTTCGTGATTTTCATTACCTGCATCTGGCCGATGATTTTGAACACTGCAACCGGCGTGAAAGCAATTCCGCAGGACTACTTGAACGTCGCCTCCGTGCTCAAGCTAAGCAAGCTGGAACTGGCAAGACGCATCCTCTTCCCGGCTACCCTGCCATATGTTGTTACCGGCATGCGCCTGTCGCTGGGTGTTGCCTGGATGGTGATTGTCGCGGCGGAAATGCTGGCACAGAACCCCGGTCTCGGAAAGTTTGTCTGGGACGAATTCCAGAACGGCAGCTCGC
>DKAU01000069.1 GCA_002450925.1 Thiobacillus sp. UBA6918 | reverse complement strand
CAGCCGTAGTTCTGGCGGAACAGGGCATGCAGCAGGGCTTCACGCGGACCTGCGTAGCGCATGTCCAGCGGGTAGCCGGCCTGAATCACGGTGTTGGGGGCAAAGTAGTTGTCGACCAGCACGCTGATCGCTTCGGAACGCACTTCTGCGGGGATGTCGCCCGGCTTCAGCGCGCCCAGAAGTGAGTGAACCAGCACGCCGTCCATGGTCTCGATGGCAATCTTGGCCAGGTACTCGTGGGAGCGGTGCATGGGGTTGCGGGTCTGGAAGGCAGCAACCTTGGACCAGCCCATTTTTTCGAAAGCGGCGCGGGTCTCGGCCGGGGTCATGAACTGATCGCCGTACTCTTCTTTGAAATTTCCTGTGGACAGGACCTTTACGGAACCGGCCAGGTTGTATTTGCCCTGAGCCATGACCATCTTGACGCCGGGGTGCTCCATGTCGGTGGTCTTGTAGACCATCATGCACTCGTGGGCCTTGTCGATAGTGTACTTGTCGGACACCTTCATGGTGCCCATGATGGCGCCGGTTTCACCGTCGACCAGGGCGATGTCGTCGCCTTCCTTGATGGCTTCTTCGTCGGTGGAGAGGGTGATGGGGATGGGCCAGAACAGGCCATTTGCCATCTTGTAGCCGTCGCAGACGCCCTGCCAGTCAGCCTTGGTCATGAAGCCGTCCAACGGGGTGAAGCCGCCGATGCCCATCATGATGAGGTCGCCGGTTTCGCGGGAAGACATCTTGAGTTGCTTGAGGCCCTTGGCGCGCGCCAGTTCAGTATCGCGGGCTGCTCCTTCCAGCAACAGGGGTTTGAGTTCGCCGCCACCATGGGGCTGGACTAACTTGGACATGCTTTCTCCTGAGAATATGGCCTTTATATAGAGCGCCGAAGTCTAGCAACCAGGGGGAGGGCTGAAAAATTGTTTGTTTTTATTCGCGGATAAGGGATTTTTCAGTCTGATTTATGGACGTAAAAAAGCCCGGAAAATCCGGGCCTTAGCTCATATTTAAGGAACTGTCAGGCGTCGAAGAAGGCAGGCATGTCTGATTTCTCGACTTCGATGACGTCTACCCAGCAAGGTTTGTTGGCTCCACCCGCCGCTGCCAGCCTTTTGGACTCTTCGTACAGCATCTTCCAGCGGTTGTAGAGGCAATCGCTGATTTTGTGCATTCCGGCATCGAAATAGGAGTTGTGCAGGTCCCCAATAGTGCGGGTAAAGGATTCCAGTTGCTCCAGGAGATTGTGTGGATAACCCTGGCGCTGGGGGTCCACATATTTTATTTTTTCGCGCTTGATGGCGCGCAGGAACACCTTCTGGCCTTCGGTCAGGTCGGACTCCTTGCGAGGAGCGCCACCCAGATTCATGACCTCATGGACGAAATCGTCCAGGCGCTGGCCAAAGTTGTAATTGCTGTAATCCACTGCTTGCATCTTTACTCCTGAACATCACGACTTGTGTGGACATAATCCTGCCCTGTCGATGATGAATTGTCCAACAGACCATTCGACACTACTAATGTTTCAGGCCCTGAATCCACTTGCTGTAAAGAACGTCGGCAACATGATGAAGTTCGATTAGCCTGGATGACATGTTTTCCTGCATGGCTGCCGGTTGTTGCACGGCAGGACTGGCGGAAGCGCTCTCTATTTCGTCGGCACCCACAGCACACCAGGATTCGATCATGGGTGCAGTCATCTCTATGTGGCATTGCAGTCCGAGGTGAATGTTGTCTAGTAAAAACGCCTGATTGGCACAGAAGGCGCTTTCCAGGAGTCGTTCCGCACCTGGAGGAATGGAAAAGGTTTCGCCGTGCCACTGAAAGACCTCGAAGCTTGATGGCAGGTCGCCAACCCACTCGGGGGCGGGATTCTGGCCAACCTTGGAAACGCCGCCCCAGCCTATTTCCTTGACCGGGTTTTGAGTAATGGAACCGCACAGCGCCTTGCTCATTAATTGCCCGCCCAGACAATGCCCCAGCACGGGAATGTTGTTTTCTACAGCCTGACGGATGAGGTTGAGCACGTCAGGGATCCAGGGCAATTCGTCATTGACGCTCATCGGACCACCCATCAAGACCAGCCCGGAAAAACCGTTGATATCATCTGGTAAATCATCTCCGGCATCGATATTGATCTGGGTCCATAGAATGCCCTTGCCGGTCAGGAAGTTGCCGAGATAACCGGGCCCCTCGGTCTGGGAAAAGCGAAGAATCACTACAGGAAGCATATGCGAAACACCATGAGGAATATTCGAGTCGCTTATTGTATGGCACCGCTGTTGCTGTTGCTGTTGCTTGCCGGGAAAACAATGGCTGCTTCAGTCGGCGTGGTTGGCCTGTTCAAGGACAAGGCCATGGTCAGCATTGACGGCAGCCAGCCCAGATTGATTGCTGCTGGCCAGGCGATTCAGGACGTAAAGCTATTATCAGCCAATTCCGATTCGGCAACCTTTGAAATTGGCGGCAGGCAGCACACGTTGACCATGGGGCAGTCTTTCGCTGCTGCGGGTAACAGCGGAAAGCCGACGGTGAAGCTGAGCGCAGACCCAAGCGGACATTTCATTTCCATGGGTTCAGTGAATGGATACAGCGTGACATTTATTCTGGATACCGGGGCGTCTGCGGTGGCGCTGCCAGCTAGCGAAGCCAGTCGCATGGGCATCAAGTACAAAACTGGACAAATGGTGGGTGTAAGTACCGCCAATGGCATCATTCCTGCATGGCGCGTATCACTCAATAACGTCAAACTGGGTGATATCAGCCTCAATCAGGTTGAAGGCATGGTGGTTGAAAGCCCCATGCCGGCAGCTTTGCTTGGCATGTCTTTTCTCAATCGCACCGACATGCAGCGTGAAGGACAGATCATGACTCTGACGCAGAGGTATTGAAAACGCTATCTAAAGCAACAAGGCCCGCTGATGCGGGCCTTGTTGCTTTTAATTCCGGATCATCACTATTTTGTCTTGTCCCGTTCGATCAAGGCATAGGCGCTGTGGTTGTGGATCGATTCGAAGTTCTCCGCTTCTACCACATAGGTATCGATCAGCGGCTCCGCGTTCATGGCGGCGGCAACGTCGCGCACGATGTCTTCCACGAACTTGGGATTGTCGTATGCGCGTTCGGTAACGTGTTTTTCATCCGGGCGCTTCAACAAGCCGTACAGTTCGCACGAAGCCTGTTCTTCGATTTTCCTGACGAGGTCTTCAATCCACAGAAATCCGTTGGTGCGTGCGGTGACGGTGACATGCGAGCGCTGGTTGTGTGCACCATACTCGGAAATCTTCTTGGAGCAGGGGCACAGTGAGGTCACCGGCACCACGACCTTGGTGGTGTGGCGGTAAACGCCTTTTTCGATTTCTCCGATCAGAGTGACCTCATAATCCATCAGGCTTTCCACGCCGGAAACAGGCGCGGCCTTGTTGATGAAATAAGGGAAGGTCATCTCGATGTGGCCGGATTCAGCTTCCAGGCGCTCCACCATGTGGCGCAGCATGGCCCCGAAGTTTTCTACCGAGATTTCTCGCTCGCGAGTGTTGAGAATTTCGACAAAGCGCGACATGTGCGTGCCCTTGAAGTGTTGGGGCAAATAAACGTACATGTTGAAGCTGGCGACGGTGTGCTGGACCCCGCCTGCCTTATCCGCAACCTTTACTGGATGGCGAATGGACTTTATGCCGACCTTGTCGATGGCGATCTGGCGGGTGTCCTTGGAGCTTTGCACGTCCGGCATGCAGACGGCATCTGTGCATTCATTCATGGTGCTTCCTTGCTAGGGGCAAGCCATTCATGGCCAACCCTCAATGAGATTTAGACCAAGTATAAACTGTCGTAATACTTGAGTAAACTACTCGGATAATAGTTCGTGAACTTTTTTGATCAGGCTGCCTGCATCCAGTCCGCAGGCAATTCTTTGGTTTTCCTGGGTGTCCTGTTCCAGGAAACGGTCGATAAGGCCTAAATGAGTGGTACGAGCTGTCGCATTGTTAGCTGCCAAGCATTCCGAGACCGCCGAACCCGCACCACCCATCACTGCATTTTCCTCAACGGTGACAAGCAGCTCATGGGTTCGGGCAAGTTCCAGAATGCGTGCTTCATCCAGCGGTTTTACAAAACGCATGTCGACGACGGTGGCATCCAGTTCTTCGGCAGCCTTGATGCATTCTGCTAGCACAGTGCCGAAGGCGAGGAAGGCAACTTTGCAGCCCTCGCGCCGGGTGATGCTTTTTGCGACCGGAACCGGGTCGAGTCCTTCCTCCAGCGTGGCGCCAGGCCCGCCACCTCTCGGATAGCGCACGGCACTCGGGCCGTTATGCATGAAGGCCGTCGTCAATAGCTTGCGGCACTCGTTTTCATCCGACGGTGTCGCAATCAGCATATTGGGGATGCAGCGCAGGAAGGAAAGGTCAAAACTTCCTGCGTGTGTGGCGCCATCCGCGCCAACCGGGCCGGCCCGGTCGATGGCCAGGGTGACATCGAGGTTCTGCAGGGCGATGTCGTGGATCAACTGATCGTAGGCGCGCTGCAAAAAGGTCGAGTAGATGGCCACAACAGGTTTTTCACCCTCGCAGGCCAAGCCCGCCGCGAAGGTCAGCGCATGCTGCTCGGCAATGCCCACATCAAAATAGCGTTTTGGATATTCCTCGGAAAACCTTACCAAACCCGAACCCTCGCGCATGGCCGGCGTAATGGCGACAAGACGCTGGTCGTGAGCGGCCATGTCGCAGAGCCAGTCGCCGAAGATTTGCGTGTATGTGGGTTTTGCGCTGACTTTTTCTGTGATGCCGACAGCAGGGTCGAAGCTGCCTACCCCGTGATACAGGCAGGGATTGGCTTCGGCTGGTTCGTAGCCTTTGCCCTTCCTTGTAACGACGTGCAGGAACTGCGGACCGTCGAGCTTGCGGATGTTGCGAAGCGTTTCCACCAGCACATCAAGGTCGTGGCCATCGATGGGACCGATGTAGTTGAAGCCGAATTCCTCGAACAGCGTGCCGGGCACTACCATGCCCTTCATGTGTTCCTCGGCGCGTTTGGCCAGTTCCTTGATGGGTGGCATTTTCGACAGCACCAAATCAGAAGCCTTCTTGGCCTTGGCGTAGAACTGGCCGGACATGAGTTTTGCCAGGTAATTGTTGAGCGCGCCAACCGGCGGCGAGATCGACATGTCGTTGTCGTTCAGGATGACCAGCAGGGGGAGTTCTGTTGCGCCCGCATTGTTCAGGGCCTCGAAGGCCATGCCGGCGGTCATTGCACCGTCACCAATGACGGCCACGGCACGATGTCCGGAACCGGTCTGATGGAAGGCTTCTGCCATGCCCAGGGCAGCCGAGATCGAGGTGCTGGAATGGCCAACACCGAAAGCGTCGTATTCGCTTTCCTCACGCCGCGGAAAACCTGCAATGCCACCCCCACGGCGAAGTCCTGCCATGGCTCCCTTGCGGCCAGTGAGAATCTTGTGCGCGTAGGTCTGGTGTCCGACGTCCCAGACGATGCGGTCCCCCGGGGTGTCATAGACGTAATGCAATGCAATCGACAGTTCGACAGAGCCAAGGTTGGATGAAAGATGACCGCCGGTCTGCGCGACCGAGCCGAGCAGGAAACTCCGGAGTTCGTCTGCCAGCAGCTTGAGTTGTTTTTCATCAAGCTGCCTTAGATCGGCTGGGCTGTTTATCGTATCGAGCAGGGACAAGTCTGATTCCGTTCAGTATTTGCGCAGCACGATATAGTCGGCCAACTGCTTCAACCGTGTTGAGTCGGATCCTAAGCCGGCAAGCGCGGCATGTGCGTCGGTACGTAGTTCTTCAGCCAGTTCCCTGGCGCGGGCAAGGCCGAGCAGGCTGACATAAGTAGGCTTGTTTTGTGCAGCGTCCTTTCCTGCCGTCTTTCCGAGTGTTGCGGTTGAGGCCTCGGAATCGAGCACATCGTCCACCACTTGGAAAGCCAGGCCTACACACTTGGCGTAGTGGTCGATCTTGTTCATCGCCACCTCATCCATCGGCTTGCCGCAAAGGGCGCCGAGAGTCACGGAGGCACGGATGAGCGCTCCGGTCTTGAGGATATGCATGAACTCGAGTTCGGGTAGTTCCAGCGTCTTTCCGACACTTTCCAAATCAATTGCCTGTCCACCGGCCATGCCGTGTGAACCTGAGGCTGCAGCCAGAATACCAAGCATTTGAACCTGGGTTGATGCATCGCTTGTCAGTCCGGGCTGGGACAGGACTTCAAAAGCACGGCTTTGCAGGGCATCGCCAACCAAAAGTGCCGTGGCCTCATCGAATTCAACATGCACTGTCGGCTTGCCGCGGCGTAGCACGTCGTTGTCCATGGCAGGCATGTCGTCATGTACCAGCGAATAGGCATGGATCATTTCCACTGCTATTGCAGCTTGCTCAACTCGGGAGATATCGGCGCCGGTTAATTCACCGGAGGCAAAAGCAAGCAATGGGCGCACACGCTTGCCGCCATCCAGTACCGCATATCGCATGGCATCATGCAAACGCATGGGCGCAATGTTTGCCGCACTCAAAGCGTTGGACAACGCCAATTCGACACGGCCCTGCCGTTCGGTCATCCAGGCCTGGAAATCACTCATCTTTGCCGGTCAGGAAAGGTTTCATCACGCCGTTTTCAAGAGTCTGCACTTGTTGTTCGGCCTTGTTGATCGCCTCGCGGCAATAATTGAGCAGAACTGCACCGCGTTCGTAGGCAGCAAGTGAATCTTCGAGACTAAGCTTGCCGGACTCCATTTGGGCGACAGTTTTTTCCAGCTCGGCTAGGGCGGATTCGAAATCCTTGGGCGTCGTGGCTTTGGGCATGAAATAAACAGCAAGCTAAAGCATGTAACTTTAACAAATCGTCGGGCGCGCGTCTCCATGGGATGCGTGTTATTCGTGCCTCGAGGCATTAAGTCTTTGCCTTGCACATTCATCCATGGTATCGTTCCGTCTCCTGTAATGGGAAAGGGAACCTCCGGTTCATTGGGTGAACAGAAACGTTCGCCGGGTGTCGGGGGTTTTTGTTTTCTTTGCCGACTTTCAATAGTGCGGCACTGGAATAGGGTGGGTAGGGATGAGCAATCTCGCTGATTCTGTTTCGGCGCTGTCAACAACAACGCCTCAACTGCCGGTGTCATGGTATTTCGACCCGGAGATTTACGAACTCGAAAAGAAACTGCTGTTTGAAAATGGCCCGGGTTATGTCGGCCATGCGCTGATGGTGCCGGAACGCGGTGACTATCATGCACTTGAGCGTTTCGAAGGCGCCAAGATATTGGTCAACAATACCAACGGCATCGAGATGATGTCCAATGTCTGTCGCCATCGTCAGGCCATCATGCTGAATGGCCGTGGCAAGCTGCCGGCTGACAACATCGTCTGTCCGCTGCATCGCTGGACCTACAATTCAGAAGGTACACTGCTGGGAGCACCGCACTTTCCCGGCAATCCCTGCATGAATCTTTCAAAATCGCTGCTGCAGAACTGGAATGGACTGCTGTTCAACGGGCCGCGCGATGTGCGTACCGATTTGGCCGGCATGGGAGTGGCAGCTGATCTTAATTTTGAGGGTTATATGCTGGACAGCGTAAGGGTCGATCACGTGCCCTACAACTGGAAGACATTTATCGAGGTGTATCTCGAGGATTACCACGTCGAACCTTTCCATGCTGGCCTCGGCAATTTTGTTACCTGCGACGATTTGCGCTGGCAATACGGTGACTGGTATTCAGTTCAGACCGTGGGTTTGGCCAGTGCCTTTGGAAAGAAGTTCGGTTCGCCGGTTTACCAGAAATGGCAGGAGCAGGTACTTCGCTACGGTGAGGGCAAGAAGCCCGGCCACGGTGCAATCTGGCTGACTTATTACCCCAACATCATGGTCGAGTGGTACCCGCATGTGCTGGTAGTGTCATCCGTTTGGCCAACCGGTATCGAATCCATGGTCAATATCGTCGAGTTCTACTACCCGGAGGACATTGTGCTGTTCGAGCGGGAGTTTATCGAGGCAGAACAGGCAGCCTACATGGAAACCGCGGTGGAAGACCATGAAATCGCCCAGCGCATGCACGATGGCCGCAAGGCGCTCTACAAGCAGGGTATCAGCGAGGAAGGGCCGTACCAGTCGCCCATGGAGGACGGCATGGTTCATTTTCATGAATTTCTTCGCAAGCAGATAGAGCCACACCTTGGGCGTTGAAATCTTCAAACACCAAATCAAGAATGGCGGCATGTGCCGCCATTCTTTTTTGTTTTCGGAGCCGGGTAAATGAAATCGACCTGGATGCTGGTCGCCGGATTCTTTTTTGCGTTGATGGGTGTACTGGTCAAGCTGGCATCGGTTCGCTTTAGCTCCCCTGAACTTGTCTTCTATCGATCACTGTTCGGTTTGTTGACGATATATGCCGTAATCGTGTTCACGACGCGAAAGTGGCTGTTACCGCTTTACACCCGACACGCCCCAAGCCATGCCAAGCGCGGTTTGACCGGATTTTTTGCGCTGGTCATGTATTTTTACGGACTTGCGCATCTGCCGCTGCCTACGGCCATTACCCTGAACTACACGTCGCCGCTTTTTCTGGCAGCCATTACCGCTTGGTGGCTGGGGGAACGTCATGGTCATGGCCTGATTGCTGCTGTGTTGATTGGGTTCACGGGGGTGGCAATGCTGCTCCAGCCGGGATGGGGCGGGCAGGATATGGTGCCCAGGCTGGTTGGTCTGACGTCAGGCGTTTTCGCAGCACTGGCCTATCTCAATGTACGTACACTTGGCAGGCATGATGAACCGGAATGGCGAATCGTGTTTTACTTCGCACTCGTGTCCACGCTTGGCGGCGCTGCGTGGATGGCAAGCACGGGGTTTGTGATGCCGAGACTGACCGATATGCCATTGCTGTTGGCGATGGGGGCGACGGCAACAATGGGGCAACTGGCCATGACTCGCGCCTATCGGCTGGGCGATACCATGGCTGTGGGCGCACTAGCCTACTCGACAGTTGGGTTTGCGGCGCTTTATGGCGTCATTGTTTTCGGTGACCATCTTCCGGTTGTTTCCTGGGCAGGTATGCTGCTGATCGTTTTGGCCGGGCTTGTCAGCATAAAGTCCAACCGAAAGGTGACGGGGCCGGAATGAGGCTATATTGACATTGTTGAGACAAACTAAAGGGAAGCGATTTCATGATTGCGATTAACGTCAAAGACAATATTGTGAGCATGTCTGTCCTGGGCCGATTCACGATTGAGGACTACAAGGAATTTGAAGAGGCCGTGCTGTACGGTATCAAGTTTCAGGGCGTGGTGAACTTGCTGATTGATTTGCGTGACATGCTTTCTTTCAGTGTTGATGTGGCATGGGAGGAGATCAAATTCTCGCGCGATCATGCCAATGACTTTGATCGTGTTGCCATTCTTACCAACAACGAATGGATCGCCTGGAGCGCCTGGATCAATCGGCTGTTCGTGGATGCGGATATACGGCTGTTTGACGATGCGGGACAAGCTGAAGCCTGGCTTAAGGAAACTGCTGCCACATCAGCATGAGGAAGCTTTTTTCAGCATCGGTTTTGTTCGTCTGCTTCCAGCCAATGGTGCAAGCAGACGAGGCATGGCAATTTGTTTTTGAGGATGCGTCGGTCAGCGTGGCAATCGACAGTGCCAATATACGGCGCGAAAACCAAGTTGCCATTTTTCGTGAGCGCCAGGTCTTGATCAAGCCGGAACTTGACCAATCTTCCCTGCGGCATGTTCGGGAAATCCAGTATAGGCGTCAGGCTCATTGCGGTCAGAAGACATTGAGCGAACTATCCCGTGCGGTGTTTTCCGATGAGGGGGCCCTTATCCATTATCAGGCACGTAATCCCGCACAAGCGAAAGGGGAGGCAGCCCAGTCTGGCAGAGAAGTCAAGCTGATCGAGGCGGTGTGCGGGCCGGCCTGAAAATGCTTGTGTTCAGGTAGTAGCCCCTGTCGTTGTTGTCGTCCCAGCCTGGAATGCCCTGTATGGGCAATGGGGGCAGGTCAAGGGATTCGGCGGTTTGCACCAGTTTTGCTGCCAGCCCGTCTATTGTTTCAGTACGCTTTTCGTCTGTGTGCAGCAAAAGGCATTTCGCCGTCATGCCGGGAAATGGCATCAGGCATTTTTCCAGCAATCCATGCCCAACTACAAAGAAATGCATCTGGTGGTTTAATTCTTCTCGGGCTTCCCAGAACAATTCCGTCCAGCATTTCGCACTCAGCAATTTCAGCAATTCAGGATTTGAAGAAACGACCAGAAGCCCGCTTTCATCAAGTAGTGTCAGCTGATCGCGCAGTTTGCCGCGATGCTTGTGCTCATCAGCATGTTTGGCAAGTTCATCGGTATGCCGAAGGTTGAGGGATGTCTTCAGATAAGGGAAACGCAACCAGACCAGCGCATTCAGAAAATCGTGCACATTGTTTTCACGCGTTGGCACCTTGCCGATTGTGGCAATGCTTTGCTCATATTCGGAAGCTGAAAGCGCCATGCAGGAGGCGGCAAAACACAAGGGCTTGTTGCCATGCTTGACGCCCAAGTGACCTGCGAGAGCATTCAGTTTTTCGATGCTGGTTTCGCCACCCAAGGAATCGATGAGGACGCGATATGGGGCAAAGACCGGATGGGAAAAATTCATCCCTGCGCCAGCCGGGACCGATAAGCTTGAGTCAGATGATGCCCGGCTCCAAGCATGTCGAAAAGTGCAAGCAGCGCTTGGCGTGGCAGGCCGTTCCTGTATTGCGGATGATCATGGTCAAGGGCAATCAGCAACTCCAGTGCGGTTTCGATCTGGTCATTGGCAAGCTCAAGCGATGCCTGCTGAAAACGTAGTTGCGGATCATTGGGGTCGATTTCCTTGATGTCTTTGTCAGCAAATGCCGTTTCTGCAGCGTGCACCAGTGAAAAATGGGCATACAGTTGTGAAAGTTCTTTTTGTTCGCGAAGCTCTGAAGGGAGGCTCTCAAGCAGTTGAAGGGCCTGTTTGTGTTCTCCGCGGGACCAGAGAAGTCTGGCGAGATCGCGGGGAATTTGAGGGTTGTCAGGTTCTTCCACCGCAGCTGAGGCAAGCATGCTGCGGGCTTCATCTATTCTGTTTTGTTTCCAGGCGGCAAGACCTTGTACATGCAGGGTTTCTGTATCACGGGCAATGAAGCGGTTCAGTTGTTCACGAAAACTGTTGTCGGATTCGGCGCCGTGTATGGTGTTCACCACCGTGCCATTACGGAAAAACTTGACGGTTGGAACGCTGTTGACGCCGAACTCGCGTGCGATGCGGCCCAGTTCATCGGTGTTGAGCATGACGAGAAGAAACCGTCCGCCGTATTCCGTTGCCAGTTTGACGAGGCGTGGCATCAGCACCATGCAGGGTCCCGCCTTGGGGGTCCAGAAATGGACTAACACCAGTCCTCGCCTGGAATTTTCCAGTACAAGGCGCTGAAAGTTCTCGGCCGTTGCATCCAGTACATGTGGAGAAAGCGCCACTATTCTTCCTTCTTTCTTGTTGCGCGGCGCCGCTTTGGTTTTTCCGGTGCTGCCGATTCTTCAAGTGGCTCTTGTATGCCCAGCATCCCCTTGAATGCTTCGGTGGCTTCCATCAATGCATGGGCTATGCCGGGTTCGAAGGCGGAATGGCCGGCATCCGGGATGATTTCGTAAAACGCTTCCGGCCATTCGCGCGCAAGTTCGTCAGCAGTGACAATGGGGCAGACGGCATCGTACCGTCCTTGCACGATGACGGCGGGGAGATGTCGAATTTTATGCAGATTCTCCAGCAGGCTGTTTTCAGGGAGAAATATGTTGTTCATGAAGTAATGTGCTTCGATGCGGGACAGCGAGAGCGCCACTGCGTCGGATTCGAAGCTGCTGATCAGGTTCTCGTTTGGCAGCAATGTAGAACAGGCTGCTTCGTAGTGTGCCCAGGCGCGAGCTGCAGGGAGATGGACGTCCGGATCTTTGTCGATCAGCCGCTTATGGTAGGCATGCAGAAGGTTTTTTCGTTCTTTTGCCGGGATCAGGGTAGCGAAGTCACGCCATGCTTCAGGGAAAAATGCTGATATTCCATAAAGAAACCAGTCAATCTCGCTTTTTCGGCAAAGAAATATGCCACGCAGAATGAAGCCAAGACAGGCTTCCGGATGGGCCTCACCGTAGGCCAGTGCAAGCGTGGAGCCCCATGAACCACCGAAAACAAGCCACTTGTCGATACTTAGGGTTTGGCGCAGCAGTTCAATATCGCTTATGAGGTGAATTGTCGTGTTGTCAGTCAGTTCTGCGTAGGGTGTGGATTTGCCCGAGCCGCGCTGGTCGAACAGAATGATGCGATAGTAGTCGGGGTCAAAAAAACGGCGCTGCAATGGCGAGGTGCCTGAACCGGGACCGCCATGCAGGAACAGCACCGGCATGCCCTTGGGATTGCCGCTTTCCTCCCAGTAAATGCGATGCAAGTCATCGGGCTCGAGGAAGCCATTGCGGCAGGGTGTTATTTCGGGAAAAAGGCAGGCAGGAACTGACATGCGAGAATGCTCTGTGTGAAGCTTCTATTATCGCCCGATTGTTTGAATAATGATGCAGGTATTCCTCGATGGCCTGCTTGTGGTTACACTTCAGTCAGTAAAACGCAGGGAGACAAAATCAATGACTGTACACACGCTTGAAGAAGGTGAAATCGGCCTGCTACGCAAAGAGATCGAAATACTGATGGGGGAGCGCCAGCGTTTGCTGCAGGTTGTGGGTGCGGCAGCCGTGCTTGTTGCCAATCTGGACAGTGATGTCTTGCCTGATGATGAAGACACGATTGATGCTGCCGAGATGCTGGCTGAACAGCTCAACAGTCTTCCTGAGGAAACCCTCAAGGACGCGCTCGAGTCCGTCCGAGCCGAACTGGATAGTCGACCCGAGTCCTGATGGGTTCGTGAACTGCCCGTCTTGTTGACAGCAAAATCATGAATTTCCCAGCGATACCTGGCCCCACTGAATTAAGGCGTTTTTTTCTTGTCGCCTTGTTTGTCTCGCTTGCCTGTTTCCTGGTCGGCCGTGTCAGTCTTCTCATGGCGGGTACGTTCGACAACGTCGTGAATGTCTGGTGGCCGGCATCCGGCATTGCCGCTGCTGCAGCCATCCGCTACAGAGGAGCGGCGGTTCCTGGTGTTCTGCTCGGTTCGCTCGCTGCAAGCTGGGGTGTGGTGCCCAATGATGTGTTTCCTTTTCTGGGGATTGGTGCTGCGCTGGGCGCATGGATAATTTACTGGTTGCCGGAAAAACTGGGGGCAGAATCCTTTTCGTTTGGTTCAATCAGAAGTGTCGCCGGATATTGTCTGGTGGGCATGCCCGTAGGAACAGCAGTTTCAGCACTGGTAATTACAGTAGCCCTGCAATGGACCAATGGCCTGGCACAAGGCCAGTATTGGTCGACGCTGTGGTCATTGTGGTTAAACCAGATGACCGGTGCCATCTTGCTTGCACCGGTTCTGCTGGCCGCCAACATCCATGACTGGCGTATTCATCGCGAAGTCTTCAAACTCGAGTGGCTCGGGGTGGTGCTGACGACGATGGCAGTGGGGTATCTCACGCTTGGGGCCGGAAACCACCAGAGCTGGGAAATTGGCGAGTTTTTGTTGTTTCCTCTGGTGTTGTGGGTTGCGTTACGTTTTTCGGCGGGCGCGACGACAACCCTTGTTCTGGTTGCCAGTATCATCCGAATGGCGAGCAGTTCAAACGAATATTCATGGATTGGCTCGGATATCCATTTTCTTGAAGTCCTCAGCATCCAGATCACGATACTCAGTCTGGCAGTATGCGGGTTGCTGGTGACCGCAGCGCTGACTGAAAGGCGCGAATCCGAGATCAGGCTCGATCGGCTTGCCAACCATGATCCGCTGACCGGCTTGCCCAATCGTACCTACTTCCAGGTTTATCTGGAGCATGCCATCTCGCTGTGCCAGCGCCAGGGCAATCAGCTTTCTCTCCTGTTTATTGATCTTGATCGTTTCAAGCACATCAACGATTCACGCGGACATGAAGTCGGCGACGAGGTGCTGCGTGTCGTTGCAGACCGACTGGCTGGTGTTCTGCGCACGGACGATTTTGTGGCGCGTCTTGGGGGGGATGAATTTGCAGTTGTCATGAGCCATCCGCGCTCGTTGCGCGCGGTTCGTCGAGTGGCGTTGAAGATTATCGAAACACTTGCCGAGCCATTCAAGCTGGATAACCGCCATTACGCCATCTCGGCCAGTATCGGCATCACTGCCTGTCCGGACGATGGCACAGATGCAAACACGCTGTTACGACAGGCTGACATGGCCATGTACAAGGCCAAACTGAAACGGAGTGGTTTTGAGTATTTCAGCGATGACATGAACGCAGCCGCGCATGAGCAACTCACAATCGAAAACGGAATCCGCAGGGCACTGCGCAACGATGATTTCGCCATACTCTATCAACCCAAAATGGATCTGCGGACAGGCAAAGTGGTTGGCATAGAAGCGCTGATTCGCTGGATGGTGCCAAACGTCCTCGGCATAGTCGGGCCGGATAAATTTATTCCGGTAGCCGAGGAAACCGGGCTGATTGTGCCGGTCGGGCATTGGGTGCTGAGGACGGCTTGTCTGCAATGGGTGGCATGGCATGAAGCCGGACTGAACCCCCCGATCATTTCAGTCAATCTGTCACCGCGTCAGTTCACCCATGGCGGCTTGGCGCGTGAGATTCTGCTCGTTCTAGAAGACACGGGGATGAATCCGGCATTTCTTGGGCTGGAAATAACCGAAACAACGGCCATGGAAAATCCGGAAGTCACCCTGCAGGTGCTCGATGAAATGGGCAGGCACGGCATCCAGATGATGATTGACGATTTTGGTACAGGGCATTCCAACCTCCGGCAGCTGAAGCGTCTGCCCATCGATGCTGTCAAGATCGACAAGAGCTTTGTCAAGGACATCCTCATCGACAAGGACGATGCCGAAATCGCTACTGCCATTATCCATCTGGCGCATTTACTCGATCTGCGCGTAGTAGCTGAGGGAGTGGAGAGTCAGGAAGTGGCAGCGTTCCTGAAGGAGAAGGGTTGTGACGAAATCCAGGGATATCTGGTTGGCAAACCCATGCCCCCGGATGCAATCAAGAACATGTTTGGAAAGAAATTTCTGCTGGAGAAATCCCAGATGGAAATGCACTTCAAGGACACAACATTGCTGATGGCGCAATAGGCGCCTATTTGTTCAGCAGTTCGTGTTCCATCAATAAATAAGTGTTGTAGGCGTTTGGCCGGTTCGCAGCCTCGAATGCAGGGAGCCCGCTGAACCTCGACCAGTTCGTTCGTTCGTATGCTTCGTCGAATGACTCAAGGTTGTTTACAGCCCTACCCATCTCCTTGCGCAGGTAAGTCAGGTAATCACGAGTAAGCGCCAGGTCCTTCGCTGGCGAAAAGCTTACAGCGCCATGACCGGGCACCATTACCTGCGGCCTCATGGCAATCAGCTTTTCAAGCGATTTCAGCCAGGCTTTGGAGTCGGCATCGCCGACGTAAGGCACACGTCCCTTGAATACCAGATCGCCCGCGTAAAGGACGCTGTCTTCCTTGACCAGCATGGCCAGATCCTCTGCGCTGTGAGCAGGGCCGACATGGCGGATGCTGAAATGAACGCCACCCAGTGAGAAGTCGGTGTCGCCTTCCAGGTACTTGTCCGGTTCTATGAAGCGGGTGTCTTCGTTTACCCACGGAAACAACTCTTCCTTGCGCTGCTCCAAACGCAGCTTGGCTGCATCTGTCTTCGTTTCCCCTGCGGCATGCTTGTGCGCCCAGATCTCCGCACCCTGGTCCTTGAAAACCTGCAGGCCGTAGAAATGGTCGGCATGGTAATGGCTAACGATTACCCGCCTGATCGGCTTGGAAGTAACTTTCCTGATGAGACCAAGCATTTTTTCAGCTAGCGGGGGGGTGCCAAGCGAGTCGAAAACAACGACACCATCCCGTGTGACGACAAAGCCTGCATTTGACATGAAGCCCTGGTTTTCGCTGGTGGCAGGGCCTGATTGGCCTTCGACGTAATAGCTGTGCTGGCCAACCCTGATGGTGCTCATGGGCACGCTTGCCGAGGTGTCAACCGCAAATGCGGAAGCATTCAGAGCAAGCAGGGTGAACATCCAAAAGATACGCAGCATCTAGGTCTCCGTTCCCTAAAGGGATATCTGTTAAAAAAATACAGGCGGCTATGTTATCTTCATAGTCGACAAAGGACATATTCAGAGGTTCCCCGTTTTGATCAGGAAACAGTGGCCGGCATTTGTTCTGGCATTTGTTCTCCCCTTGCTTGCCGTGTATTGGTGGTGGGGAGGTTTCAATGCGGCAATCGTCACCGAAGAGGAATCGGGACCGCATATTTACGCTTATCTGGAACATTCCGGTGATCTAGGGAAGCTGCCGAAAACCCAAGAGAAGGTTTACAGGCTTCTCACTCAGGCGGGAGTTGAGCCAGGCGACACCATTACAGTATTGCTGACAGATCCGCGCACCACCCCAAAAGGCAAGCAGCATGCGAAAACCGGTTATCGCATTCCGCTTGACGCCAAACTGCCAGCAGACCTTATGAGCGAGACCATCCCGCGCAGAAAGGTGGTGGCAGCCAGGGTCAATGCGGCTGTCATGCTGGCCCCCAGCAAGGCATACCAAGCCTTGTCCGATTATCTCAAGCCTCGGGGGCGTGATATCACTTTGCCTGCAGTCGAAATTTACCGTCCCACTGATTCTCCGGCCCATGTGGGCGAACTGACCGTGGAGATTGCCATACCATGATTTTTTTTAGCCTGCTCGCGGCTCTCGGGCTCGAACACTTCTGGCCTCTCAGGCAGCCTCTGCCGCATTTCCAGTACTTTGCCCAATATGCCTCATTGTTGAGAGAGAAATTCGATGGTGGCGAGCATTCTCACGGCGGGATTGCATGGGTTGTTGCAGTGGTTCCTGTGGCTTTGGCTGTTTGGCTGGTCCATGCTTGGTTGGCCGACCTGAGTTTCCTGCTGGGATGGGCATGGGGTGTCGCTGTTCTTTATCTGACGATGGGGCTCAAGTATTACAGCCGTATCGCTGACGAGATTGCATTGAAGCTGCATTCAGACGATTTGCCAGGGGCACGCCAGATTCTTCGGGAGTGGCGAGGGGGAGATGCATCCGGGTTTGGTCGCGAGCAGATCGCGTCCGTCACTATTGAGCAATTGGTAACGCATAGTCACCGCCAGACATTTGGCGTGTTGTTCTGGTTCTGCCTGCTTGGGCCATCTGGTGCGGTGATTTTCCGACTGGCTTCGATCTTGTCCATGCGCTGGCGCGAGGCGAGTCCTGAGTTTTCCAGAGTGGCAAGCAGCATTTTCCATGCGCTCAACTGGATGCCTGCAAGGCTTACGGCTCTTACATATGCGGTTGTCGGCAACTTCGAGGACGCCATTTTTTGTTGGAGAAGCCAGGCTCATTCATGGCTTGATCCCGAGGAGGGCATCATATTGGCTGCGGGTGCGGGTGCCATGGGGATCAAGCTTGGGCAATCTTTGACAGTCCTTGGCCAAGTGAGTGAGCGCTCGGAAATTGGCGTGGGCGAAGACCCTGATGCCGAGCAGATCGAAAGCGCCAATGGCATGATCTGGCGAGGGCTGGTCGTTTGGCTTGTCCTGGCACTGCTTGTTATGGTTGCCAGTTGGGCAGCGTAATTCGTATGCCTTCCTCCCGATCTGATTGGACGCGGCTATAATCCCTTGATAAAACAAGGCGGCTATGTATTTTGAAGAGTTGCGCCTGCATTTACAACTGAAGGATCCTTAAAAGTAAGGACGCGATGGCCGAAGGAATGACGTTTCCTGGATTGCGCGCTGCTTATGCTGCAGCCAGCCCGTCGAGAAAGCTGCTGTGGTGGGTGGTGCTACTCATATTGCTTGCATTGCCCCCTGCGCTTTATTTCAGGGATGCGCAAGAACCTGATTTTCGCGTGCTGTTCGCCGACTTGTCCGACAAGGATGGGGGCGAGATAGTCGAAGCCCTGGATCGTCTTCGCATCAAGTATAGAATTTCCCAGACAAGCGGCGCCATCGAGGTGCTTGCGGATCAACTGCACAATGCGCGTTATAGGCTGGCGGCTCAAGGCCTGCCCAAGGGCGACAAACCGGATGCGGAAGAGACCGTTGGGCCGCGATTTGGACTTTCTCCTTTCCAGGAGCAGATTGGCTATCAACGCAGTCTGGAATCGGAATTGTCACGCTCGGTGGAAGATATTGAAGGCGTTGAATCGTCCCGAGTGCATCTGGCTCTGCCAAAACAGTCTGCTTTCTTGCGAGAGCAGGTTCCGCCTGCTGCTTCTGTCCTTGTCAGACTGAAACCCGGCAAGCAATTAAGCGAAGGCCAGGTCGAGGCCATCCGGCAGGTCGTTGCGAACAGCGTAGCGGGCATGGGTGCAGGCCAGGTCAGTATCGTTGATCAGAACGGCAGCCTTTTGGCAGCCGGGCTAGCCGGTTTTTATCGTGGCTTGAGTCAGAATCAGCTGGAGTATGCGCGCCGTGTGGAAAATGATCTTGCCAGCCGCATAACGGGGGTGCTTTCGCCTGTTCTGGGCGATACTTCATACAGGATCCAGGTAACAGCCAGGGTCAATTTTACCGAGAGCGAGGAAACCACCGAAAACTCCCGTCGTACAGGAACGGTGGCGGGAACGGTTGATCGAACGGTGCGACATGTGCGAGAGCCCCGCGGCAGTCTGGAGCAGGTATCGGCTCTCATCATTGTGGATGAAGCTGTTGGCAAGGCACTGGTCGAACTGGACAGGCTCGCTGAACTGGCCAGGCAGGCCATTGGTTTTGATGGCGAGCGGGGGGATAGCCTCCAGGTCATTTCTATGCCATTCAAAGTTCCTGAAGCTCCCACTGAAACGACCCAGATAGAGCCGGCGCAACAGCCTGTCGCAAAGGCAGGGTTTGATTTGGAGAAAATAGACCCGGAGCTCATCCCGGTCTATGCCGGATTGGCGGTTTCGCTTCTGATGCTGATTCTGCTGTTTCGCGTACGGGCTCGACAACGAAAACAGCGTGAGCAGGAAGAAGAACTGGCTAATCAAAGGCCGACGCCAGAGGAAGCTTTCGAGTCTCGCGTGGAATCTTTGCGTCAGGCCGTGCTGTCTGATCCAAAGGTCGCAGCCAGTGTGGTCAAGCTATGGATGGGGAACGCATGAACCGCGCAGGCCTGGAAAAATCAGCGGTTCTTTTGCTGGCGCTTGGCGAGGAAGCTGCAGCGCAAGTATTCCGATACATGTCGCCATTTGAAGTTGGTGAGCTGGGCAAGACCATGCGTGAAATGGGAGGCTTGCAACGAGAACATGTAGCGACCGTTATCGACGAATATGAAGAGGCTGCCAGCAGGCAGTCAGGCATTGGGGCTGGAGCGGATGAGTTTCTGGATGCGGCGCTGACACGCGCACTGGGTGACGAACAGGCGCGCATGATGATGTCGCGGATTGCCGGTGGCAGTGACAAGATTCAGGAACTGGCCTGGAAAGAACCGGCAGAGGTTGCTGCCATGCTCAAGGACGAACATCCCCAGTTGGCGGCGGCGGTCATATCTCAGATTGATCGTGCACAGGCCGCCGCCATACTCGAATGGCTCCCTGAGTTACAGCGGCAGGAAGTGGTACGTCGCATTGCAGAGTGGCGTGGCGCGCCTGTCGAGGCTTTGCGCGAAGTGGACGAATGGGTGGGCAGGCGCCTCAAGGGAGAGGAGGCAGAAAGCAAGGAAGGTGCGGAACTGGTTTCCGATCTGCTGTCACGTATGTCGCCTGCTGCGCGAGAGGAAGTCGAATCGAATTTGTCTGCGAGTTCACCCGAACTGTTTGAGCAGCTAAAGGCACATCAGCTGGGGATGGGTGATCTTGCACGGTTGTCGGGAGAAAGCCGTACACGCTTTTTCAAGGCCGTTCCGGGAAATACGCTTTTGCTTGCCTTAAAGGGTGCCGATCCTGATCTGGTCGACGATCTTCTTACGCACATGCCTGATACAGCGGCACGCCGTCTAAAAGACGATCTCGAAATCCTCGGGGCATGCAAACTTGTTGATATAGAAATCGCCCAGACGGAAACAGTTAGACTGTTGAGAGAAATGGCGACCAATGGAGAGCTGAATCTGATTCATCCAGGTTCGGCACGTATGGAAGCACGGTGATGAGCGAAGAAACTCAAGATACACGCAGCGCTTTTGACAGATGGGAAGGGCTGGAGGCAGTTCCCCCTGCTGACCGCGAAGCCGAGGAGCAAAAGCGTTTGCGCGCGCTGGAGGAGGAGGCCCGCAAGAAGGGATTCGAGGCTGGCCTGGAACAGGCGCGAGCCACGATGGACCAGGAGAGGAAAAGGCTGAGGCAGTTATCAGAAAGCTTCTCAGCAGCGCTTGATTCACTTGATTTCCGTCTTGCGGATCAGGTGCTGAGTCTTTCGCTGGACGTTTCCAAGCAGGTTATTGCAGGTGAACTTTCCGCACGCCCGGAGCGTATCCTTGACGTGGTCAAACTGGCCTTGAAACAGATGGCTGAATCCACGCGTGAGGCCCGCCTGTTGCTGAATCCTGAAGACGCGCTGATAGTTCGTCCGATATTGAATGAGATGCTCGATAAAAGCCGATTGCGCATCGTGGAAGACCAGCGCATTGTTCGTGGTGGCTGCCTGATCGAAACGCTTCAGGGCGATCTCGATGCCACATTGCAGGCGCGCTGGCGTCAGGTGATATCCGTGCTGGGTTCAAACAAGAACTGGCTTGAATGATGGATCGCACTGTACGTTACCGAGAATATGTTGCCGATTGCAGACGTGCGGTCAGTTTCTCCCAACCCTGGGCAGAAAGTGGCCGACTGACTCGTGTGGCCGGTCTGGTGATGGAGGCGGTGGGTCTTCGTATTCCGATCGGCAGCCAGTGCATGGTTCAGGTTCCGGGTGGTCCGGGTGTCGATGCGGAAGTAGTTGGTTTCTCGGGCGATCGTCTGCTGCTCATGCCCTCAACAGATGTCTATGGTGTGATGCCGGGCGCGCATGTCATACCCGAGAACCCGCTGGCGCAACAACCTCCCCGCCTAGGGCAGCGCTATACCCCCAAGCGCCGAGTCCAGGACCGTGTACGGCAGGTGGCGGTTGGAAAACAATTATTGGGCAGGGTGCTGGATGGTGCCGGTCGACCACTTGATGGCTTGGGTCCCTTGGTGCCGGAAAAGAGGGTTCCGCTTTATGCCCGCTCGTTGAACCCGCTTGAGCGTACTCCCATACGAGAGCCGCTCGATGTTGGTGTGCGTTCCATCAATGCGCTCTTGACGGTTGGCCATGGCCAGCGTCTGGGCCTGTTTGCAGGTAGTGGTGTAGGCAAGAGCCTCTTGCTTGGAATGATGGCGAAATATACCAACGCGGATGTGGTCGTGGTTGGCCTGATCGGCGAGCGTGGCCGTGAGGTCAAGGATTTCATCGAAAACAATCTGGGGCCTGAGGGTATGTCACGCTCGGTCGTGGTGGCGGCACCTGCCGACACGCCACCCCTGATGCGACTGAACGGTGCAGCCTATGCCGTATCGATCGCCGAGTATTTTCGTGATCAGGGAAAGCATGTGCTGCTCATCATGGATTCGCTCACTCGCTATGCCATGGCCCAGCGTGAGGTGGCGCTGGCAATCGGCGAACCACCCGCCACCAAGGGCTATCCGCCTTCGGTGTTTTCCAAATTGCCGCAGTTGTGCGAGCGTGCTGGCAACGCCAAAGGCGGAGGTTCCATCACGGCCTTCTTTACCGTTTTTACAGAGCAGGATGATCAGCAGGATCCGATTGCCGACGCAGCACGTGCCATTCTCGACGGCCATATTGTGTTGTCGCGCGACCTTGCCGATTCCGGACTTTACCCGGCCATTGATATCGAATCCTCCATCAGCCGGGCCTTGCCTGATCTGACCAGCCAGGAGGATCTGGAGCGCATTCGCCGTTTCAAGTACTTGTATTCTCGCTATCGGCGCAGCCGTGATTTGGTGGCTGTGGGAGCTTATGTCCCGGGTGCCGATCCTGTTCTGGATGAGGCGATGAAACTGCAGCCTGCAATGCAGGCATTCATGTCGCAGGAAATCCGGGAACGTGTGAGTCTGGAACAGGCCCGCAATGCGTTGATCGGGGTGTTGCCCTGATGGCTGCCTTTGCGCTTCAGGCAGCCCTTGATGTGGCCGATCGAAGGGCGGAGGCAAAATCGCGCATTGTGAAAGTTGCCTATGTGGGCTGGCTGAATGCAAGAACCCATCTGGTTCGGCTTGAGCAACGCCGCAAACATTACACAGGCGAACTCAATCTGCGGATGCAACAAGGTTGTTCTGCCTCGATGGCACAGCAGGCAAGCGAGACGCTGAGACAATGGCAGGCGAACATGACTTCCGCCGAGCGTGATCTGGAAAACGCCCGTGAAGAATGGCAGCTTGCACTGAATGACTGGAAGATCGAGAAAAAGCGCGTGGAAGCCTTTCTGGTCCTGGCGCGTCGCCACGAGTTGGAGGAGAGCCGGCGCGAGGAAAAACGCGAGCGTCGTCTACATGACGAACTTTCCGCTAGAAGTGCCTACGCACAACGTTTCAGTGAGCAGAGTGGTGCAAGATATTTGTACACGGAGACTGAGCAGTCATGATCAGGCTCTCTGAATTAAGCCCGGAAGAGCGTGCCTGCCTTCGGCTTGAGAAGCCAGAAGATCATCTTCAGGCATTCGCCGAAAGATTGCGTCAAAAACTGATTGCCGCACTTGGGCAGAAAGTTACCATCGGCTATTTTCCTGGTGACACGGCGCATGCACGGCCTGAAGGCAATGAACCCGTAATTGAAATTGAAGATGGACTTGCAGAGGCGTGGCTAACGGTCCGCTATGGCGGCAGAGCAGAAGTGGCAGCATGGCAGTTTAGCGATTCATCTCTGCTGACACCTCTTTCCAGGTTGGTCAGGCGGACACTTGCGGAGTCTGTATTCAATGCGGGCGACAATGCGTCATGGCCCGAAGCCATGAGTTTTCAGGCGAGTATCGGAAAGCAGCAAGGCGAATTGAAAATTGTCTGGAACAGCATGCATGCCATGTCTTGGGCGCGACGTGCAATCAGGGAGAAAAAATGAGTCGGTACGGGTTGACGTTGATAGTCATGCTGGTATCAAGCACGCCAGTATGGGCAGCGGATACAGGCACCGGGGTGGCAGGTATGTTGGTGTCCCTGACGGTGATCTTGGGCTTGTTTGTGCTGGCTGCCTGGCTTGTGAAACGATATGTGCCCCAGGTAGGCAAAACAGGGCCTGTCAAAATCGTCGGCGCAACCATGGTCGGACCACGCGAAAGAGTCGTGGTGGTCGAGGTTGAAAATACCTGGCTGGTTTTGGGTGTTGGTGGGGGTCAGGTAAGAATCCTTCATACATTCCCCAAGCCGGGGGATAGAGAATGAAGAAGAGTTTTGCTTTACTGCTGGCAGGCCTGTTGCTGGCCAGTGTCGAAGCATTCGCTGCAGGGCAGGGTTTTGAATTGTTCAAGACGACGGCGGTTGCCGGAGGGCAGAGCTATTCGATTCCCGCTGAGAGCTTGCCCTATGTTCTGATATTGCCATTTTTGCCAGCGCTCCTGCTTTCGCTGTCTGCCTTTACACGTGTCGTCGTGGTGTTTTTCCTGCTTCGCCAGGGACTGGGAAACCAGTATGCGCCGCCCAACCTGGTGTTGGTGGGTCTGGCTATGCTGCTCACATATTTCGTCATGTTCCCAATTACCGAGAAAATTCGTCTGGAAGCTTTCGAGCCTTATGGCAAGGGTCAGTTGAGCGGACAGGCTGCGCGTGAGAAAGCAGGTGATGCGCTCAAGGGGTTCATGTTCAGGCAAACACGCGAAGACGATCTGGCCATATTTATGCCTGAAGGTGCCAAGGTTGATCTGAAGAAACCTGAATCTGTACCGTTCCATGCTTTGGCGCCGGCCTTTGTCACGAGTGAGCTGAAAACTGCATTTCAGATTGGTTTCATGGTGATCCTGCCGTTTCTGATCATCGATCTAGTCGTGGCCAGCGTGCTTGCAGGCATGGGCATGATCATGGTGCCACCCCAGATGGTTTCACTGTCGCTGAAATTGCTGTTGTTCGTCATGGCCGATGGCTGGCATCTGCTGGTCGGCTCATTGGTGAACAGTTTCTGATGGAAGGGCTTCTTTACCAGGCCTTTTGGCTTGCTTTCTGGCTGGCCTTGCCGATCATGGGTGCACTCCTTCTGACGGCACTCTTGATGAGCGTTTTCCAGGCGGCTACCCAGATCCTCGAACCGACTTTGTCATTTGTGCCCAAGCTGTTGGTATTGACACTCGTGCTTGGCCTGTTGGGAGCGTGGATGGGCGGGCGCCTGATTGAATTCGCAAGACAAGTTTTGGCTGGGTTTCCGGGCTTGATTGAGTGACATGGAAGTTACGCTTACCCAAGCAGAACTGGCGTCCTGGTTATATGTATCTGCCCGCCTGCTCGGATGGGCATGGATCGATCCTCTCCTGAGTCGTTTGTCCTGGAGTGTAAGGTTGCTGGTGGCGGGATCCCTGGCATGGGTATGGGTGCCTGCAATACCTGCCGGACAGTCCAGCGTTTTTACCCCGGATGGGCTGGTCTCCCTGACATTTGCTTTTTTAACGGGCGCAGTCATGGGTTTTGTCCCGAGACTGCTGGTGGCGGTGTCGGAAGCGGCCCTGTCCCTGGTTGGACTTACGGCCAGCCTGGGGTTGGCTCAGGTGCAGGCTGAGCAGAAGGGCGGGCTTGATTCTGTGCTGAGGTCACTGGCATGGTGGTTGGCGCTACTGGCCTTCTTTTCAGCCAATGGACAGTTGCTTGTGATTCAGGCTTTCAATGCAAGTTTCGCAGCGGTACCGGCAGGTGGGTTGATAGGCGCCGCTTCAGCATATGAATTGGTGCAGGCAGGCGGCATGCTTCTGGCTACAGCCCTGCAATTGGCTTTGCCCTTGCTGATAATGGTGTTGCTTGCACATCTTGCTTTTTCCATCCTGTCACGCACTTTGCCTGGGGTTGATGGATTTTCTGTTGGTTTGACTCTGGGCGCCTTCACCTTGATGGCTAGCCTCACCATGGCTGTTCCCATGCTGATCTCCGGGCTGGGAGGATCGTTTAACCGCCTGATACCACAGCTATTGCCCTGAATGGTTTAAAATCGCAGTTTTAAATGTTGGCCTAGGCATCAATGATCAAGGGCAGTCTGGTGGCGATCGCCACACCCATGCATGAAGACGGCAGCCTGGACTTTCCCGGTTTGCGCAAATTGCTCGACTGGCATGTCGATCAGGGAACGGATGGCATCGTCGTGGTGGGAACCACAGGCGAGTCTCCGACCGTTGATTATGATGAACACTGTGAGCTGATTCGTGTGACCGCGGAACAAATTGCAGGCCGCATACCCGTGATTGCGGGGACAGGGGCCAATTCCACGAGTGAAGCGATCGAACTGACTCATTGCGCCAAGGCGGCCGGTGCTGACGCGGTTTTGTCCGTCGTTCCCTATTACAACAAACCCACGCAGGAAGGCCTCTACCGACATTTCAATGCCATTGCGGAATCGGTGGATATCCCCGTCATCCTCTATAACGTTCCAGGCCGTACCGTTGCTGACATGAATAACGATACCGTGCTGCGACTGTCGGAGATTCCGAACATCGTTGGCATCAAGGATGCGACCGGCAACATGGAGCGCGGCACAGACCTCGTTCACCGGGCGCCAGCAGACTTCGCGCTATACAGCGGCGATGATGCCAGCGGCCTTGCATTCATGCTGTTGGGTGGGCATGGCGTGATTTCAGTAACGTCAAATATCGCTCCAAAACTGATGCATGAGTTATGCGAAGCGGCTTTTGCCGGAAACCTGCCGCGTGCCCGCGAGATCAACAAGCAGTTGTTCGGGTTGCATACAAAGCTGTTTGTGGAAGCAAACCCCATTCCTGTGAAGTGGGCGTT
Source organism: Thiobacillus sp. UBA6918 (assembly GCA_002450925.1). GTDB lineage: Bacteria > Pseudomonadota > Gammaproteobacteria > Burkholderiales > Thiobacillaceae > UBA6918. The sequence continues at coordinate 2,372 of DKAU01000069.1, read as the reverse complement.
GGCTGAGATGGGGAAGATTGAACATGGGTTGCGCTTGCCGTTGTGTCAGCTGGCTGCAGCCCACCATGAGACACTACGTAAAGCCATGAAGCAGGCTGGAGTGATGTGAGGATAAAGATGCGTTTGAATATACCTTTGATAGTTTCCATTTCGATTACAACCCTTGTCTTGGGCGGGTGCGAAATGCTTGAACCCAAGAAAATAGACTACAAGTCGGCAGGCAAGGCGCCCACCCTTGAGGTCCCCCCCGATCTGACTGCTCCCACTGGCGACAACCGCTACACCGTCCCGGATGTCGGCGGTGGCCCCGCGACCTATTCCGCCTATTCCAAGGAACGCAAGGAGCGGCCGACAGCAAATGTGCTTCTGCCGGAACAGGACAAGGCACGCATCGAGCGTTCTGGCAGCCAGCGCTGGCTGGTGGTTTCCGCAACGCCTGAACAGGTGTGGCCGGTAATCAAGGATTTCTGGCAGGAACTGGGCTTCATCATCAATCTGGAGTCCAAGGATACCGGGGTGATGGAAACAGACTGGGCAGAAAATCGCGCCAAGATTCCACAGGATGTGATACGCCGCACCATAGGCAAGGTGTTTGAGGGTATGTATTCCACTCCTGAGCGCGACAAATTCCGCACCCGCATCGAGAAAAGCTCCGGTGGTACGGAAATCTACGTAAGCCATCGAGGCATGTATGAGGTGTATGCAACCGAGGGCAAGGACAAGACAGTGTGGCAACCACGCCCGGCCGATCCCGAACTTGAAGCCGAGATGCTTCGTCGCCTGATGTTGCGCTTTGGTGTGGAAGAAGCGCGTGCCGAAACCTTGATTGCCCAGCAGCAGGCCCCCGAGATGGCGCGCATTGCCGGCGGCGGCCTCGAGATGGATGAGACCTTTGATCGTGCATGGCGCCGTGTTGGCCTTGCACTGGATCGAATCGGCTTTGCCGTCGAAGACCGCGACCGTTCCAATGGCACTTATTATGTGCGTTACATCGACCCGCAGATTGACAACGATTCCAAGCGCGATGAAGGCTTCTTTTCGAAGCTGGCTTTCTGGCGCAGCAAGAAGGAACAATCCTCGCCGCAAGTTCAGATCAAGGTGGTAGGGTCGGGCGAAAAAACGCGCGTTGACGTTCTGGGTGCCGAGGGCAAGGCGGTTGACCCTGACACTCAGAAGCGGATCATCAATCTGCTGTACAAGGAACTCAAGTAAGGCTCCGAAGGCGTGCGGTTTGCGAGTCTCGGCAGCGGTAGTGAGGGAAACGGTCTTGTTGTCGAGGTAGGCTCAACCAGGGTCTTGATGGATTGCGGGTTTTCTCTGGTTGAGACCCGATCGAGATTGGCCAGGCTTGGCCTGATACCGGAGGATCTGGAAGCTGTGATCGTTACGCACGAGCACAGCGACCATATCGGTGGCGTGTCCAGGCTGGCTACAAAGTATGAGTTGCCTGTCTGGTGCACGCATGGAACATACATCGGCTGGCGGACACAGACAGACATGCTGCCCTGGGTGGAAGTGATTAGTCCCGCCAAGGCTTTTGTGGTCGGCGATCTTGAAATCCAGCCTTTTGCAGTGCCGCACGATGCGCGCGAGCCCGTGCAATTCGTGTTCAGTGACGGCTCCCGGCGCCTGGGTGTGCTGACGGATACAGGCCACATTACGCCGCATATTGCCGAGTGTCTTAGTGGTGTAAATGCGCTGGTGCTGGAATGCAATCATGATGCTGAAATGCTTGCCAGCGGTCCCTATCCGCCCAGCCTGAAAAAGCGGGTGGGCGGTCAATATGGTCACCTGGAAAACAGACAGGCGGCTGCATTGTTACAATTGATGGATGTTTCCGGGTTGCGGCATATTGTTGCCGCGCATCTTTCGCAAAAAAACAATAAGCCTGATTTGGCCAGAAATGCCTTGGCGAAGGCATTGGATTGCGAACCGGATTGGATAGAAGTGGCCTGCCAGGAAGAAGGCTTTGGCTGGCGCCACATTGAATAGGAAAAGATGGCTTTTACAGACCTCGGGTTGCGTCCCGACATACTTAACGCACTGACCGACCTTGGCTACAAGGAACCTTCGCCCATCCAGGCGGCCGTGATTCCTGTTGCGCTCCAGGGCCACGATGTTTTGGCGGCGGCACAGACCGGCACCGGCAAGACCGCAGGCTTCGCGCTGCCCATCATCGAGAAACTGGCGCCCATGGCCAACACCAGCACATCGCCGGCACGCCATCCGATTCGCGCCCTGATTCTTGCACCCACGCGCGAACTGGCGATCCAGGTCGAGGAAAGCGTCAAGGCCTACACCAAATATCTTCCTTTGCGTTCGCTGTGCGTGTACGGTGGCGTCAACATCGACACCCAGATTCCGGCGCTGAA
>DKAU01000091.1 GCA_002450925.1 Thiobacillus sp. UBA6918 | reverse complement strand
GCGGAAGTCAACCTGGAAAAGGCCATGCGCCCCATCGACCGCCTGGGTGGCCATATCGTTTCCGGGCATGTCGACGGTGTCGGAACGGTTGCCCGCTTCGAACCGGTTGGCGAATCGCAACTTCTGGCCATTGATGCCCCGGTAGAACTGGCACGCTATATTGCAGCCAAGGGTTCGATTACCGTCCAGGGCGTGTCGCTCACGGTAAACAAGGTTGAAGACGTTCGCTTTGACATCAACCTGATTCCACACACGCTCGCCATGACCACCTTGAAGCACCTCAAGCCTGGCAGCCGGGTAAACCTGGAAATCGACATGGTCGCGCGCTATGTGGAGCGCCTGACTCAATTCATGAACACAACGGATACGAAATAAACATGAGCCTTGCGCCCATTACTGACATCATCGAAGAGCTGAAAGCCGGCCGCATGGTTGTGCTGGTAGACGAAGAAGATCGCGAAAACGAGGGCGATCTGGTCATGGCTGCCGAGCACGTNNCGCTGCCGTCAGTTAGGCCTCAAGCAGATGGTGAGCGACAACCAGACACCGCACGGTACCGCTTTCACGGTTTCCATCGAAGCCGCCCAAGGTGTTACCACAGGCATTTCGGCCCAAGACCGCGCCGTCACCATCCAGGCCGCCGTGGGTAAAGATGCCAAGGCAACCGACATCATCCAGCCGGGTCACATCTTCCCGCTACGCGCCCAACCCGGTGGCGTGCTGATGCGCGCCGGCCATACAGAAGCCGGATGCGACCTTGCCCAACTGGCCGGACTGGAACCCGCTTCTGTCATCTGCGAAATCCTCAAGGACGACGGCACCATGGCACGGTTGCCGGATCTGATTCCCTTTGCGCAGGAACATGGCCTCAAGATCGGCGCCATCGCCGACCTCATTCATTTCCGCAGCAAGAACGAGAGCCTGGTCGAGCGCGTTTCCGACCGGTTGATTCAGACTGTATACGGCGCCTTCCGCCTGCTCGCCTATCGCGACAGTACCAACAGCGAAACCCATCTCGCACTGGTCAAGGGTGAAATTCATACAGACCGCGAAACCCTGGTGCGCGTGCANNGAACCCTTGAGCGTGATGGATTTCCTCGATGTCACCGGCGGCGGACATTCCTGGCCCATCATGGGTGCCATGGAACGCATTGCCGAATCACAGTCTGGGGTGATCGTGCTCTTGCATCGACCGGAAACTGCTGACGCCCTGCTCGGTCGAATCAATCCGGAAACGGAGCAGGCAACCCCCAAGAAAGTTGACCTGCGCGACTATGGCATCGGTGCGCAAATATTGAAGGACATCGGCGTGGGCAAAATGAAGCTGCTGTCAAAGCCGCTCAATATGCCCGCAATGGATGGATTTGGCCTGGAAGTCACGGGCTATGTAGAAAACCGCTGAAAGGAAAAACATGGGAACCAACACCACTTTCGCCGAACTCGACCCTGTCTACGACGGAAAAGGCATGAGAATCGGCATCACCATGAGCCGCTTCAACCGTGATATTTGCGACGGCCTCCTGTCAGCGTGCGAACGGGAATTGCTGAAGCTTGGCGTCGCCAAGGATGACATCACCATTGTCAGCGTACCGGGTGCGCTTGAGCATACGATCACACTGAAGAAAATGGCGGAAAGCCACAAGTACGATTCACTGATTGCCATCGGCTCCATCGTGCGTGGCGAGACTTATCATTTCGAAATCGTAGCCAACGAATCCGCCCGTGGTATTACCAATGTGCAGCTACAAACCAATGTACCCATCGTCAATGCCGTTCTCACCCTGGAAACCGACGACCAGGGCTATCAGCGCATGATGGAGAAAGGTACTGATGCCGCACGCGTGGCCGTCGAAATGGCCAACCTGATGAAACGCATATGAAGCAAACAACCAAGGGCGGCTCGCGCAGCCTGTCGCGCGAATATGCCCTGCGGGCGCTGTACGCCCAGCACATGACCGGCCAGGACTCAGTGGATGTGGCCGCGCACGTGCGCGAAGACAAGGATTTCAAGAAAGCCAACGAAGCCTATTACGAAACGCTGTTTCACGGTGTGCTCAAAGAGCAGGCTGACCTCGAATTGAAACTCGCTCCGCATCTGGACCGTGGCCTGGAAGAATTGTCGCCAATCGAACGCGGCATTCTGCTGCTGGGTGCACATGAACTGGTCAATTGCCCGGACGTTCCCTACCGGGTGGCCATTAACGAAGCCGTCGAGTTGGCCAAGAAATACGGCGGCACCGACGGACATAAATACGTGAACGGCGTGCTCGACAAACTGGCCAAGCTGATGCGGCCAGAGGAATTCAAGCAAAATACTCAGAAGTAGTTGTTTTCAACGAGGGGCGCTCAATGAAAAACCTGCTGTCCATTTTTTTGCTGTTATCCCCTTTTTTTCAATCCGCTATTGCCGAAACCACACAGCGTGTTGTCGACATCCCGACACGTCCTGGAGTGTCGCAGCGCTTCCTGCTGCTTACCCCGGAAAACACGAAGGCGGCCGTGATTCTCTTTGCCGGGGGGCACGGCGGACTTGAAATCAAGGACGATGGCACCCTGGGTTGGGGAAATGGCAATTTCCTGGTGCGTAGCCGGGACCTGTTTGCCAATCAGGATTTGGTCGTCGCGGTGATCGACAAGCCATCCGACAAAAAGAATCTCAGCGGCCAAAGAGAAACCGCTGATTATGTTGCGGACGTTGGTGCAGTGATTCAATGGCTGCACACTGAAACCAAACTGCCTGTATGGCTGATCGGAACCAGCCGCGGCACGCAATCCGCAGCCTTCGTCGCTTCTGCTCTAGACGGGAAAAGGGACGGCCCTGACGGCATCGTCCTCACTTCCACAATCCTGACGGACACCCGGGAAACGGCTGTTCTGGAAATGCCGATTGAGAAAATCCATGTGCCGGTTCTGGTCGTCCATCATGAAAAGGATGGATGCAGCCATTGCAACTTCTCGGACGTTCCCACGCTGATGGAAAAGCTGACGTCCACCTCTCGAAAGGCGCTCCTTTCATTCTCCGGTGGCAATAGCAAGGGCGACCCGTGCGAGGCAAAGGCCTATCACGGCTACAACGGTCTCGAAAATTCAGTCGTCGAGAAAATAGCAGGCTGGATGAACGAACAAAAAGTCGCCATGCGATCCATTCAATAGCAAACATCACATGGCTCCGGTAGTTTCCGAATTTGATCTCATTGCAAAATACTTTACTCGCGACACCGAAAGAGCGGTTCTTGGTGTCGGTGACGATTGCGCGTTGATTGCCCCCACACCGGGGATGGAACTTGCG
>DKAU01000086.1 GCA_002450925.1 Thiobacillus sp. UBA6918 | reverse complement strand
GAACTGGGCATTCCTGCCGTGGTTGGCACCAATGAGGCAACCACCGTGCTCAAGGACGGCGACAAGGTCACCGTGTCCTGCTCTGAGGGGGATACGGGCAATGTCTACGAAGGACTGCTGGCATTCGATGTCACGCAGGAAACACAGCAGGCGCTCCCCGAGCTTCCGCTCAAGATAATGATGAATGTGGCCAATCCGGACCGCGCATTTACCTTTGCGCAGATACCCAATCATGGTGTCGGTCTGGCGCGCATCGAATTCGTCATCAACAACCAGATTGGCGTGCATCCGCTGGCAGCGCTTGCCTATCCGGATGTACCAAAAGATATCGCGAATGCAATCGAAGAGAAGTCGGCCGGCTATGCCAACCCCGTTTCGTTTTATGTGGACAAGCTGGCCGAGGGCATTGCCACGCTGGCTGCATCTTTCTGGCCCAAGCCCGTCATCGTGCGCATGTCCGACTTCAAATCCAACGAGTATGCGCATCTTCTCGGCGGCAAGGATTTTGAGCCGGCGGAAGAAAATCCCATGCTCGGCTTCCGTGGCGCTGCGCGCTATGTATCGGAAAGCTTTCGGCCTGCCTTTGAGCTCGAATGCCGCGCACTCAAGAAAGTACGTAATGACATGGGACTCGCCAATGTGGAAGTCATGATTCCCTTCGTGCGCACGCTGGAAGAAGCACAAGGCGTGGTGGATGCACTGGCGAAGAATGGACTCAAGCGCGGCGAGGATGGCCTGCGCCTGATCATGATGTGCGAGATTCCTTCAAATGTTTTGCTGGCAGAAGAATTTCTCGAATTCTTTGATGGTTTCTCCATCGGCAGCAACGACCTGACTCAACTGACATTGGGTGTAGACCGTGACTCGGCTTTGGTGGCAGGCAGCTTTGACGAGCGCAATCCTGCTGTGAAGAAATTGCTTAGTGAAGTCATTACGATCTGCAAACGGCGCGGGAAATATATCGGCATCTGCGGCCAGGGGCCGTCAGATCATCCGGATTTTGCAGAGTGGCTGCTGGAGCAGGGGATAGAAACCTTGTCGCTCAACCCGGATACGGTTGTGGCGACTTGGAAACGCCTGGCTAAATAATCAGGTGGGGCTTGTTTAATACCCCAATGCTCTAGCGCACTGGTAGAACACAAACGATACAACCCACGCCAAACCCAGTGACCAGGCCACCACCCCGAATGCATAAAGATTGCTGCGGGATTCGCTGCGCAAAGTGGCAATAGTAGATAGGCAGGGTGTGTAGATAAGGGTGAAGAGCATGAAGGAATAGGCCTGNNCCGAAGATGAGGGTGATGGTCATCTGTGCATCAATGCCCAGTGGTGAAAGAACAGGATTGAACCATGTGCCCAGCATGCCGGACAGGCTTTCCGCACTGGCTTCTTTCACCCCAGGAGGCAGGTTGGTCAGTGCCCAGACCAGAACCACGCCGATGATGATGAACTTGCTGGCGCGATGCAGGAAATGTCGCACCTCCTGCCAGCCGCGCAGCCAGAGTTGCATCAAAGTGGGCAGTCGGTAAGGAGGCAATTCAAGCACAAAGGGATCGGTGCTGTTGAATTTTCCCTTGAACAAAAGCGCGGTGAGAATAGCGGTGCCAAAGCTCATCATGTAAAGCGAGAACAAAACCAGCGGTGCATGTTTTGGCGAGAAAAGCGCCGCGGTGATAAAGATGAACACCTGCAGGCGTGCTGAGCAAAGCGAAAATGGAATCACCATCATGGTCAGCAGGCGCAATGCACGCGAGCGCATGACGCGCGTTCCCATCAATGCCGGAACGTTGCAGCCGAAGCCCATAAGCAACATGACAAAACTCCGGCCATCCAGTCCCATTTTGGACATGAGAGCGTCCATGAGGAAGGCGGCGCGAGAAAGATAGCCGGTGTCTTCGATGACGGCCATGAACAGGAAAAAAAGCACGATGATGGGCACGAATGAAGCCACGGTGCCGACACCGTTGTAAATGCCGTTGATCAGCAGCCCGTGGAGCCAACCGGGTGCGGGTGCCAAGAGCGGTTCGAGCGCATATTGGGCTATTTGTTCGAGCAGCCATTCCACGCCGTCCTGGAAGGGGGCACCCAACAGGAAGATACCCTGGAACAGCAGGTACATCACCCCGAAGAAAATCGGCAGGCCTAGCCAGGGATGCAGCAGAACGGTATCAAGCCTGGTGGTAACGCTTTCGGGAAGCTGGATGGGTAGCTGGACGCTGTGACTAAGGACAGCGTGCATTTGCTCCTCCACCTGATCATCCTGCGCGAGTTTTTCACGCAGGTCCTTGAGACCGGGCCGTTGCTCGCTGATGGCAAGCATGCCGGTCAAGGATTGCTTGGCTTCGTTGAAGCCTTTCCCGTATTTCGCGCTCAACGCCATGACGGGCATGCCAAGCACTTCACTCATTTTCCGGGTGTCGATGCGAATGCCTAGCTTGTCTGCTTCGTCGATCATGTTCAGCAGCAATACAGTAGGCAGCCCAAGCTGTTTTAGCTGAAGGGCAATGGCGATCTGATGGTCGATCTGGCCCGCATTCAGAATGACGGCAACGAGGTCGACAGGGTTGTTTTCCAGGAAATGGCGGACGACCAGTTCGTCTTCGGAGAATCCGTGCAAGTCGTACAGGCCGGGCAGGTCGACAACTTCCACCATCTCTGCGCCCAGCAGAATTTTTGCGCCAAGCAGGTCTACGGTTACCCCCGGCCAATTGCCTACGCGTGCAGTCGCCCCAGTCAGGCGGTTGAAGAAGGTGGATTTGCCCGTATTGGGCATGCCCACGATGGCAAGGCGTTTCATGATTTTCGGGGGTTAGTTGCTGGGGGAGATGCAGATGTTCAAAGCGTCTGCCCGTCGAAGGATGAGATCGGTGAAGCCGATGCGAACCTGGATGGGGCCGGATAATGCTGCCCGGCGAATGACCTGAATGGGGCGGCCAATGCGCAAGCCCATCGCCGAAAGTCTCTGGTATAGCGCCTCATCGACCTTCAGTCGGGCGATGATGCCGCTGTCACCAGGCAGCAATTCGGAAAGTGGGCGTGTGTCGCTCATGGTAAATTACCAAAGCCTTAAATAAGAACGATTCTTATTCTGTACTAGGCGGGGCTTTCTGTAAAGCCCCCAACCAAAGAATGTTTAAATAAACGCATGACCTGTATTTATGTAAAACAACATGAGTACGATTGAGAACGTTCCTGAATTTGAGTGTAAAATTCAGCATTACCTGCTCCGCAAACGGACATGACCAAGTTTGTATTTGTTACTGGCGGCGTGGTGTCTTCCCTAGGTAAAGGCATCGCAGCTGCATCTCTTGCGGCGATTCTCGAATCGCGCGGCCTCAAAGTCACCCTCTTAAAACTGGATCCTTACATCAATGTCGACCCCGGCACGATGAGCCCATTCCAGCATGGCGAAGTTTTCGTCACGGAAGATGGAGCTGAGACCGACCTTGACCTGGGCCATTACGAGCGCTTTTCAAGCGCCAAGATGAGCAAGCGCAACAATTTCACTACCGGCCAGATATACAAGACGGTAATCGACCGCGAACGCCGTGGCGATTATCTGGGCGGGACCGTGCAGGTGATTCCGCACATCACGGATGAAATCAAGCTGCACATCAGACAGGGCGCGGGGGATGCCGATGTCGCGATCGTCGAGATCGGGGGCACCGTGGGCGACATTGAATCCTTGCCTTTCCTGGAAGCCATTCGCCAGATGGGCATTGAAGATGGCCGCGACAAGACCTGTTTCATGCACCTGACCCTGCTGCCCTATATTCCGACGGCGGGCGAGCTCAAGACCAAACCTACCCAGCACAGCGTCAAGGAGCTGNNAGATCGCGCTGTTCACCAACGTGCAGCAGGAGGCCGTCATTCAGGTACTGGACGCCGACTCCATCTACAAGATTCCGGCCATGCTGCACGACCAGATGCTGGATGAAATCGTCTGCCATAAACTGGGCATCCTTGCCCGGGCTGCCGATCTCACGGTCTGGAAAAATCTGGTTTACTCCCTCGAGCATCCCGAGCGCGAGGTCAACATTGCCTTTGTTGGCAAGTACGTGGACCTCACCGAGTCTTACAAGTCGTTGTCGGAAGCCATGGTGCATGCCGGCATCCATACTCGCAGCAAGGTCAGGATCCATTACATCGACTCCGAGAGTATCGAGAAGAGTGGCATCGACTGTCTCAAGGACAAGGATGCCATTCTGGTGCCCGGCGGCTTTGGCAAGCGCGGCGTGGAAGGCAAGATTGCCGCCATCCGCTATGCGCGCGAGAACAAGGTGCCATACCTCGGCATCTGTCTCGGCATGCAACTCGCAGTCGTCGAATATGCCCGCGACGTTGCGGGCATGGCAGATGCCCATTCCACCGAGTTCGAGCCCGGTACCGAGCATCCGGTGATCGGCCTCATTACCGAGTGGCTGGACCGCGAAGGCAATATCGAAAAGCGCAATGAGCTATCGGATCTGGGCGGCACCATGCGTCTGGGCGGACAGGTGTGCAAACTCAAGGAAGATTCGCTGGCGAGGCAGGTATATGGCCAGGCCGAGATCATGGAGCGTCATCGCCACCGCTATGAGGTCAACAACAGATTGTTGGCGGAGTTGGAAGCCAAGGGGTTGGTGGTGGCCGGGCGTGCGCCGGGTACCGATCTTTGCGAAATGATCGAGTTGCCGCAAGACGAGCATCCCTGGTTCGTGGGTTGCCAGTTCCATCCTGAATTCACCAGCAATCCCCGCACCGGCCACCCCTTGTTCAAGGCATTTGTGCTGGCAGCCATCGCCAATCAGGCAGCCGGCAAGAAGGAAGCAGCATGAAGTTGTGTCATTTTGAGGCAGGCCTGGACAAGCCATTGTTCCTCATAGCAGGCCCCTGTGTCATCGAATCCGAACAGCTTGCCATGGATACCGCCGGCCAGCTCAAGGAAATGTGCACAGCATTGAACGTGCCGTTCATCTACAAGTCTTCGTTCGACAAGGCCAACCGTTCTTCCACCAAGTCCTTTCGCGGCCCGGGCATGGAAGAGGGGTTGCGCATTCTCTCCGAAGTGAAGAAAAAAATCGGCGTGCCGGTGATTACCGACGTGCACGAGGATACCCCGCTGGAAGAAGTGGCCAGTGTGGTGGATGTGTTGCAGACCCCGGCCTTCCT
>DKAU01000127.1 GCA_002450925.1 Thiobacillus sp. UBA6918 | reverse complement strand
AACACCAACCGTCCCTTGCTAAAACGCGGCGCCAGTGGGTCACTTTCTGTGTATTCAAAATTGCTGTCCAGCAGGTTGCGTACGCCGACCTCAACCTGGCCCAGTGGCAATTTCCACTGAACGCTAGCATTTACCTGGGTCGAAACATCATTAAATGGGCCAACAAAGAGATATTCCCCATCCACCCAATTACGGCTGATTTCACCTTTGATTGTCATGTTTGAATCAAACATCCAGTTTGCCGTGAGCTTCAGGTTGCGCAATCTCTGCTTATAGATCGAATCCAACTCGAAAGAATAATCGAGATTTTTTCGCATTTCATAACCAGCTCCGACATTCGCATTCAGTCTGGAGCTTGCTGGTAAGAAACTCAACTTTGCCTCAGCTTCCCTTTGGTCAAAGTCGGAATAAAAAATATCGCCGAAAAAACCAAAAGGGGCCTTGGGTTTTCTGATCTGTGCCTCGGCACTAAACATCCATTCGGCAGCAAAATGATGGTCAAGTTCCAGTCCGGCAAATTTGACAATCTTGTCGAGATCTCCCGGCCGCCGGTTGACGATACCGGAAGTCTCGACCGGCGCAAGTGAAGCCGATCCTACTTCCCTCATGCCAACATCCTGTCCCAGCGCAAGACGTACATGCGTCGCAGAAGATGGGGTATAAGTCAGCCCGAGTTTCGGAGTCAAGGCATCGAGCGTATGACTGTATATTCCAAGGTCGAGATCAATAAGCTTTACCCAGGCCTTGCCTATTTCAACGTCGAGAACCCAGTGTTCGTCGAATTGTGCTTTCTGGGCGAGATAAAACTTTTTATGCTTGTACTTGATTGAGGATACGCCAGGAAATTCGACATCTTCCTGATAGTCCTGGAATCCAGCAGTAAGCAGACCGATTCGACTGGTCTGGCGGTACTGAATTTCCCTGCCGTCCGCCCTGCTGCTGCCCGGTTGAATGAACCCACCAAACGTTACATATTCCACATCCTGGTCAGAATGCTGCCGGCTCAGCAATGCGCGAATCTCTCCGCCATTGGGAAGACGCTGACTCAGGCCCAAACGGCCCGTCCACGAGTCATCGTGGATATTGGTTTGAAGGTTAAAAAATGGGTCTGCCGGGTAGAAAATTTCGCCGCGATCTGATTTGTAGTCACGATAACTGACGAAAAACCGCGTGCTGTCCGTAATATCCCATTTCAGGACGGTTTCCCAGACGGTGTTGGCAAGATCGTTGAAACTGGAAAAGCCTTCCGTTTCGTAATAACGATGTGCCACGCTGATGCCAAACTGCCCGCCTCCTAAGGCAGCCCTCACCTGTTCACCCCAGGTCAGGCGGTTACCCATCACACCATCCAGAACCAGATGTGTCGGGGACGCAAACAGCGCGCCATAATCGCCATAGCTGGCTTGCTGCCCCGACAAGCCTTCGACCGCACCATGCTGGGGGGTGCTGGAGCCGGTCTGGCCTGCACCATCGCCGTAGACATCCAGCGTAACGGGCAATGCATCCAACGTATCGTTAAACAGGCTTTGCAAGGCAAGGCTGCGGCGAGCGTTTTCAGCGTGCTGCCTGCCTTGCAGAACCTCTGCCTGATTCCTCAGGCTCGTGGCATTCTTTTCGCCCGCGCCATCCGTCAGCGTGTACCAGGCCAGATTGTTCAAGCCCAGCGTGCGGTAGGTATCGGCCAGGTTGGCTTGCAGGGTTTGTTCATCTTCATTGAGCAGGTTTTCGCTTCGATAAACTGCGCGCGAAGTCTTGCGTGATGACGCCTCCTTGAGACTTTCGAGCGCAGCGCCCGGCTGGCCCAGTTCATTTTGGGCCTGCGCCAGATAGATCCAGGGCTGAGGATCGTTGGGGTCAAGCCTGATAGCAGTTTTGTAGGCTGCCTGGGCTTCCTGCGTCCTGCCGGCCTGTTGCAACGCGCGGCCCCAATAGGTCTGTATGGTCGAGCTTGAAGGTTCTGCTTGAGCGGCCTTGCGAAGATGTACCAAGCTGTCATCCAGTTTTCCTTGACGTGCCATGGCAAGCCCCAGCCCAAGCAACGCCTTGGCATCTTCCGGATCACGCTTGAGCGCAACCTCAAATGCACCTTGCGCTTCGACTGGTTTGTCTTCAATGAGCCATACCAGCCCGACCACTGCCTTAACGTAGGGGGAATTAGGCGCAATTTCATGAGCCTGCATTGCACGAACAGATGCTCGCTGATTGTCACCCAGACTCAAGGCCAGTTCGGCTTCGCGCGCAAGATTGAGCGGGTCTGCCTGTCCCTTTTCGTTTAAGGTAGCCATGGCATCAGACGCTTGTGCAAGCTTGCCCTGAGCCTGCAATACATAGCTGGCAATTCTGGTCACCAGTGTGCCATTTTGCTGGTTTTGTGCTTTTTGTATCGAAGACTGCGCCGTATCAAGCTGTCCCTGTTTAAGTTGTGCCATCGCCATTAAGGCATGCGCTTCGGCAAGTTGAGGATGCGTTTGCAGCAGCCCGGCAAGGATTTCCCCTGCCTGGCCAGCCTGGTTGCCCTGCAGGTAGAAACTTGCGCGCAATAATTGTGCCTCTGGCAGGGCGGCTTCATTGCCGGGCTGCTCGAGCAGGCTGATTGCCTCGATAAAACGTCCCCCTTCCTGGGCCGCTATCGCATCACGCATGGCAGGGGTTGGCTGAACTGGAACGTACTGTGTCGTTTCGAAAGGCAGAGCCCATAAAACACGGCTACCAGTTTGAAGGGTGCTTTCACTGCGCACGCTTGCGGATCCACCAAGAAGGTCAGTTTCAATAGCTGCCCACACAGGCATGGACAGCAACCCTGAAACAACAGGCAGCCATAACAACTTTTTCATTTTTGGGGCCGAGTAGTTAATTTAATCGATTAAATAAGCAGAAAATGTATTCGCGCACCAAGACAAGGTTATCTGCTAGCGCTTCACGCGAGGATAGGAACCCAGCACCTTTAGAAGAAGTGCGCGGGCTGAGATTTCGCGGAGTACCGAAGCCACTTTTTCATCGTCGCGATGTCCTTCAATATCCACGAAGAACAAGTATTCCCAATTGGTGCCCTTGACGGGGCGTGATTCGAATTTTGTCATGGACACGCCGGCGTCAGCCAGGGGCTGCAACAGCTTGACCACCGCACCCGGTGCATTGGCAGCCGACATAACCAGTGAAGTCTTGTCACATCCAGAAGGAAGTGCATCATGATCGGACATGACCAGAAAACGTGTTGTGTTGTTGGGCTCATCCTCTATGCGCGGCACCACGACCTTGAGTCCATATGCCTCGGCAGCGTTCTCGCCGGCAATCGCAGCATCAGCAGTATTATCCGCTGCAAGCCGCGCGCCTTCCGCATTGCTTTCAACGCTAACGCGCTCGACATTGGGTAGATTCTGGTTAAGCCAATGCTGGCACTGGGCCAGCGATTGCACGTGGCCGAAGACTCTCACAATCCCCTCCTGGCCGTCTTCTTTGCGCAGCAGGTTTTGATGTACTGGCAACAGGACTTCGCCGCAGATTTTCAGGGTGCTGCCCACGATCAGGTCCAGCGTGCGCGAAACAGCACCTTCGGTCGAATTCTCGACAGGCACGATGGCATAGTCGGCCCGACCTGTTTCTACTGCACGAAACGCATCATCGATCGTACTGCAGGCGACATCTCCGACCGCATGGCCGAAGTGTTTGTATGCAGCTGCCTGACTGAAAGTACCCTCAGGCCCAAGATAGGCGATCCGAAGATGTTGCTCAAGATCGCGGCAAGCCGACATGATCTCGCGAAAAAGCAGCTCGATGTTTTCAGGTTTTAGCGGGCCCTTGTTTTCTGACTTCAGCCGCTGCAACACCTGCGCTTCGCGCTCGGCACGGTAGATCTGTCCGTCCTTTATATGACCAACATGCTGCGCCAGTTTGGCACGCTCGTTTAGGAGGCGCAGCAACTCAGCATCGATCGCGTCGATCTGATCACGCAGGTTAACGAGATCATTACTCATCTGCTGGCAGATACCGAACGTTCAATACCCCATTGATACTGCCCAGTTGCTTCAGCACGGCGTCAGTAACGGGGCTATCCACATCAACCAGCGTATAAGCCGTATCACCCTTGGACTTGTTGACCATGTTATGGATGTTAAGTCCGGCGCCAGCAAGGGCAGATGTAATAGCGCCTACCATGTTGGGCACGTTTGCATTGGACAAGGCCAGTCGGTAGGCAGATTCACGGCCCATTTCCACATTGGGGAAATTGACTGAGTTGAGGATGTTGCCATTCTCCAGAAAATCCGCCACTTGCTGCGCCACCATGATGGCGCAGTTTTCCTCAGCTTCTTCGGTCGACGCGCCCAGATGCGGCAGTGTCACGACATTGGCGTGACCCTTGAGCGTGTTTGCAGGAAAGTCGCAAATGTACGCGCCGAGCTTGCCTGCGTTCAGCGCTTCGATAACGGCAACATTGTCCACCGTGCCTTCGCGCGCAAAATTGAGCAGGATCGCATCGTGACGCATGGCGGCTATACGATCGGCATTGATGAGATTGCGCGTGGCATCGATCAGGGGCACATGCAAGGAAACGAAATCGCTCTGGCGCAACAAGTCTTCGACGCTCGCAGCTTTCTTCACTTGTGCCGGCAGACGCCAGGCAGCTTCGACGGTAATACCCGGGTCAAAACCGACAACATTCATGCCAAACTTGATGGCAGCATCGGCAACCAGCGATCCGATGGCACCCAATCCAATTACACCAAGCGTGCGTCCGGGCAATTCACCGCCTGCAAATTTCTTCTTGCCTGCTTCGGTCGCCTTATGAACCTCTTCGTCTGAACCAGTGAGTCCCTCGCAGAATTTAACTGCAGGGACAAGATTGCGCACCCCCATCAGCATCCCCGCGATGACCAGTTCCTTCACTGCATTTGCATTGGCGCCAGGCGCATTGAATACTGGCACGCCGCGCTCGGTCATGACTTTGACCGGGATATTGTTGGTTCCCGCACCGGCACGGCCGATGGCCATGACACTGGACGGAATATTCATGTCATGCATGTTGTGTGAACGCACAAGGATGGCATCAGGCTCGGAAATATCGCCGCCAACGGAATAAGTTTGCGGCAACCTGCCAAGACCCTTGGCGGAAATGGCATTCAGGGTGAGGATCTTGTAAGCCTTAGCCATTTTTCTTCTCGAACTCTTTCATGTAATCAACCAATGCCTGCACGCCCGCTCTCGGCATGGCGTTGTATATTGATGCACGCATGCCGCCCACCGAACGGTGGCCCTTTAGCTGCAGCAAGCCACGCTCCTTGGCGCCTTTGAGGAAGGCCTCATCCAGTGCAGCATCTTTCAACGTGAAAGGCACGTTCATCAATGAGCGGTTTTCCTTCGCCACCGGAGAATTGTAGAAATCGGTGCCGTCCAGCGCGTCATACAGCAGTCCAGCTTTTTCACGATTGATCTTTTCCATGGCAGCCAGACCACCTTGAGCTCCAATCCACTTGAACACCAGGCCTGCCACGTACATGGCAAAGGTTGGCGGCGTGTTGTACATGGATTCGTTCTCGGCATGCGTTTTGTAGTCGAACATGGTCGGCGTACCGGCCACGGTCTGCCCAATCAGGTCTTCGCGTACGATGACGATAGTCAATCCGGCAGGCCCGATGTTCTTCTGCGCACCGGCATAGATCAGGCCGTACTTCGACACGTCCATGGGTCGCGACAGGATGTTTGAGGACATGTCCGCGACCAGCGGTACGTTACCGGTCTCTGGTGTCCAGAAGATTTCCACGCCGCCGATGGTTTCGTTAGGCGTGTAATGAACATAGGCAGCATTGGAATCCAGTTTCCAAGCATCCTGCCCTGGCGCATAAGAGAAATTCTTGTCTTCGCTGCTGGCAACCACATTTACGCTGGCGAACCTTTTGGCTTCCTTGATTGCCTTCTTGGACCATTCACCAGTATTCAGATAATCAGCGCCGGCTTTGCCACCCAAAAGATTCATCGGCACCATGGCAAACTGGGAAGACGCCCCTCCCTGGAGGAACAACACCTTGTAGTTGGATGGGATGCCCATCAATGAACGCAAGTCGGCTTCTGCTTCCGCAGCGATACCCATGAACTCCTTGCCGCGGTGCGACATTTCCATGACAGACATGCCGCTGTTGTGCCAATCGACCAGTTCCTGCTGAACCTGCTGCAATACGGCCTTGGGCAGGACTGCCGGACCTGCGCTGAAATTGTAGACGCTGCTCATTTTTCCTTCTTTGCTGTGTTTTCAATACTGTGGATTTCCGCGCTCGCCTTGCCGGTATGGCTATACCCGACAAAACTTGCTCCTGCTTCGATGTCCAGCGACATGGAGGTGACATCCCCATGTACGTGACCCTGGCTATGAATGCGCAACTGCTCAGACGCTGTCAGGGTCGCCTTCACATGCCCATGTATGACAATGTTCCGCGCACTGACTTCCTTGCCCTCGATAAGGCCGCTCGTTGAGACTTCCAGATCGCCGTCAACTTGCACATTTCCGCGAACGGTACCATCAATCCGCAAATTGCCTGCGGCATGGATATCCCCCTTGATCTCGCTGCCCTTGCTGACGAAAGTCATCGCCATGTTCTGGGTGTTGGATTTTTTATCTTCTGTACCCTGCTTTGTCTTGAATACCATTCTCCGCCTCCTTGCTAGCTGCCTGCATTAATTGGTTTTCAAATAACGGGCAGGATTGACAGTCTGCCCGCGGTAATAAAGTGTGTAGTGCAAATGCGGGCCACTGGAACGGCCGGTATTTCCAGAAAGGCCTATAACCTGGCCTTTTTGTATCTGTTCACCAGTCTTTACGCGCACCTTCGACAGATGCGCGTAAACGCTGCGATAGCCAAAACCGTGGTCAACTGCCACACGATTTCCATTTGCCCCCTCGTAACCTGCAGCAATTACGCGACCAGGTGCAGTTGCCATGATGGGGGTACCGGTATCAGCTATGAAATCCACGCCATTGTGAAACTCGTGGCCATCTCCAAAAGGATTGGATCTCAGGCCGTAGGTGGAACTGATATCTGCCTGAACCGCTATTGGCGAACCTACTGGGCGCGACAACTCACGGGAAAGGGTTGTTTCCAGTTCAGGCAGCACGCTGCTTATGCGCTCATCCAGAAGAGAAAACTCCGAATCTACAATTTGTCCCGCATTGGCAAAGTTCAGGGGGATGGCAATACCCCCCTGAGCTTTGTTTTGCTCTTTTTCTACTGGAAATTTTGACCGCGTACGGTTCACCAGTCCATGCACACCAGCGGCCAGCTGCTCAACACGTTGCTGCAGGCTGAACAGGTGTTGCCCCATGTTCTGTTTTTCTTCGGCCAGTTTTTCATTGCTGTTTTGAAGCAGGGTAATCTTCTCGGCCTGCTCGTCAGCCCTGGCAATCGCTTCCATGTTGGATATGTGCGAATAGGCCACATAAAAAGTGCCGCCGAACCAAGCAAGAAAAACCAGCCCCAATATCTGACTGGTTTTCTTCAAGGTGTCGAGATTGATTCGGAAAGTATGCGCGGAGTGTCCTGTTCGGGCGACGACAATTTCCAGATAGTGCGGATGCTGGGCAGCGCGGCCCGTCGGCTTGCGGAGATAATCGCGCAAGCGCGTTGCCATCAGTCCTCTCCCTCTGCTTCCTGGATGGACTCGACACCAATCAGTTTCTGGCCTTCATCCAGATTGATAAGCGTGACCCCCTGCGTTGCGCGACCCATTTCACGAATTTCCTTCACGCGCGTACGGATCAGTACGCCGCCGTCGGTAATCAGCATGATCTCATCCTCTTCGTTGACGAGGGTGGCCGCCACCACCTTGCCATTGCGGGCCGTGGTCTGAATGGCAATCATGCCCTGGGTGCCGCGCGCATGGCGGGTGTATTCAGTAATCAATGTTCGCTTGCCAAACCCATTTTCGGTTGCGGTCAGCACAGAATCCGTCTCATTTTCCGCCACCAGCATCGAAATAACCTGTTTGCCCGAGCCCAGCCGCATGCCGATCACACCGCGTGCATTGCGGCCCATGGGGCGCACGTCGTTTTCGTCGAAACGCACCGCCTTGCCACCGTCCGAGAACAGCATCACGTCATGCTTGCCGTCGGTAATGGCTGCGCCAATCATGTAATCTTTCTCGTCCAGATTGACCGCAATAATGCCGGCCGTACGCGGGCGCGAAAACTCAGTGAGCGGGGTCTTCTTGACGATGCCGTTAGACGTGGCCATGAAGACGTAATGGTCGTCGTCGAAGGTTTTCACCGGCAGCAGGGTGTTGATCTTCTCGCCTTCCACCAGCGGCAACAGGTTGACGATGGGCTTGCCGCGGCTGGCGCGTCCGCCCTGGGGCACGTTGTAAACCTTGAGCCAGTACATGCGGCCGCGGTTGGAGAAGCACAGGATGTAGTCGTGGGTATTGGCCACGAACAGCTTCTCGATGAAATCCTCGTCCTTGGTACCCGCCGCCTGCTTGCCGCGTCCGCCGCGCTTTTGCGCACGGTAGTCGTCCATAGGCTGGGTCTTGATATAGCCGGTGTGGGACAGTGTAACCACCATGTCCTCAGGCGCAATCAGATCCTCCATCGACAGGTCCTGGGTGTCGGTTACGATCACTGAACGGCGCTTGTCGCCAAACTGCTCGTTGACCTGATTGAGTTCGTCACGAATGATCTGTGTCACCCGGGCAGAATTGGCCAAAATATCCAGCAGGTCGGCGATTCTTTCCATGACTTCCTTGTATTCGCCGACGATCTTGTCCTGTTCCAGGTTGGTCAGGCGCTGCAGTTGCATCTCAAGGATGCGCTGGGCCTGGACGTCGGACAAGTGGTAGCCGTTTTTGTGCAGGCCATACTGGGGTGCAAGACCTGCTGGACGAGAGAAATCGGGGTCGACGCGGGCCAGCATTTCCTCCACCAACGCAGAACGCCAGGCCTTGCCCATGAGTTTTTCCTTGGCAATGGGTGGCGTTTCTGAGGACTTGATGATCTGGATGATTTCATCGACGTTGGACAGCGCCACCGCCAGACCTTCCAGGATATGGCCGCGATCCCGGGCCTTCTTGAGTTCGAATACCGTGCGACGTGTAACGACCTCGCGCCGATGTCGCAAGAAGGCATCAAGCATTTCCTTCAGGTTGAGCAGGCGTGGCTGACCGTCTTCCAGGGCCACCATGTTCATGCCAAAGGTGTCCTGCATCTGTGTGTCTTTGTACAGATTGTTCAGGATCACGTCGGCGTTCTCGCCGCGCTTGAGTTCTATAACGACGCGCATTCCAGATTTATCGGACTCGTCACGCAAATCTGAAATACCTTCTATCCGTTTGTCGCGGACCAGTTCGCCGATTTTTATCA
This sequence comes from Thiobacillus sp. UBA6918, assembly GCA_002450925.1. Lineage (GTDB taxonomy): Bacteria > Pseudomonadota > Gammaproteobacteria > Burkholderiales > Thiobacillaceae > UBA6918. The sequence goes on along the minus strand of DKAU01000127.1, from coordinate 1,000 downwards.
GCAGGTTGGCCTTGTTCACTTGATACGGAAGTTCGTCAATGATGATGGCCTGGCGGTCACTGCCCTTGCCTATGTCCTCAAAGTGACACTTGGCGCGCATGACCACACGTCCGCGGCCGGTGCGATACCCTTCCTTGACTCCAGAGAGGCCGTAGATGATGCCGGCGGTCGGAAAATCAGGTGCAGGCACCAGTTCGATCAATTCATCGATCGTGGTTTCCGGGTTGCCCAGCAGTGCCAGACAGGCCTTGCAGACTTCGTTCAGGTTATGCGGCGGGATGTTGGTCGCCATACCTACGGCAATACCCGAACTGCCATTGATCAAGAGGTTGGGTATTTTTGCAGGCAATACCAGCGGTTCATGCTCGGAGCCGTCATAGTTGGGACCAAAATCAACGGTTTCCCTGTCAATGTCAGCCAGCATCTCATGGGCGATCTTCGCCATGCGGATTTCGGTGTAACGCATGGCTGCTGCGTTATCGCCGTCTATGGAGCCGAAGTTGCCCTGGCCATCGATCAACATGTAACGCAAGCTGAAATCCTGCGCCATGCGGACGATGGTGTCGTACACCGCGGTATCACCGTGGGGGTGGTACTTACCGATGNNATCACGCTCATGGCGTAATCCAGATAGGACCGGCGCATCTCCTCTTCCAGGCTGATTGGCAGGGTTTCTTTGGCGAACTGTTCCATGACCAGCTTGTTATTTATTGAAAGCTGCAATTTTAACATGGTCTGGTTTCCAGACCGGCTTCCCTGAGCACTCGATTAAAGGGAAAATGCAGGCATGGCCCAACCTGTCGATTTGCTGATATTCCCCCGCTGGATTGTCCCGATACAGCCCGATGGCGTGCTTGCCAATCATGCCCTTGCAGTCAAGGGAGGCCGCATTGTGGAAATCTGCCCGGCAGACTCGGCATCCAGCCGATTTGCCGCCCGCGAAACCGTCGAGCTCCCCGAACATGTGCTGATTCCGGGCCTCATCAACCTGCACACCCAT
>DKAU01000097.1 GCA_002450925.1 Thiobacillus sp. UBA6918 | reverse complement strand
GAGGTGTACTGGATGTTGATGGGATCGTCGCGGTCGAGCGAGGCGGTGGTCTCGTTCAATTTTTCAAGAGAAATATCCTTGCCGGCAGCCAGCATTTCCTGCCACAGGGTGAAGCCGGGATGTGGGCGTGAAGTATCTTCGGGCTTGGCCGGGTCGTACAGCACCACGCGTTTAAGCAATGGCAGCGCTGCGCTTTTGATTTCCGTGCCGCCGCTATCCAGTTCCGGCAGAAGTTCACACATCATCTCCACGTAGTCGCTGCTGTGGAAAGACGGAATGAGGAAAATCCCCTGCACCTCGGAGCGCTTGAGCGAATATTCAAGTTCGTGCGTGCGATAGGCCGGGTTGATGTTGACCAGCACACTGCCGATGCGCGCCGTGGCCATTTGCAGCAGCAGCCATTCGATGTTGTTGGTGGACCAGACGCCGATGCGGTCACCCTTGCCATAGCCTAAACCTACAAGCCCGCGCGCCACGCGATCGATTTCCTCTGCCAGTTGCTCATAAGTAAGACGGCGGTTTTGCGGCAGCGACACCACAGCTTCGCGCTCACCATGGGCGACGACCACACTGGCAAAATGCTCAGGGATGGTTGCGCCCAGCAGCGGCAGTTCGCCACCGCGGTGGCAATAGCTTTTCGTAAGTGCTGTCATGCCTGGCTTTCGACTGATGCCCAATAGGCGTCCACCCGCGCCTGGATAACATTGATCAGCGCGTCTTTGCGCTCCGGCTCGAACAGGTGTTTGAAGCGTCCCTGCCTTTTCAGATATTCCTCCACCGGCACACGCTCTCTCGGAATTTTCGTATGGATCACCTTGCCGTTCTCGTATTCTTTGAGCGGCCAGATTCCTGTCTTGACCGCGAGCCTGCCTATTTCCACTGTTTCCATAGGATCGAATTCCCAGCCGGTCGGGCACGGCGACAGGGCGATGATCATGCGCGGGCCATTCATGTTCTTGGCCTTCTCGATCTTGCGCGCGAGGTCCATCGGCTCGGCTCCGATGACGGTGGCGACATAGGCTGGCTTGTGCGCGGCCCAGATGGCGAACAGGTCTTTCTTGAAGCCGCCAAAACCTTGCGCGCCTGTTGAAGTGGAGGTCTTGGCGCCATGCGGCGTGGCAGCCGAGGTCTGCTGGCCGGTGTTGCCGTAGCCCTCATTGTCATAACAGAGATACATGAAGTCGAGGCCGCGTTCCATGGCGCCGGAGGTGGACGATACACCAATACCGTTGGCGGCGCCGTCGCCAGTGAGCACCACGACTTTGAGGTCTTCCTCTGGCTTGATGCGCTTCCTGTCCAGCAGGATGTCGAGCGCGTCACGCACGCCTTGCGCTCCCGCCGGCGCGGAAGCCATCGAGGTGTACAACCACGAGCCGCTAAAGGGCGTGAACGGGTAGATCGCCAATAAGCTCATGCAGCCGGCCGCATTCACGAAAATGGTGTTCTTGCCGAGGATGTCGTAGACCTCGTGAATGGCCTGCAGCCCCCCGCAGCCCGCACACATTGCAGTGCCCGCACCTAGAATATGCGTGGAAGGCAAATCCTTCATTCGCTTGTAAATGGTGATTGGCTGTTCGCTCATTTCGATAGCTCCTCACGCTCCGCGTGGGCAATGGCCTGCATCTTTCGCACTTCTCGCAGCTCGTTTTTGGTGAACAGCAGACGCGGCGGTGGCGGCTTGCCCTCTTCTGTTGCAGCGCGCAACACCTTCACCATTTCAAAAAACTCTTCCGGTGCAAAGTCGCGCCCGCCCAAGCCGCCGATGAAGCTGGCCAGAATTGGCGGCATATCCGGATGGCCATACAGCACCGAAGCGAGTTCGCTGTGCAGTACTCCGCCCTTGCCCATGGAAATATTTTGGTCGACGACTGCCACGCCGAGTTTTCCAGCAAGCGCCTGACGCAGTGGCTCATCCGGATACGGGCGCATCATGCGCGGCCTCACCAGCCCAACCTTCCACCCGGCTTCGCGCATGCGGTCGACGGCATCCTTGGCCTTGGTGGCAAATGAACCCATCATGAACAGTACGAATTCCGCGTCCTCGCTGCGGTAGGTTTCCAGCGTGTGGTATTCGCGCCCGAACTGCTGCGCGAATTCTGCGGCGATTTCCTCGTAGGCCTTCAATCCCTGCATCGAGGCGAGATGGTTCTCGTAGCGGAAATAGGAATACGGTGTGGAACCCAGCACCACCACACCCTGACTCAACGGCTCGCCTGCACGAAACTTGGTGGTTTCAGGATTGAATTTAGGAATGAAGTGGTCTACTGCTTTCTGGTCTGGGATTTCCACCGGTTCGCGGGTAAAGGAAAGGTAGAAGCCGTCGAGGTTAACCAATACCGGCAAACGCACGCGATGATGTTCAGCAAGGCGATAGGCGATCAGCGTCTGGTCGAGCACCTCCTGGCAGGTGGCGCANNGTAATCATGGAATGCTCGGATTCCATCATGGTCATGCGCAGGTCGATCTCGCCGGCATCGATCCACTCGGCCAGGGTTTCTATGATTTCCGTTTGCGGCGTGATGGGAAAGGCCGGCAGGTAATCGGCGCGCGCCAGCCGTGCGCCCCAGGCAGCCGCCTGATTGCCGGTGATGAGCGTGCTGGTCATTTCTTCTCCTCCGCAAACTGTTCTTCCGGCACCGCTTCGATTGCGTGCGGCGGGCATTGCGCAACGCAGATCATGCAGCCCTTGCAATGGTCATAATCAATTTCAGGTTTACCCTCTTTCACCTTGATCGCGCTGTCCGGGCAGAACTCGCTGCACACCCACCAGCATTTGTTGCAGCGCTCGTAGTCGATTACCGGGCGCATGATGCGCCACAAACCGGTGCGCACTTCGACACTGGTGGCGCCGGCATGCACGGCCGATGCTGCGATGTCCGACTCGTCCAACGGCAACTCTACCCAATCGGCAGCCGGTGACTCATCCACGCTGGTGGCCGCACCTTCGCTGACACAACCGGCATTCGCTTCCATCTTTTCAAAGGCGGCGAACGCCTGATCGAGGTTGCGCTTGACGACCGCTTCGCCGTGCTTGGATAGTTCCTCGCGGAATGCGGCTTCGAGTTTTCCTTTGGAAACGACGCCGAGCAGGCACGCCGCCGCACCAGCGCAGGTGGCGCCGACAAATTTCAACTCGGCGCGTTCCGCCGGCTCAGCCGGCAGGGTCAGCACGGTGCCTTTGAAATTCAGTCGATGCTTCCAGGTCTCTGCATCCTCGCCAGTGTTAATCAGCATGACGGTGTATTCGGAAACGCCCTGCAGTACACCGGCTGCGGGAACCGGTACCAGGCTATCGTCAGCAACGATGACGAGGTCTGGCACGCGGATGATGCCGCGCTCGAAAATGGGTTCTTTCGCAGCTCGCACGTAGGCGAAGATCGGCGCACCTCGACGCTCGGCGCCATAGCGCGGCGCGTCCTGTACCTGAAAGCCTTCCAGATGCAGCGCGGTACCCAGCAGTCGGCTCGCTGTCTTCATGCCTTGGCCGCCTCGGCCGTGAAAGCGTATGCGATACATCAGTAAATGTTCCAGCGTCGATAGGACATGGATTTCTTCACCCTTGCGACTGCCATTTCCATGGCCGCCTCGCGCGGCAGCATGCCCTGCTTAGTGGTCTTTTCCAGCACTTCCTCGGTGTTGTTTCGAAGCTTTTCGGCAATGGTTTCGAATGCGGCGGATTCGCTGGCGCCGGCGTATTCCATGGCGGCGCAGATCACGCCGCCGGCATTGGCAATAAAGTCCGGCACGCACAGGATGCCTTTTTCATGCAGCATCTTCTCTGCACCGTGGGTGATGGGGATATTGGCGCCTTCGATGACAAGCCTGGTTTTCAGGCGATCCACATTGTCCTCGTGGATCACATCAGGCCGGGCGCCTGGTATCCAGATATCGCATTCCACATCGATCACGGCATCGCGCTCGAGTTTCTCGCCATCCGGGTAATCCAGCACGGTCTTGCCAGCTTCCTTCAATTCCGAGAGCTTGGCCACATCGATGCCCTTGGGGTTGGCGATGGTGCCTGCCGTATCGGCAGCGGCCACCAGCACCGCACCCTTGGCAGACAGAAAGCGGGCGGTATGCTTGCCCACTGCACCAAAGCCCTGGATGGCGAAGCGCGCGCCTGAAAGCGGAAAGTCTCGGTAGCGCAGAGCCACCTCAGTCACGTGGGACAGTCCCCATCCGGTGGCGCCAATCTCGTCCAGCGGGATGCCGCCGATTTCCTTCGGCAAACCGACCGAACGATTGATCTCATCCTTGATCCAGGCCATGCATTCCTCGTCCGTGCCCATGTCGGGGCCGAAGATGTAGTTGTCCTCGTGCTCGAGGGCGCAGGCAAAGGCGCGGATCAACTGCTCCTTTTGTTCTTTGCGCATGCGCGGGTCTCCATACAACACCGACTTGCCACCACCATGGCGTAGATCGGCAGCAGCGTTTTTCAGGGTCATGGCTCGGGCAAGGCGAAAACATTCTTCAGTGCTGACATCCGGTGCCATGCGCAGTCCGCCGATGGAAGGGCCAGGGGCGACGTTATCGATAACCAATATGCCCTTCAGCCCGATGCCAGGCTCATGCACGTGAATCACCTTGGCCGGCCCCATCTCGTCGGCGAATCGAAAGATTTCTTCCATGTTGTTCTTTCTCCCCCTTATGCATTGTTTATAGGCAATGGTCGCAAAGGATTCCACATATCAAATACTGCCCTGACTTCCCGTCCCTATGGCTTTTGAACTAGTTCTTGGCATGCCATTACTCAGGTAAAATCGCTGCGCCCAGGGCTTATCTGTGCCTTTTCGCGGCATCTACCACAACTTATCTGGAGGAATAATGCAGTCGAACAAGATCAAGGCGGCACTCGCCGTTGCAGTTGCATTTGCTTTTAGCCCAATTGCCATCGCTTCCGGCCCCCATTGGGAATATGAAGGCGAACATGGCCCCGGACACTGGGGCGAGATGGCAGCCGAGTTTTCCACTTGCGGCGTAGGCAAGGTGCAATCGCCTATCGATATCAAGGGTGCCAAGCCTGCCAAACTGCCCGAGATCCAGTTCGACTACAAGGATTCCCCCTTGAAGATCGTGAACAACGGCCACACCCTACAAGTGAACTACGCCGAAGGCAGCAGCATTACCGTGGACGGCAAGCAGTACAAGCTGCTGCAGTTCCACTTCCATACCCCCAGCGAAGAAGCAACTGACGGCAAGCGCCACGCCATGGTTGCCCACTTCGTTCACAAGAGCGACGACGGCAAACTGGCTGTGATAGGGGTACTGCTGGACAAGGGGGCCGAGAACAAGGCCTTTGGCGCCGCCATGGGCCGCATGCCCACCGAAGCGGGTGAAGAGCGCAGCTATGCCAACGTGACCATCAACGCCGCAAACCTGATGCCTGCCGGCAAGGGCTACTACAGCTTTGCTGGATCGCTGACCACGCCGCCTTGCAGCGAAGGTGTGAAGTGGATGGTGATGAAGGAGCCGGTGAAGGTTTCCGCCAAGCAGGTAAAGAGTTTCCAGAAACTCTACGAAATGAATGCCCGCCCACTCCAGGCCACCAACGACCGCGAAATTCAGGTCAGCATGTAATTTGGCTGTAACAGCAGCAAATAAAAGGCCGCCCACTTGGGCGGCCTTTTCTTGGACATCAGAAACCCTTCAGCGGCCAAGCTTGGTGTGTTCGCAGTTGCCAAAATAGACGACATCATTTTCCATGAACACAAACGACTTCCGTGACGATTTCTCTTGCTCATTAATGATGAGGGCATAGATGTTGGAGCCATATATATGCTCTTCCTCTTGCTTGATGGCCCTCACCACCTTGTAGGCACTTCCAGTTGAGGCGTCGTCAATAATTTCCGGATCGTTGGAAAATGCATTTTGCAAAGCCCCGGCCATGATGCCGGTTGCCCTTTCTACCGTGAACTGCTTTCCTATATAAGCCTTTTCCTGAACCGTCCGCAAGGCGGGAGCCTCCGTAGTTGCACTGATGCGTTTTTCTATGGCGCAACGGTAATCGTCGGCAGCGTTTGCGTATGCTGACACGAAACAAACAAAGGCCGCAAAAACCTGGATGCATTTTTTGTTCATGCTTTCTCCCTGCCGGGTTCATAACCCTCGTATTGGGGAATATTGCCGCATATTTCTTCCCAGTTTGCCTTTGATGTGACGAATATATGAGCCATGGGCCGTTCTTCAATGTCCGATTCAATTGTGCCCAGCCGCACGCGCACCTGATCGGATTTCGTGGCTGTCTTGCTCATGATCGGCGATCCGCATACCTTGCAGAAGAACTTGGTTTGCCCCGGTGATGATTCGTAGCCCGTAAGTGCATCAGCACCGGAAACAATATTGAAATCGCCAGCTTTGACAATGCCGTTGGTGGCAAATGCACTGCCCTGCGCCTTGCGGCAGCGCGAGCAGTGACAGTGCACGATATTGCCTATCGGTCCATTGATCTCAAAGAGAACAGCCCCGCAAAGACAACCGCCTTTATACATGGCGAACCCCCCTTGGCATTCTAAAGATTCAATCATACGAGCATACGAAAATCTGCCAAACACCGTTTTTGGCATAACCATGCATTACACAGCCCCAAGCATGGTTTATGCTGATGCTTGTTCACCACGGTTTAAGCTATTTATGCGACAGCTCATCATTCTTCTTTTGTTGCCCCTGATCGCCGCATGCGGCAGGGATGAAGGCAAGCCACCCGTATCAACGCATAACGCCGACGCTGCTGCACAAGTCACCGCGGTGCAGATCCACGAGGCGGTTATCTACCCCCAACTGACAGCCCAGGCGCAGGTGATTTCGCGCAATATCAGCAGCATGGCGGCGCAGATTGCTGCACGCATTTCGGCGCTGCCCGTTGAGGCCGGTCAGAAAATTTCCAGGGGCACGGTGGTGGCCCGTCTGGACTGCCGGGATTACAAGATTGCATTGAACCAGGCCCAGGCCGCATTTGCCGCGGCTGAAGCCCGGTTGCAACTGGCGAACTTGCAGTTCAAGCGCAGCGAGGATTTGGCGGCGAAGAATTTCATATCCGGCGATGCTCTCGACAAACAACGCACTGAAGTCAATGTGGCCAAGGCCGACCGCGACTTGCAAGCAGGCCAGGTCGATGGGGCGCAAAGCAACGTGGGAAAGTGCATCATCACAGCGCCGTTCGCAGCGATCGTCGAAGCCGTACCGGGCAATGTGGGTGAACTAGCCAGCCCTGGCATGCCGCTGGTTACGCTATGGGACTTGCAGTCGCTTGAAGTTTCCGCGCAGGTGCAGGCAAAGGACGCTGAAAGCCTGGCCAAGGCTGAAGTCATCGAATTCCAGACGCCGGATGGCAGGTATCTTCTCAAGCTCAAGCGCGTATCGCCTGCCATGAGCGGAACCAGCAGAACCCAGGAAGCACGGCTTGTGTTCGGCAAGGAAATCCCCAAACCGGGTGCCACCGGCCAGATCCTGTGGCAGAGCGCAGTGCCACATTTGCCAGCGGACTTGCTGGTAATGCGCAAAGGCGCCTTGGGCATCTTTGTGTTGGAACAGGGACATGCGCGCTTTGTCGCCGTGGCCGATGCGCAGGAGGGGCGCCCTGCGCCTTTCCAGCCAACAAGTGACATGCAGTTGATTACCGAAGGTCGCTTTGCACTTCAGGATGGTCAAGCCGTTAGCGTGCAGTCTTCGGGTGCCACTCCTACGCCCACGAAATAAACGACATACCAATTCTGCATGAGCCTGTTCGAACGACTGATCCGCAACCATCCCCTCGCAAACATTGCGTTCGTGGTGACGCTCTTCATGGGGTTGATGGCATACCAGAACATGCCGCGCGAGCAGGATCCGGAAGTCAATTTCAACTGGGTAAACATCAACACCAGACTGCCCGGCGCTTCTGCCGAGGATGTGGAGAAACGCGTCACCCGACCGCTTGAGGAGGCCGTTGCCCGGGTAGCGGACGTCAAATTCATTTCCAGCAACAGCCGAGAAAACGTTTCTTCGATGCTGGTGCGTTTTCAGGATCTGGACAGCCGCACCTTCGACAAGCGCATGAATGATTTGCGCCGAGAGGTGCAAAACCAGGCTGACTCCGAATTGCCCAGCGAAGCCAGCGACCCGAACGTGCTGGAAATCACAACCGCCAATGGTTTTCCGACAGCGATGGTGATGATCACGTCGCAGGCATACGACGAACGTTTGCGCGCCCTTGCTCGCCAGGTAAAGGATGATCTTGAACGCATGAAGGGTGTCGACGCGGTATTCAGCACCGGGCTTCAGGACCCGGAACTTCATGTACGTTTCGATCCTGCCACTGCAGCCGCGCGCGGTATTTCCGCCAACGATGTTGCCGATTCCGTGTCGCGCTGGTTCCGTGACATCTTTGCTGGCCAAGCGCGCGTGGGAGATCAGGATTGGCTGGTTCGGGTTGTTGGCCAATCCAGCAATCCGGACCTTCTTGCGGCTATCCAGGTAACGCCTGCTGCCTCACCTCAGAACCGCGTGCCATTGGGCACTCTGGCCGAGGTTGTACGCGCACGAGAAAAGCCCGTGCAGCTAGTCAGCAAGGATGGGCAGCCCGCTGTGCTGCTGGCAGTCAACAAGCGCACTGCCGCCAATACCCTGGAGCTGGTGGGAAGGATTAACGACTACCTGGCAGCAAAAAACAGCAATCTGGGCAACAGCGGACTTGCAGTCGTACTGCTGGACGACCAGACCATTCCCACGCGCCAGGCCATCAACATCATGCAGACCAATGCGCTGCTTGGCCTGATGCTGGTGCTGTTGATTACCTGGCTGTTTCTTGGTTCGCACATCGCCATGCTGATCGGGCTGGGTATTCCTTTTTCGCTGGCCGCTGCCTTCTGGGCATTATCCGCCATGGGCTTCACGCTAAATATCTCGGTGCTGCTCGGCATTGTCATCGTACTGGGCATGCTGGTGGACGATGCCGTGGTCATCGTCGAAGCCATCTATTACCGTCTGGTGCGTGGACAAGCTGTTCTTGAGGCAGCCATGGATGCGGTGCGGGAAGTTGGGCATCCTGTGTTTTCCGCTGTACTCACGACACTCGCTGCCTTTTTGCCATTGATGCTGTTGCCCGGCATTGTCGGTAAGTTCATGTTTGTGATCCCAGCTGTCGTTTCGATTGCACTGCTTGCCTCGCTGCTGGAGGCCTACTGGATGTTGCCCACCCATGTGGTCGCTTTGAGGATGAACATGGCCAAGCCAGGCCGACTGCAAAAGAAGCGAGAAAATTTTACCCACTGGGTGCGCGTTAAGTATTCGCGCTTCCTCATCAAGACCATGCGCCATCCCTGGCTTAGCCTGACCGGACTAGTGCTTTTAATAGCGCTTGCAGTCAGTTCTCTTGCCGGCGGGCTGGTCAAAATCCAGTTCTTTGCCTTTGATCCTTTGCGCATTTTTTATGTGAACGTGGACATGCCCCCATCAACAACCATTGATTCCACGCTTTTGGAAGTGCAACGGGTTGAGAGAGCTGTCCGGCAAAAATTGGACGCCGCCGAAGTGCGTGGTATTGCCGCCAATGCCGGGATCAAGTTCACCGACACCGAGCCTTTGTACGGCCCCGCCTACGGCCAGGTTGTCGTGTCATTGAACCCGAGAAAGGGCGATATGAAAACGACAGACGAAGTTGTTGCTGCCATGCGCGAGGATATTGAGGCGCTTTCCGGACGGGCGCGCATTACCTTCCTTGAAGTATCCGGCGGGCCGCCCGCCTCCAAGCCGGTCAAGGTCAGAGCGCGTGGCGATGATTACAAGGAGCTGCGCGCCGCAGCGGATGCCATTAAATCCATCGTGTCAAAAATTCCTGGCACCAAAGACATTGCGGATGATGAAGTCGCTGGTCGACAGCAGCTGGTTTTGCGCCTTGACGCCAATGCCGTACGCAATGCCGGCCTTGACCCTGCGATGGTCTCGCGGCTTGTCAGACTACATACCGACGGAGAGGTCGTTGCAGAAATGCGGGAGGGTGGTGACAAGATTGAAGTGCGCGTATTGGCCGAACGAAAACCGATGGCTGACATCAGCGAACTCCTGAATGATCCGGCACCCCTTCCCTCAGGAGGCACCACGACATTTGGCGCGTTGACCGAAGTCGAAACCAGCCAGAGCCAGGGTGTGATCAAGCGTTACAATCTGCGCCGCGCCATTACCGTCGAGTCCAACCTGGACAAGGATCGCAAGGATGCGGCGGATACGCTGACAGCCAATCGCATCATCCAGGAGGAGTGGAACAAGATCGCAGCACGCTTTCCCGGTGTCTCGCTCGACTTCTCAGGAGAACTGGAAGATGTACAGGAAAGTCTCGATGCTATGCCCGGGCTTTTCTTGTTGGGAGTAGGCCTGATTTACCTGATCCTTGCAGCGCAGTTCAAGAGTTACTGGCAGCCGTTGATGATCCTGATTACCGTGCCACTCGCTTTCACAGGAGTAACGATCGGACTTGTCATTACGCAGAACCCGCTTTCGCTCTACACCATGTACGGCATCATTGCGCTGACTGGCATTGCGGTTAATTCCGCCATCGTGCTGATTGATGCGGCCAACGAACGGCTCAAGTCCGGCATGGGATTGCTGCACGCATCAATCTACGCCGCCCGCCGAAGGGTGATTCCTATCCTGATTACCACGACCACCACCATTGGAGGTCTGTTCTCGCTGGCTGCCGGTCTTGCCGGAAAATCGCTTATATGGGGGCCAATGGCATCAAGTCTGGTGTGGGGACTTTCAGTCGCAACCATGCTGACACTCTTCGTAATGCCCCTGATATACCGACTGAGCATGGTGCGCTCTCACCTAGTCCAGCCACGGCTTGAGAACTGATCAAAACGCCAGTTTTGCGCGTAACCCCATAATGGAAACGTTTTTTGCCAATGAATCACCTGCCGGATTTCTTATCCACTGGTAATCCGGTGACAATTCCAGATAGTCATTGAGCTTCCACGCATAGTAGATTTCGTATTGCTCTTCTGCACCAGCGGGCAAGTAACCAAAGTCCGCATTCAGATCGTTATCCACATCAATATATGGAGCTGCTGCTTGAAACCCTTTGCTGGTATCTAGGCGACCAGCTGCAATCCCAAAACGGTCTTTTCCCCGTTTCCAGTACACCCCTTCCAATTCCAACCCTACGGTGACTGCACGTTCAAACTGAACCCGGCCTTTGGTCGAATGTCCGTAGCGGGCAAACACCGTCACATGATCGAGGATTTTCTGGCTCGCGCTGATTCCCCAGCCACTGTGCTTCTCCACGTTTGTATCAAATTCATTCGCATAAGGTGTGTAATGGCTACCAGTCCATGCATACAGCCTATAGGAACCATATTTTCCAAACAGGTAATTACCACCTGCCTCAATCTGACCAATCAGAAATGGCTTAGACCACTTGTTCTTGCCGAACACACCAAACGATGCCTGCCAGTATTCGTCCCTCTTTCCCTCACTTAAATAGGCAAAGCGTATTCCCGGCGCAAACCCAAATTCATCCGCTTCCAAATGGCCGCCTGAATCCAGCATGGGGTTATGTACAAAAACATTATTGAGAAATGCCGCCGACTCATCATCGGCGATTTCATTCTGATCAAAGAAAACGAATGGATCAATCTTGCCGGCGGTGACTTTTAGATGGCGAGATCTTTCGTCCCGCAATTCACTCATTTGAAGGTCCACCTCATACCAGAGCTGTGCGATGCGTGCCGTCAGGTCGCCATCCGGATCTGCGAAGACGGTCGAGTTCACGGCACCCGTCAGAACGGGACTTATCCTTTCCAGACCGTTACCTGCCCCGAAGCGGACGTGCCCAAAAAATTCACCCGTTGCATCGTCGAATATCTCCTTCCTGGCACTCAAACTGATGTCGCCTCTGATATTAAAGGCATCCTCATTTTCGTCATTCAGCGTACCCGTCAACGCTCGCTGCCCGACTCCAAGAAGAGCCATTTCAACAGAAACTTCAGTTTCCGCTTTTACCACATCGCTTGCACATAACATCCCGATACAAGACACAGTCCAAATTAATTTCCGGTACTTCAGCATCATTTATTCCGCAACTTTTTCACTGCCTGCACATCTGCCACACAAAGTCTTTTAGCCTTGCTGCTTTTAGTCTTTGCACGACCAACTTTAATTGTTCTTAGGCACGTTATTAATAATGGTTCTCATTATACCATTTCCATGGTCCCGTTCTTTCGAACATGAAACGATGGCAATATTCATCACATGGAAATCAACAAGAACATGCTGCTTGAAGCATTCCAAGCCGCCCTGGCTGCAGCCAACCCGGGAAATCTCATTGCCGCCCACCTTCCTTCGCCACCACAAGGGCGAACGCTCGTCGTAGGAGGCGGCAAGGCTGCTGCGAGCATGGCAAAAGCAGTGGAAACATGCTGGCCAGTTGAATCGCCGTTGTCAGGCCTGGTGGTCACTCGTTTTCAGCATGGCCTCCCGCTACACAGGATTGAGTTGCTCGAAGCCAGCCACCCCCTTCCTGATGGACGTGGAGCTGCAGCTGCAAGCCGGATGCTGGATGCGATTCAAGGTCTGACTTCGGATGACTTGTTGCTCGTCCTCCTTTCTGGCGGTGGCTCAAGCCTGCTTGCCTTGCCAGTTGAAGGAGTTACGCTAAGCGAATTACGCACCATCACAAAAGCTTTGCTCTCCAGCGGTGCCAACATCCAGGAAATCAACACCGTTCGCAAGCATCTCACGCAATTCTCCGGTGGTCGGGTTGCCGCGCTGAGCAAAGCACCCGTTCATGCATTGATTTTGTCAGACGTGGTTGGCGATGAACCGGCTTATATCGCTTCCGGTCCCTGTGCGCCCGATCCGGACACGTACGTGGATGCACTTGATATATTAGAACGCTACAGAATTGAACAGCCACCAGCTGTACAACAACACTTGCAGAGCGGAGTCAGCGGTAATATTCCAGACACACCCAAGACTGGCGACCCTGCTTTTCACAAAGTCACAAATCTTGTCATAGGCGGCGCCAAATTGACTTTGTATGCTGCTCAGAAATGGCTGGAGCAAAGAAGCTTTTCTGTACTGAACCTTGGAGAAATTGAGGGTAATTCAAGAGAAGTGGCACGCGCCCATGCCGAGCTTGTGCGCAAACACCTGACAACAAGCCAAAGCCCCTTTGCCCTTCTTTCCGGTGGCGAAACTACCGTCAACGTTCAAAACCCAGCTGGCCAGGGCGGCCGCAATTCGGAATATCTGCTAGCGCTTGGCCTTGCTTTAAGCGAGTATTCAAATGTTTGGGCGATTGCTTGTGACACAGACGGCGTTGATGGCACCCAAGACAATGCCGGTGCCATATGGGTGCCTGATACGCTTCACCGAGCAAAGGATTCAGGCCTTGACCCTGAAGCACTGCTTGAGGCCAATGAGGCCTATCGATTTTTCGAAGCTCTGGGAGACCTCGTCATTACCGGGCCAACCAGGACAAACGTGAACGACTTCAGGCTGGTGCTGGTTTCCTAATTGGGTTTAAAAACCTGAACTGTATCTCCCACTTTCAGGCCCAATTTCTCTGCCGCATTTCCACGATTTATGGCCAACTCAAGCAAGCCCACACTGTTCACAAACCAGAAACCTTCTCCCTTGCCGACCGACCCAAAAGTGTCGGCATGAATGAATTCACTTCCTTTTGCAACTACTCGTGAACCCCGAGGAATACCCGTGTCACGCAGTCCGGTCCATGCATTGCCAAAATGATCGACATAGATGACACGCGGAAGGTCTCCCGTATCAAACTCAACATTCAGTGCTGACTTCTCTTCAAGTTTTACCGATGGGAATTCACCTTTTGCGATTTCAGCAGCCAACACTGCAAAGATGTCTCGCCCATGAAAGCTTGAGGATAGTAGTTCAGGTTTCCAGGTAATGCGCCACACCTTGGCATCAGAACTTCGCCCCGAAACGATGGATAGCAGGCCGTTGTCAGGTCCGACAAACCAGCGCCCTCCAGCTGTCACAACAACACCGTCACGGTCAGTTCCAACACCCGGATCTACCACACAAACAAAAACCGTCCCGGGTGGAAAACTTGCCGAAAATGCCGCAATCAACTGTGCGCCAGCATGAGCGTTGTAATCAGGTACTTCATGAAGCAAGTCTACGACCTGCTGGTTTGGTGCAACTTCCTGAATGCGAGCCTTCATCTGCCCGACATAGGGGTCACGCGAACCGAAATCCGTAAACAACACAATCATGCCCGGCTCCATTTGCATTTGTTGCCAATATGCGGGTCGATTTCAAAATTGGCAACAATGAAAACAAAAAAAGCCGGGAAACCCGGCTTTTTCAAGATGCTTTGCAGTTTACTCTGCTGATACTGGTTCTGCCGCTTCGACTTCAGCCGGGCGATCCATCAGTTCAACGAGTGCCATGGGCGCATTGTCGCCAACACGGAAACCGAACTTGAGGATGCGAACATAACCACCTGGACGGTTGGCAAAGCGCGGGCCCAGTTCATCAAATACTTTGACGACCATTTCGCGGTCGCGCAGGCGATCAAATGCCAGGCGACGATTGGCCAGCGAGGGATTCTTGCCAAGGGTAATGATTGGCTCAACAACGCGGCGCAACTCCTTGGCCTTGGGCAGGGTTGTTTTGATTGCTTCATGACGCAAAAGCGAATTGGTCATGTTGCGGAGCATGGCCAGACGATGGCTGGTCGTGCGATTAAGTTTGCGGTTTGATTGACGATGACGCATGGCTATTTCCTTTCAAAATCTGTTTTTCTTTGGCTAGGGCAGTTGCCACACCGCCCCGCACTTTATTCTTGTAAGTTACTTAGGCTTTTTCGAGCCCGGCCGGCGGCCAGTTCTCGAGTTTCATGCCCAGAGACAACCCTTTGGAGGCCAGCACTTCCTTGATTTCGTTCAGGGACTTGCGACCCAAATTGGGGGTCTTGAGCAATTCGGTTTCGGTGCGCTGGATCAGATCACCGATGTAGTAAATGTTCTCGGCCTTCAGGCAGTTGGCGGAACGAACTGTCAGCTCGAGATCGTCAACCGGACGCAGCAGAATCGGATCAACCTGAGGTGCACGAGCAGCTTCTGCAGCTGCAGCTTCAGTACCCTTGAGGTCGGCAAAAACGGAAAGCTGTTCAACCAGGATACGGGCGGCAGTACGCACGGCCTCTTCGGGATCGACAATACCATTGGTCTCGATATCAATGATCAGACGATCCAGATCGGTACGCTGCTCCACACGAGCATTTTCCACGGCGTAAGCAACGCGGCGTACGGGGCTGAAGGAAGCATCCACAAGGATGGAACCAACACCACGGGAATCCGTGTCAATCTTGCGTGCAGGCACGGGCTGGTAACCACGGCCGGCTTCGACCTTGATTTCCATTTCCAGCTTGCCACCCTTGGTCAGGTGGGCAATCACATGATCGGGATTCACGACTTCAACATCGTGTCCCAACTGGATATCAGAAGCAGTGACAATACCTTCGCCATTCTTGCTGAGCTTGAGAACTGCTTCGCCCTTGTTATGGAGTTTGAAGGCAATGCCCTTGAGGTTCAGAAGAATGTCTACAACATCTTCCTGCACACCCTCGAGTGTGGAGTATTCATGCACAACTCCGGTAATCTTCACTTCGGTAGGTGCATATCCAACCATCGAGGAAAGGAGAATGCGGCGAAGCGCGTTGCCCAGGGTATGGCCATAGCCACGCTCGAACGGCTCCATGACAACCTTGGCATGAAGCGGGGAAACGCGATCAACATCAACAATACTGGGTTTGAGAAATTCCGCTGCAGCTTGCATGTAGCACTTTTCCTTTAAATGCTGTAACCAGATACGATAGCCAGAAATCAGCCGCTATTTACTTGGAATAAAGTTCGACCACCAAGGATTCATTGATGGTGGGCGACAAATCTGAACGCTGAGGACTGGACTTGTAAGTGCCCTTGAGCGCCTTGGTATCCACTGCAACCCACTCGGGGAACCCGCGGGATTCAGCTGCTTCCGTAGCACCTTTGATGCGCAGATGACTCTTGGCACGATCTGACACTTCAACGACATCGCCTGCCCTGACCTGGTAGGAAGGAATGTTCACGCGCTTGCCATTGACCATGATGCCATTGTGACGGACAACCTGGCGTGCTTCGTTGCGTGACGCGCCAAAGCCCATGCGGTAGCACACGGTATCAAGGCGGCTTTCCAGAAGGCTCAGCAGGTTTTCACCCGTTACGCCTTTGCTGCTGTCAGCCTTCTTGTATACCAGACGGAACTGACGCTCCAGCACGCCATAAATGCGGCGGATCTTTTGTTTCTCACGCAGTTGCGTACCATAACCAGACAGTCGTGCTCCGCTCTTCTGGCCATGCTGGCCGGGGGCGTAGCTACGGCGCTCAATCGCGCACTTGTCGGTGTAACACTTTTCGCCCTTGAGGAAGAGTTTCTCACCCTCACGACGACACTGACGACATTTAGCATCCAGATTACGAGCCATATCAAACCTCTATTAAATGCGGCGCTTCTTGGACGGACGGCAGCCGTTGTGCGGCACCGGAGTCACGTCAGAAATCGCGGTAATCTTGAAACCGAGGGCGTTCAACGCACGTACGGAAGACTCGCGGCCAGGACCGGGGCCTTTGATACGCACTTCAAGGTTTTTAACGCCATATTCCTGGGCAGCCTTGCCCGCGTTTTCGGCAGCAACCTGGGCTGCAAACGGTGTTGATTTGCGTGAACCCTTGAAGCCCGCGCCACCGGCTGTTGCCCAAGAAAGGGCGTTACCCTGGCGATCGGTAATGGTAATGATTGTGTTGTTGAAGGAGGCATGCACGTGAGCGATGCCTTCGGCTACGCTCTTCTTTACCTTCTTGCGAACACGGGTAGTAGCGGTCTTGGTCGCCATCTAGCTTTCCTTATTTCTTGATAGCCTTGCGCGGGCCCTTGCGGGTACGTGCATTGGTACGAGTACGCTGGCCACGGCAAGGCAGGCCCTTGCGATGGCGCTGTCCACGATAGCAACCCATGTCCATCAGACGCTTGATGTTCATGGTCACTTCACGGCGCAGGTCGCCCTCAACGGTATGTGTGGCCACGCCCTCACGCAGTTTTTCCATCTCTGCGTCAGTCAGGTCCTTGATCTTTGCGCTGGTCTGCACACCTGCAGAATCGCAAATTTTGCGAGCAGTCGTGCGTCCAATGCCATAAATGGCAGTCAGCGCGATTTCCGCGTGTTGGTGGTTGGGTATGTTTACCCCTGCAATACGGGCCATTCGGCGATACTCCGTACAGAAAACTGAAAATTATACCACGCCTGAATGATTAGCTATATGCCAATCTTTCAGACACTTATCCCTGGCGCTGCTTGTGGCGCGGATCCTCGCAGATCACGCGAACCACGCCCTTGCGGCGCACAATCTTGCACTTACGGCAAATCTTCTTTACTGAAGCCTGAACTCTCATGTTCGCTCTCCTTGCAACCGGTTACCCGGTTATTACTTACTTCGCCCTGAACACGATCCGGCCCTTGGTCAGATCGTAAGGCGTCAATTCAACAGTTACCTTGTCTCCCGGCAGGATGCGAATGTAATGCATACGCATCTTTCCGGATATGTGCCCAAGCACAATATGGCCATTTTCAAGTTTTACCCGGAAGGTGGCATTGGGTAGATTTTCCACTACCTCGCCCTGCATCTGGATAACGTCTTCCTTCGACATTACCGCCCAACCAGACCGCCCTTGAAGTTGGCTTTCTTCAACAGGCTTTCATACTGGTGCGACATCACATAGGCCTGAACCTGTGCCATGAAATCCATCGTCACCACTACAATAATCAGCAGGGAGGTGCCACCGAAATAAAACGGCACATTCCATTTTGCAATCAACACTTCCGGCAATAAACACACCAGTGTGATGTAGATCGCGCCAACCAGGGTCAGCCTTCCCATTACCTTGTCAATGTAGCGAGCAGTCTGGTCGCCAGGCCGAATGCCGGGAACAAATGCACCGCTCTTCTTCAGGTTGTCTGCGGTTTCCTTGGGATTGAACACAAGGGCCGTATAGAAAAAGCAGAAGAAAATAATCGTCGCCGCATAGATAATCATGTGCACCGGCTGCCCAGGGGTCAGCATGGCACTAATATCCTTGAGCCAGTACAGGCTGGGATTGGAACCAAACCAGCCAGTCAGCGTAGCCGGGAACAAAATAATACTGGAGGCAAAAATCGGCGGTATCACACCAGCCATGTTGAGCTTCAGGGGCAGATGGGAACTCTGTCCACCCATCACCATTTTCCCGACCTGACGCTTCGCATAATTAACCAGGATTTTGCGCTGCCCACGCTCCACAAAAACCACCAAACCTACAACCAGAATGGCGCCTGCGAACAGCAGCAGAACCAAGGGGATAGAGAACGCACCGGTTCTGGTCAATTCCAGGGTGCCAGATACTGCACGAGGAAGCCCTGCGGCAATACCGGCAAAAATCAGGATGGATATACCGTTGCCAATTCCGCGCTCGGTAATCTGCTCACCCAGCCACATCATGAACATCGTGCCGGCTGTAAGGGTAGCCACGGCAGTAATACGGAAGCCCATACCCGGATCAATCGCGATACCCTGACTTTCAAGAGCGATAGAAATCCCCAAAGCCTGAAATAAAGCCAGAAACACGGTGCCGTAGCGAGTGTACTGAGTGATTTTGCGACGTCCTGACTCGCCTTCCTTTTTCAGCGCTTCCAGCTGAGGAGACACTGATGTCAGCAACTGGACAATAATTGATGCCGATATATAAGGCATGATGCCCAGCGCGAACACGGACGCCCGTTGCAGGGCGCCACCCGAAAACATATTGAACATCCCAAGGATGCCGCCTGACTGAGTATCAAACAGGTTTTTCAGCTGTACCGGATCGATCCCGGGCACCGGAATATGCGTGCCAACCCGGTAAACCACGAGCGCGCCCAGCAGGAACCACAGTCGGCGCTTGAGGTCGCCGAACTTTCCTGCCATGCCCGCCAGTGAAGCTGCCGTTGCCAAAGCCTGTCCTTATTCTGCGATGGAGCCGCCAGCAGCCTCGATAGCAGCGCGCGCACCCTTGGTAACTGCGATGCCCTTGAGCTTGACCGCTTTTTCGATTTTGCCGGACAGGATGACCTTTGCTGTTTTGGCCTGGCCATTTACAACGCCAGCCTGCTTCAATACGAGCAAATCGATTTCGTCAACGGCAACCTTGTCCAGGTCAGACAAACGAACCTGCGCAGTGTCACCTGCAGACAACGATACAAAACCACGCTTGGGCAGACGACGATGCAGGGGCATCTGGCCACCCTCAAAGCCGACTTTCTTGTAACCGCCGGAACGGGAATGCTGACCCTTATGGCCACGACCTGCAGTCTTACCAAGACCCGAACCGATTCCGCGGCCCAAGCGTTTCTTGGAATGCTTGGCACCGTCACCTGGTTTGAGATTATTCAGTTCCATTTAGCAACCCTCGCACTTAACGAGAAAATTGACCTTGTTAATCATGCCGCGATTGGCCGGAGTATCCAGCACTTCCACGGTGTGATGCATGCGGCGAAGGCCAAGGCCGCGCACACAGTCTTTATGAGACTGTTTGTGGCCGATCGTGCTTTTGACCAGCGTTACTTTGAGTTTCTTGTCGCTCATGACTTACCCCACAATCTCTTCTACGGACTTGCCGCGCTTGGCAGCAATTTCCGAGGGTGTAGACATCTGCATTAGGCCATTGATGGTAGCGCGCACCACGTTGTAAGGATTGGTCGAACCCAGGCACTTGGCCAGAACGTTCTGCACACCCATCACTTCGAATACGGCACGCATCGCGCCACCGGCAATAATTCCGGTACCTTCGGAGGCAGGCTGAATCAAAACCACGGATGCACCATGCTTGCCAATAACCTGATGGTGGAAGGAACCATTCTTGAGGTTGACCTTGGCCATGTTGCGGCGGGCCTCTTCCATGGCTTTCTGCACAGCCACAGGAACTTCCTTGGCCTTGCCCTTACCCATGCCCACGCCGCCATCACCGTCGCCCACTACAGTCAGTGCAGCGAAACCGAGCACGCGGCCGCCCTTGACAGTTTTGGAAACGCGGTTGACCGCGATCATTTTTTCGCGCAAGCCGTCGCCGCGCTCTTCAGTATTTTCGTTACGAGCCATAGTTTGCAAGCCTCGTTAAAAGACCAGACCGTTTTCGCGCGCGGCTTCTGCCAGCGCCTTCACACGGCCATGAAATTTGTAACCGGAACGGTCAAATGCGACCTTCTCGATGCCCAACGCCTTGGCCTTTTCAGCCAGACGCTTGCCGACCATGGCGGCCGCAGCGGCATTGCCACCGTTCGGTACCTGGGTGCGGACTTCCTTCTCCAAGGTGGAGGCGGAGGCCAACACCTTGCCGCCATCAGCGGAGATGATTTGCGCATAGATATGGCTGTTGGTACGGTTTACCGACAACCGGGTTGCCTTGACGGCCGCGATTTTGGCGCGGGTTTTGCGCGCGCGGCGGACTCGTGCTTGTTGGGTATTCATCGTCTGCGTTCCTTAGCGGCTATTACTTTTTCTTGGTCTCTTTCAAGACCACGACTTCATCGGCATAACGTACGCCTTTGCCCTTGTAAGGCTCGGGGGGACGATAACCGCGGATATCGGCGGCTACCTGGCCAACCTTTTGGCGGTCGATGCCTTTGACCAGAATTTCAGTCTGGCTGGGGGTTTCTGCCTTAACACCAGCGGGCATCTTGTGCACGACGGGATGGGAGAACCCCAGCGAGAGGTTAAGGTTTTCTCCTTGAGCCTGGGCACGATAGCCCACGCCAACCAGGTTGAGCTTCTTTTCAAAACCTTTGGAGACACCCGTCACCATGTTGTTAATCAGGGCACGCATGGTGCCGGACATGGCATTGGCTTGAATGCTGTCATCTGCTGGAGCAAAAGTGACCGCTCCACTGTCAACAGCTACCTTCACGCTGGAAGAGGCCTTCTGCGACAAGGAGCCGAGCGGTCCCTTGACAGTGATCATGTCACCCAGCGTGACTTCGACGCCATTGGGCAATTGAATAGGGTTCTTGGCTACACGAGACATTTCATACTCTCCTTAAGCCACCACACACAGAACTTCGCCACCCACACCTTGGGCACGAGCTTTGTGGTCGGTCATCACGCCACGCGAGGTGGACACTATGGCCACACCCAGCCCGTTCATGACCTTTGGCAGATCCTGCGAACCTTTGTAAATGCGCAGACCAGGGGTGCTGACGCGTTCGATCTTTTCGATAACCGGACGGCCGGCGTAATACTTCAACTGGATTTCCAGTTCAGGCTTGGCATCGCCCTTTACTGCAAAACTATCGATATAGCCTTCGTCCTTCAGCACCTCTGCAATAGAAACCTTGAGCTTGGAGGAAGGCATGCTTACTGCAACCTTTTCCATGGCTTGGGCATTGCGGATGCGAGTCAGCATATCGGCAACGGGATCACTCATGCTCATCTTCAGTCTCTCCCTTACCAGCTTGCCTTGACCATGCCGGGAACTTCACCGCGCATGGCAATCTCGCGCAACTTGCCGCGAGCCAGGCCGAATTTGCTAAACACGCCACGCGGACGTCCGGTGATCTGACAACGGTTGCGCTGGCGCGTGGGGTTTGCATTGCGCGGCAGCTTCTGCAGGGCAAGGCGTGCAGCCATGCGCTCATCATCAGACAGCTTGGCATTGTCGACAATCGCTTTCAGCTCGGCGCGCTTGGCCGCGAACTTCTTGGCCAGCTTGACACGCTTTGCTTCACGGTTGATCAGAGATAATTTAGCCATCTCTACCTCAGTTCTTGAAGGGAAATTTGAAAGCGGAAAGCAGGGCTTTAGCCTCGTCATCCGTTTTCGCGGTGGTGGTAATGGTGATGTTCATGCCCCGCAGCGAATCGATCTTGTCGTACTCGATCTCGGGGAAAATGATCTGTTCACGCACTCCCATGTTGTAATTGCCGCGGCCATCAAAAGCACGACCGGAAATGCCACGGAAATCGCGGACACGAGGAAGTGCTACGCTGACCAGGCGATCCAGAAACTCGAACATGCGGCCCTTGCGCAGGGTGACTTTGCAGCCGATCGGATAACCTTCGCGGATCTTGAAGCCGGCAATGGATTTGCGCGACACAGTAACGACCGCCTTTTGACCGGCAATCTTTTGCATGTCGCCCACGGCAAATTCCATTACTTTCTTGTCAGCCACAGCCTCACCCACGCCCATGTTCAGAGTAATCTTCTCAATGCGAGGGACTTCCATGATGGACTTGTAGCTGAATTTTTTCATCAGCTCAGGCACCACGGTTTCACGATAATAAGTTTGCAGACGTGCCATATCAGTTCCTTATGCGTCCACCATTTCGCCATTGGACTTGAATACGCGCACTTTGCGTCCGTCTTCAAGAATCTTGAAGCCGACACGGTCGGCTTTCTGGGTGGCAGGATTGAACAGGCCGACATTGGAAATGTGAATTGGCATTTCCTTTTCCACTATGCCACCAGGCTGGTTGAGATAGGGGTTCGGCTTTTGATGTTTTTTGACGCGGTTAACGCCTTCAACCAGCAAATGCTCAGCATCGGCCACACGCAATACCTGGCCGCTCTTGCCTTTGTCCTTGCCGGTGAGCACTGTCACCTTATCGCCTTTACGAATACGTGCCATATCGATCTCCTTACAGCACTTCCGGGGCCAGTGACACGATTTTCATGAACTTCTCGGTACGAAGCTCACGGGTCACAGGTCCAAAAATACGAGTGCCAATCGGCTCCAGCTTGTTGTTCAGGAGCACGGCGGCATTGCCGTCAAATTTCACCAGCGAGCCATCGGGACGACGGACACCCTTGGCAGTGCGAACAACCACGGCGTTGTAAACATCGCCCTTTTTCACACGGCCGCGAGGAGCAGCATCCTTGATGCTGACCTTGATGATGTCGCCGATTCCGGCATAGCGGCGATGACTGCCACCCAGCACCTTGATGCACATAACAGTGCGTGCGCCGGTGTTGTCAGCCACATCCAGCATGGACTGCATTTGAATCATTTTTACTCTCCAACTTAACCCGCCAGTTGATTGGACCGACGGCCAGTTTTGGATCCGTTTACAGGAAAGACCGGACCGAAAACACACCCCAGCCCGGGGAAACGCGAGATTCTATCGAATCCCGCTACTTAAATCAAGCCAAAATCAATCAGACTGCAGCACGTTCCACCAGCTTAGCCACATGCCAGGACTTGGTCTTGGATACCGGACGGCCTTCGGAAATTTCCACCAGGTCGCCTTCACGGCATTCATTCTTTTCATCATGGGCATGGTACTTCTTAGACAGGCGGATAACCTTGCCCATCACCGGGTGCTTCACGCGGCGCTCAACCAGCACCGTTACTGTCTTGTCCATCTTGTCGCTGACAACGCGACCAGTCAGGGTACGGACAACCTTGCTCGCTTCAGTCATATTCAAGCCTTTTCGCGCATAACCGTTTTCACGCGGGCAATATCACGCTTGATCTTGCCCAGGTCGGCGGTCTTGTTGGATTGCTGGGTCGCAACCTGCATGCGCAAAGCAAAATGTGCACGCAACAGCGATTCCAGTTCCTTGTTCAGTTCTTCGGCGGACTTGCCGCGCAGTTCTTTTGCATTCATCTTCAGCTCCCGATCATGCGGGTAACGAATGTGGTCTGGATCGGCAGCTTGGCAGCAGCCAGGCGGAATGCCTCGCGAGCCAGCGCTTCATCCACGCCATCCATCTCATACAGCACTTTGCCGGGCTGGATTTCTGCCACCCAGTATTCCGGGTTGCCCTTACCATTACCCATACGTACTTCAGCAGGTTTTTTGGAAATAGGCTTATCCGGGAAAATGCGGATCCATACGCGACCACCCCGCTTGATATGACGGGTCATGGCGCGACGAGCAGCTTCGATCTGGCGGGCGGTCAAACGTCCACGACCAATGGCCTTGAGACCATATTCACCGAAACTGACCTTGGCACCGCGCGTTGCCAGGCCGGTATTGCGGCCTTTCTGCTCCTTGCGGTATTTTCTTCTAGCTGGCTGCAGCATGTTTCACTCCTGATTTCTTGCCGCGCTTCTCTGGCTCGGCCACCGGCTGCTCACTACGAGTCAAGTAGTCGCCTTTGTAAACCCAAACCTTGATACCGATGATTCCATAGGTGGTGCGCGCTTCGGCAAAACCGTAGTCGATGTCGGCACGCAGGGTGTGCAGAGGCACACGGCCTTCGCGATACCACTCGGTACGTGCAATTTCGATTCCGTTCAGACGGCCCGAGCTCATGATCTTGATGCCCTGGGCACCGAGACGCATGGCATTCTGCATTGCGCGTCTCATGGCGCGGCGGAACATCACACGCTTTTCCAACTGCTGCGCAATGCTGTCGGCAATGATTTGTGCATCAACTTCAGGCTTGCGCACTTCTTCGATGTTGACATGCACCGGCACCGACATCATGCGACCCAGATCGGTACGCAGTTTTTCGATGTCCTCACCCTTCTTGCCGATCACGACACCGGGGCGTCCGCTGAAAATGGTGATACGTGCGTTCTTGGCAGGACGCTCGATCATGACCTTGCTGACAGATGCGCCAGCCAACTTGCGCTTGAGGTATTCGCGAACCTTGATATCCTCATTCAGCGTCGCTGCAAAATCCTTGTTGGAACCGAACCACTTGGCTGTCCAGCTGCGCTGCACACCCAGTCGAAAACCGGTTGGATGAATTTTCTGTCCCATATCAATCCCCTACCGTCACGGTAATGTGACAGGTCTGTTTCTCAATGCGGTTGCCGCGACCCTTGGCTCGCGCAGTAAAGCGCTTGAGGCTGGGTCCCTTGTCCACGTAAATGGTCTTCACTTTGAGGGAATCGATGTCTGCGCCCTCATTGTGTTCGGCGTTGGCGATCGCAGATTCCAGCACCTTCTTGATAATGGTGGCACCCTTCTTGGGGCTGAAAGCCAAGAGGTTAAGCGCGCGCTCAACCGGCATTCCACGGATCTGGTCTGCCACGAGGCGACCCTTCTGGGCGGAGAGGCGGGTTCCACGCAGGATAGCGGATACTTCCATCATTTCTCTCCTTACTTCTTGGCTTTCTTGTCGGCAGCATGACCCTTGAACGTACGGGTCAGCGAAAATTCGCCGAGCTTGTGGCCAACCATGTTTTCAGTAATGTACACCGGTACGTGCTGGCGTCCGTTGTGCACCGCAATGGTCATCCCGATGAACTCGGGCAGAACGGTGGAACGGCGCGACCAGGTCTTTACCGGGCGCTTGTCGTTGCTGGAAATCGCGGTATCCATCTTCTTAACAAGGTGGGCATCCACGAAAGGTCCTTTTTTAATAGAACGTGCCATATCGATTTACCTTAATCAGCTCTTGTGGCGACGACGGACAATCATGCCGTCGGTGCGCTTGTTGCTACGGGTACGGTAACCCTTGGCCGGGGTACCCCATGGGCTGACCGGATCGCGACCTGCAGCGGTCTTACCTTCACCACCACCATGCGGGTGGTCGACCGGGTTCATTACCACACCACGCACCGTCGGGCGGATACCGCGCCAACGATTGGCGCCGGCCTTGCCGATGGAACGCAGGCTGTGTTCTTCGTTGCCGACTTCACCGATGGTGGCACGGCAATCGACGTGCACTTTACGAATCTCTCCGGAACGCAAGCGCAGCTGAGCGTAGCTACCTTCACGAGCCAGCAACTGTACGGATGCACCGGCAGAACGGGCAATTTGTGCACCCTTGCCAGGCTGCATTTCGATGCAGTGAATGGTAGAACCCACCGGAATGTTGCGCAGGGGCAGGCAGTTGCCCGCCTTGATCGGTGCCTCGACACCGCTCAACAACTCAGCACCGGCAGCAATGCCACGCGGGGCAATGATGTAACGGCGTTCACCATCGGCATAGCACAGCAATGCCAGATGAGCAGAACGGTTCGGGTCGTATTCCAGACGCTCAACCTTGGCAGGTATTCCATCCTTGTTGCGACGGAAATCCACATTGCGGTATTGCTTCTTGTGACCACCACCCATGTGACGTGTAGTGATGTGTCCGTTGTTGTTACGACCAGCCGTACGGTTCTTCTTCTCCACCAGCGCTGCCACAGGCTTTCCCTTGTGCAGATTGGGGTTGACTACCTTGACCACAGCGCGGCGGCCGGGGGAGGTTGGTTTGACTTTAACCAATGCCATCTTGCTCTCCTTTACGCCGCTGCCAGGTCAATTTCCTGACCCGGCTTGATGCTGACATAGGCTTTCTTCCAGTTTTTCTGGTGAGCCATGCCATAACGATTCTTCTTGACCTTGCCCTTCACGTTCATCACCTGAACGCCAGTCACTTCCACCTTGAACAGCATTGCCACAGCAGCGCTGATCTCATCCTTGGTGGCGTCAGACGCGACCTTGAAGGTTACCTGATTGTTCATGTCGGCCACGCGGGTGCTCTTTTCGGAAATCACCGGGGCCAGAATAACCTTGAGCAAACGCTCCTGATTCATCGCGCTCATCACAGCATCTCCTCAAGTTGCTTGACCGCATCCTTGGTCACCAGCACGTTGCCAAACTTGACCAGACTCCAGGGATCAGCCTGGTGCGGTTCTACTACATAAACATTGCTGAGGTTACGGGAAGAAAGCCACAGGTTGTCATCCACGCTGTCGGCAATGATCATGACCTTGTCAAAACCCATGGACTTGACCTTCTGGGCCAGCGTCTTGGTCTTGGGAGCATCGATACCCAGGCTGTCAACCACCTTCAGTTTGCCCTCACGAGCAAGCTGGGACAGGATTGCAGAGATACCCGCACGGTACATCTTGCGATTGACCTTGTGAGCGTAATTTTCTTCACCGGTGTTCGGGAAAGTGCGACCACCTCCGCGCCAGATCGGGCTGGAAGTCATACCCGCACGAGCGCGGCCGGTGCCTTTCTGGCGCCAGGGTTTCTTGGTGCTGTGACGAACTTCCTCACGGTCTTTCTGTTTGCTGTTTGCACTGCGAGCATTGGCCATGAATGCGGTCACGACCTGGTGAACCAGCGATTCGTTGTACTCGCGGCCAAAAGTTTCATCACTGGCCGAAAGGCTTGAGGTCTGCTGACCTTGATCGTTGATGATCATCAGATCCATTACGCACCCCCCTTCACTGCAGGACGCACGATAACCTGGCCACCTTTGGAACCAGGAACCGCACCTTTGACCAGAAGCAGGCCGCGTTCGGCATCGACACGCACCACTTCAAGATTCTGGACGGTGCGGTTAACGGAACCCAGATGGCCCGCCATGCGCTTGCCCGGGAATACGCGACCCGGATCCTGTGCCTGGCCGATTGAGCCGGGAACATTGTGCGAACGGGAGTTACCATGCGAAGCACGCTGGGAACTGAAATGGTGGCGTTTGATCGTTCCGGCGAAACCCTTACCCTGGGTAACACCCGTCACATCGACCATTTGGCCAGCCTGGAAGACTTCTGCACTCACGGCGGCGCCAGCCTGATACTGGGCAGCCACATCTGCAGAAACCGAAAATTCGCGCATGACTTCAGCAGCCTCGACACCCGCTTTTGCAAAGTGTCCAGCCTGGGCTTTATTCACACGGTTATTGCGTCGCGAACCGAAAGCGACCTGGACGGAAGTATAGCCGTCATTGTCTTCGGTTTTGACCTGGGAGACGCGATTGTTCGACACGTCCAGTACGGTCACCGGGACGGAAGCACCGTCGTCGGTGAAAATACGGGTCATGCCGATCTTGCGACCGACGAGTCCGATGTTCATTATCTTCATTCCTTTGCAAACCCCATAACTGGGGGCTGTAAAGCGCCGACTTCAATTGGCCGGCGATCCTAAAAACCCTGCAGAAACAGGGCCGAAACAGCAAAACGCGAGATCATACTCGCGTTTTGCCTTTAATTCAAGCAATCAAGCGCCCTAAATTAATTGGGCAGCACTTATTTTAAAGCTTGATCTCTACGTCTACGCCTGCGGGCAGATCCAGCTTCATCAGGGCATCCACGGTCTTGTCCGTAGGATCCATGATGTCCATCAAGCGGCGATGAGTGCGGATTTCAAACTGGTCGCGCGAGGTCTTGTTGACGTGCGGCGAACGCAGGATGTCAAAGCGCTCGATTGAGGTCGGCAGGGGAACCGGGCCCTTGACGACTGCGCCGGTGCGCTTGGCGGTTTCCACGATCTCGATGGCAGACTGATCAATCAGCTTGTAATCGAAAGCCTTGAGGCGGATACGGATTTTCTGGTTTTGCATAATATTTACTCAATAACCTTTGCCACCAC
>DKAU01000087.1 GCA_002450925.1 Thiobacillus sp. UBA6918 | reverse complement strand
TAGGTGAACTGGGTGACTTCCATACCGTTCAACCACACCTCCCAACCCAACCCCCAGGCGCCGAGCGTGGGACTCTCCCAGTCGTCTTCGACGAAGCGCACGTCGTTCTTCTTTAGGTCGAAACCCAGCGCTTCCAGCGAGCCGAGATAGAGTTCGAGAATGTTGGCAGGGGCCGGCTTCAGCACCACCTGATACTGGTAGTAATGCTGAAGGCGATTGGGGTTTTCTCCGTAGCGGCCATCCTTGGGGCGGCGCGAAGGCTGGACATAAGCAGCCTTCCACGGCTCGGGCCCGAGCGCGCGCAGGAAGGTGGCGGTGTGTGAGGTGCCCGCCCCGACTTCCATGTCATAGGGCTGCAGCAATGCACAGCCTTGTTTTGCCCAGTAGGTCTGCAGGGCCAGAATCAGGTCCTGAAAGGTTTTCATCGACAGCTTCTTGAATACTTTAAAACGTCGATTTTACCTGTATTTGGAATGGATACAGGCTGGTTCAGGTGTTGATGAGCAGTTTGGCTTCCAGCCCGCCCTCTGGCCGGTTGGACAACTTGAACTCCCAACCATTCACCTCGGCCAACTGCTTGACAATGGCAAGCCCAAGGCCGGTGCCGCCAGTGGCACTGGCACGTGAGGCTTCCAGCCGATAGAAAGGCCGCAGCACTTTGTCCAGTTCATTGTCCGGGATACCGGGCCCGGAATCGAGCACCGATATTTCCACCTGCCCGGATTCGCATGTCAGCTTCAGTTCCGCCGCACCGTCTGCCGCGTTGGCATAGCGATTTGCATTCTGCAGCAGGTTGTCGAGTATTCGCGTGAGCGCTGACTGGCCAATGCGGAGTGTGCATGCAGTGTGCGGCTGATAACGTGCCCCGTGTTTCTCGGCCAGGCTCTTCAGCAATGCATCCAGATCGACCTCCTGCGCCAATTCCGGCCGGGTGCTGCGAGCCAGCTCAAGGTAGCCGCCGATCATGGCATTCATCTCGGCCAGATCTTTCTCCATGCGCGCCAAGCGCGCGGCATCGAAATTGTCTTTCAACATTTCGATGTTGAGTTGCATGCGCGTAAGCGGGGTGCGGAGATCATGCGAAATCCCGCCCAAAAGGGTCGTGCGATTTTCGAGCAGGTCATGCACCTCACGCGCCATCTGATTGAAGCGGCGGGCAAGCTCTGCAAGCTCATGTGGGCCGGTTTCCGGCAAGGCTTCGGGGATGCCGCCCTTGCCAACCACCCCCGCAGCCCGAGACGCGCGCGCCAGCGGTACGGTGATGCGCCGGACCAATAGCAGGGCCGTCAACAGAACAAGGAAGGTGCCGATGGACACCAGCGTCACAGCCGCAAGCGGAGGCCTGACTGCATAGCGCTTGGGGTAAAAACCTGCCTGCAGTTTCCGCCCGCCGATAGCCAGGTCAACCCATACCGCACGGCCGCCCTCGCTGCTTTTCAACTCAACAGGCACCTCCAGACGCTTGCTCAACGCATCTTCGATTCCTCGCTTGAAGAAGAAGGAGGCAGCCTGGACACGCTGCACGCCGGTTGCGGCCTGCAGGCGCAAACCATGCCGCAAGGCCAGTTCCCGTTCGAATGAAGGGCGTACATCGGGCGGGAGTTCCACCCACGTTTGGGCAGACAACACGATCAGTGCCGCCAGATCGTCGGCCGAACGTTCGGCTACGGGCCTGACCAGAGTGCGATACACCACGGCCGTGGCCATGGCCTGGAAAAGAATGAACACCACGGCCAGGATCAGCGCGGTGCGGACATAGAGGGATTTGACCATCCTCGCGGTTTACGCCTTGCCTTGCGGCGCGAACAAGTAACCCTGCCCCCACACCGTCTTGATGTAGCGGGGATTGGCTGGATCTTCTTCGATCTTCTTTCGTAGTCGGTTCACGCGCACGTCGACGCTTCGGTCAAACGGGTCTCGCTCGAACCCGCGCAACTGATCCATCAGCCAGTCGCGCGACAGCGCCCTGTTGGGGTGCGTGACAAAGATTTCCAGCAAGCTGAATTCGCCACTGGTAAGCTCGATTTCCTCATCCGATCGGCTCAAGGCATGTGCATCAAGATTTAGGCTGAACGGCCCGAACTCAAAGGTTCTGACTGGTTCTTCTGTAGCGGATGATGCTTGAGTTCCGCGACGCATCACAGCCCGGATACGCGCAAGCAATTCCCTGGGATTGAAAGGCTTGGGCAAGTAGTCGTCGGCACCAACTTCCAGACCGACGATGCGGTCTATGTCCTCGCCCTTGGCCGAGAGCATGATGATGGGCGGCGCACCGGCCTGCCCTTTGAGCCTGCGCGCGATTGACAGGCCATCTTCGCCCGGCATCATCAGATCCAGCACCAACAGGTCTGGCCTTGATTTTTCCAGCAAGGCGTCCAGTGCTGCACCTCCTTCGGCACAGTCCACTTCGAAGCCTTGCCCGGCCAGATACTCCGACAACAGATCCCGGATGCCGGCATCGTCATCCACGATGTAAATCAAGGGGTTATTCTCGCTCATGTCGGCAATATATCAGCCTGCCGCCGAACCTGTTAATCCGGCTGTTACAACTTGTTACAAAATCCCCCTTGCGGGAAACCGCTTGGTTACGACTCCCAACCATACTGCAAATCGTGGAAGACGGAAAAACAACTTCCCAAATGGAGAAACAAATGAAAGCACGTTCTACAGCACTGTTAATGACAAGCCTGGCCTGCCTGATTTTATCCGGACAGGCGCTGGCCACACCCCGTTTTCCGGACGGAGACTGGCTTGCTGCGCGCGAAGAACGCGATTACGGCAACAGGAAAGAACGTGAAACACGAAATGACAAAAAGCAGGAAGGTCGAAAAGCTGATGAAAAGGCCAATGAAAAAGATCGCGAACAAGGTTTTGGCTATGGATACGAACGCCGATCTTCGCGCCCCCAATACGACGACCGAGGACGTCGCTGAATTTCCCCGGAATCTGAAAAGGAGTCTGACCATGAACACCAAACCCGTTATCACTGCACTTGCCGCCACCTTTGCCATGACTTCAGGAATGGCTATGGCAGATCATGATGATCGCTTCCGAGACAACGTTTTCTCTGATCGCGCCAAGGTCATCGCCAGCTCGCCAGCATATGAACAAATCAATGAACCGCGTCGTGAGTGCCGTACCGAATACCGGACTTATGAAGAACCGGCTTATCGTAACGGCAACAATACCGGCGGCGCTGTATTGGGCGCTGTTGTCGGCGGCCTGGTCGGCTCAACAGTCGGCAAGGGTAACGGCAAGATTGCAGCCGCAGCTGTAGGTGCCGCGACTGGCGCGGTGATCGGTGACCGCTGGAATGACCGCGATGGCGGGTACACAACGTACGAACGCCCGGTGGAAAACTGCCGCATGGTGGACAACCACCACCAGCAGCTCGTGGGTTACGACGTGACCTACCGCTATCACGGAAGGGAATTCACAACCAGACTGCCTTATGACCCGGGCGCATGGCTAACACTGAACGTCAGCTTCAGCATTGCTGATGAGCCGCGGGGTAAACCCTGGAAAGAAGGCCGCAACCGTTGGTATGAAGACTGAGCAATATTTAAAGGAGAATGATCATGTTACGCAAAAGCCTGATTGCAATTGCCTTGATTGCCGCATCAAGTGGAGCCATGGCAAGCCATGACGACCATGTCTATGGACGCGTTGTTTCCATAGAACCCCATTTCTCTGTTTCGTTCGGTAGCGATCGTCATCATGACGGATTCCGCATCCTGTATGAAGTGGGCGGCAATCGCTACTGGACTCAAAGCCATTACTATCCCGGCCGTGTAATCTGGGTGCCGCGTCCGGTTGGTCATCAGGTACACCATCACAAATACCAAGGCAGATTCGATGAGCGAGATCGCCACTATGGGTGGCGTGATGATCGAGGCTCATGGGATCGGCATAATCATGATGGTCGCCGAGATCGTCACGACAGGTATTAACAATTGAACAAAGGCGAGCTGCAACTCGCCTTGTTCTTGGCTTTTCAAACTCAAAACAGGGCGAAATGCGCTAAGCTGAATGGGGTTGTTTATTAGATAGCCAACATTGATGCTCCGCATACCGTTTATCTGCTTTGCCCTGTTCCCTTTTTTGACCGGCTGTTATCCAATACATGCCACGCTCGGCCATCTTGACCTGATGTCCAAGCGCCAGCCCGTTTCCGACCTCATTGAAGACAACGCCGCCCCGATCAACCTGAAAACACATCTTCAGCGGGTTGCCGAAATACGAGAATTTGCCAGCCGCGAACTTGGATTGCCGAATAATGGCTCCTATCGCAACTATGCAGCGCTTGATCGCGACTATCCGGTATGGAACGTTTGGGCGACACCAGAGTTTGATCTACAGCCACGGACATCGTGTTTCCCCGTCGTGGGCTGTGTGCCTTACCGCGGTTACTACTCAAAAGAATTGGCGTTGGAATACGCCAATGAATTCCGCGAAGCTGGCGATGACGTGACAGTAGGCGGTGTGACGGCCTATTCCACGCTGGGTTTCTTCGATGACCCCATCACCTCGACCATGCTGCGCCTGCCCGAAGAAAAGCTTGCGGGCCTGATTTTCCATGAGCTCGCACATCAGGTTGTGTATGTAAAAAGCAATACCACTTTCAATGAATCGTTTGCGCGAGCAGTCGAAATCGAAGGCACTTTACAGTGGCTGAAAAACAGCAGCGATGAAGGTGCCTTGAGCCGGTATCGCGCATCCCTTGCAAGGGCAGACGCTTTCTTCTCGGCTGTAAAAGATACCCGGGCACAGCTGGGTGAGCTTTACGCTTCGGAACGTCCGGATTCAGAAAAAAGACGGCTCAAACAGGAAATTCTGGAATCAATGCGCAAGGCACATCATGAACGCAAGATTAATGATCCAGTCTGGTCGTCCTACGACCCCTGGTTTGATGGCGATATCAACAACGCCAAACTTTCGGCTGTCGCTACCTATTTTGATGATGTGTCAATGTTCCGTGAAATGCTCAGAAATGTCGGTGGCGACTTCACGGCCTTCTACTCGGCCGTACAAGCAAAGGCACGGCAACTGGAAGACTCTGCCAGACAACACGCCTAGCCTTCTCGTTGCCGCCACGCGGCAATGGCTTCTGCCCGCGCCTGGAAAACAGCCTCTTTGATCCTTGCCGGATCAACACGCTTTGCCACTTCTCCCGCATCAACGCCTTGCGCCAACGCCAGCGCTTGCTGGAGGTAATTTATTTCAGGGAAAGGGCGACTTTCATATCCAGGGCGTCCATGAAAATCGCATTCACAGGCACGAAGAAATTCCATAAAACGTTCAGGACGACGAAAGGCATCAACCCGCTCGAACAATTCAACCACTGTGCCGGAACGCAATTCAAGCGCTCGATGAACGTTTCCATGATCGCGCGCCACGGCAATGGCGAGATCCCGGCAATCTGCCGGAACGCGGATTCTCTCGCTCAGCATGCGCACCAGTTCAACGCTCTTCGCTTCATGCCCGATATGTTTTGGCCAAAGCTCCTGTGGGGTTGCCCCTTTGCCAAGATCGTGTGTCAGCGCAGCAAATCGGACAGGCAGGCTGAAAAGCTGTTGCGCAGCCCAGTCGAGCACCAGCATGACATGCAACCCTGTATCGATTTCAGGGTGGTATTCCGGGGGCTGTGGCACGCCGAACAATTTATCGACTTCGGGCAGCAGTTTTTTCAGCGCGCCGCACTCTCGCAACACCAGGAACATGCGCGAGGGTCGCTTTTCCATCAACCCACGCGATATTTCCTGCCAGACTCGTTCCGGTACCAGTTCGTCGACTTCGCCGGCATTTACCATCCCACGCATCAGTTCCATCGTTTCAGGTGCGATGTTGAAATCAGCGAAGCGTGCAGCAAAACGCGCAACTCGCAGTATCCTGACTGGATCTTCGGCAAACGCCTCGCTGACATGGCGTAAAACCTTGGCTTCAAGGTCTCGCTGGCCATTGTAGGGGTCGATCAGATTTCCACTTTCATCCCGGGCCATTGCATTGATGGTCAGGTCGCGCCTGCGCAGGTCTTCTTCCAAGGTGACCTCGGGAGAGGCGAAGACTGTGAAACCCTTGTATCCACGTCCCGATTTGCGTTCGGTGCGTGCGAGCGCATATTCCTCGCGTGTTTGTGGATGCAGGAATACCGGAAAATCCTGGCCAACCGGCTTGTATCCTATGTCAACCATTTCCTCTGGCGTGGCGCCTACCACGACATGATCGCGGTCCTGCACAGGCAGGCCAAGCAGTTCATCCCTGACTGCGCCGCCGACCACGTACGTTTTCACGATGGGGACACCTATCTGTGCGCGTGATTACGGTATTCGCCGTAATGGCCACGCATCTGATCGCCACTCAACCACGCTGGCCCAAGCGCTTCCAGCGCATGCGGCTGCCAGCCGGGTGGTTCTGGATTACTGCCTCTACAGACATTGGGTATCTGCATCGCATAATAGTTGTCGCGTGTCATCAGCTTGGCACCGGGCTTCAGTTCCAGGAACCATGCATTCAAATAGGACAACTGGTCTGACATGGGTATTAACCTGCAGCTGCCACCCAGCATTTTTTTCAGGTACTGCATCAACTGCAGGAGACTGTATTCACGCGGGCCACACAAGTCGTAGGTCCTGCCGAAGGTTTCCAGTTCATCAAGGCTGTTGGCGAACGCCCGTGCGACATCATCCACAAAGACAGGCTGGAATCGCGCATCCGGACAGGCAAGCGGCAACAAGGGAAGCGCCTTGAGCAGACGAGCAAACAGGTTCAGGAAGCTGTCACCTGGCCCGAATATGACTGAAGGCCTGAAGATGGTGATTTGCATGCCACGGCGCGCGGTAAGTTTGGCCCCACCAAGAGTGCCCGGGTTTGCGGCAGCGGCCCAGCCCGCTTCCCTCACCAATGTTTCGCCGACACCTTTGGAGCGCTGGTAGGCGGAACGCGAAGCTGGGTCTGCCCCCAAAGCGCTCATGTGCAACAGTCGCGAAACACCCGCCTCAGCACAAGCGCTGATGATCTTGCGAGGTAACTCGATATGGCTCTCATGAAAATCGCCCCGGCGCGCACTCGGCTTGTCTACGCGCCCCCTGGACGATTCATGCAATATGCCCACCAGATTGATGACGGCATCACAAGCCTTGAATTGCCGAGCGAGGATGCGTTCATCATGTATATCAGCTTCGACCACTTCCACTGTCGGTAGCAAAATCAAACCCTTTGCACGTTCACGTTTGCGCGTCAGCACCTTCACCTGCTTGCCGCGAGCAACAAGTTCGGCAACCACGGCACTGCCGACAAAGCCGGATCCGCCCAATACACAAATTTTTTCGAAACTCATTTTTCCTGATTCAGTTTAAGGATGAGGGAATTTTAGCTTTCGTCCCCTGACGCTTCCAAGCTGGGCTGTTTATCATTTTCATCCTCAGGTGGCGCGGGAACATTTCGTGCGGGAATCGTGCCCAGACGATCGCTTAACAATACCGAAGGCTGACCGAAACGCAAGGCGTAATACATGGCATTGCTCATCACCTTTTTTACGTATTCCCGGGTTTCATTAAACGGGATGCTTTCTATATAAACCGCTGCCTCCATGGCCTTGCTGTCGCGCCAGCGCTGGGCGCGGCGTGGGCCGGCATTGTAGGCAGCCGTTGCCAATACAGGTTGCCCGTCCAGACTGTCCATTACATGCTTCAAATAGTATGCGCCGAACTTGATATTGGTTTCAGGCTCGCTAAGACTACCCGTCTTGAATCCCTTGATGCCCAGACGCTGGGCAATCCATCTTCCTGTAGCCGGCATAATCTGCATCAGCCCTTGTGCACCCACGCTAGACTTGGCCACGTTGACGAACCTGCTTTCCTGCCTGATCAAGCCAAAAACCCATGCCTCATCCAGGCTGTTTTCCTTCGCTTCCTTGGATGCAAGGTCTCGGTAGGGTGAAATGAAACGCAGATCAAAATCGTGCTGGTCCTGTGTTTTTTCAGCCGTGTTGATGGCTCGGTCATACCAGTCGTTACGTCTGGCCAGCTCCGCCGCAGCGAGTAACTGTCGGTCATTGAAATTACGTACTGCCCAGATCCACTCATTTGCAGCCTCGGTGCGCAACCCCAAGGCATACAGCGCCAATGCGCGTGCTACGGCTGAATCGCGTGACACTACATTCACTTCCTCACCAGAGACCTTGATATTGATCGTCTGGCCACCCAAGACCGCACCAAGCTCTTCCGCGGCGAGCTGGCCATAGTAGTGATGCTCACGCGACAAGGGGGCAAAAATCTGGTTGGCGGCAAGAACCTGACCGATAGCCTTCAACGCTCTTGCGCGCCAGTATCTCCAGACAGCTTGTTCACGCATTTCCGTTGTCATGCCGCTTACAGCCCAGAGCGTGGTTCGCCAATCTCCTGCACGCAGAGCAGACCTTGCCCACCATTCACGCTGCAAATCTGATAACCCATTACCGCCATTTTTCTCAAACCAGGGTAGCGCCTGAGGCTCATGGCTGCGAGCGGCATAGAGCGCTAGAACACCCCACATATATTGCTGGTCAGCCTCGGACAGCTTAAGAAGGTTCGGCTCAATGGCACGCGCGGCAGCCACCGTGTCTTTTCTTGCCAGGCGGGAAAGCGCGAAGAAAGCGACTTCACGTGATCCCCGGTTACCCCAGTTTGTAGTTTCTCCGGAAAGATACTTGTCCGGGTCACGCAAAGCCTGATCCATCGAGATGCCGCCGGGTCGACTTTCTTCAGGCAGATAGTTCAGCAGGGATTTTGCTACGCCGGTATTCCCGGCTCCCAGCGCCAGGCGCAGCCTCTTCCACACATCTTCTTCAGTCAGCCATTTCAACTGCAGCAATGCAGCAAACAATTGGGTACAGGAAGATGGCAGATCCTTGCCTGTAAACCATAGAGAAACGGCATCGCCTACAGATCTGTTATCGCCCGCCATCAGTTCGGCACGCCGCGCAAGGCACAGGTGTGAAGTATCAGGCTTTTCCAGTTTTGGGAACTCGGCCTGATAGGCTGGCCATAATTCACGGCGACCAAGATCCTTGAGCCATTCAGCACGCAATTTTTCCGCAAGCCAGGAACCAGAATACATCGCCAGGAAATCGGCAATTTTTGCATCGTTATCCAGTTGTCGCGCCACTTTCCAATAGGCGATATAGGGATAAAGCGCATCGTCCTCAGGCAGTTTGTTTGCGTACCGATCAAATCGCCTCATGTCTCCTGCAGCCCATGCCTCACGCGCCGCCAGGAAATCATCGCCGACATCGGCTTTGGCCGGTGTGGCCAAAAGCAAAATTGACAGAACCACCAATGAATTGAATATACTGGGCAAGTCACGCTGGACAGCGGACAGCCGGACGAAACACTTTTTCAACAAACGGAGGGCTACATGATTGCAAACGTAGGAAACACAGATCGAATCATTCGCATTGTTGTTGGCGTTGCACTGATTGTCTGGGCTTTGGCTGGCGGGCCGGTTTGGACCTGGATTGGTCTTATCCCTCTCGTTACCGGGTTGATACGCTTTTGCCCACTCCTCCACATTCTGGGAATGAACACTTTGGGCGCGAAGAAAGAAGGCTAAGCGGCGCAGTGCCATCCGCTCAGGCCAGGAACAGCTTGTAGGCCGGATTGCGGGTCTCGTCCCAGTAACGATAGCCCAGCTTGTCCAGGAATTTCTGGAAGCTGGGCTTTTCTTTTGGAGGCACCTGGATGCCTACCAATATCCGGCCATAGTCCGTGCCATGGTTGCGGTAATGGAACAGGCTGATGTTCCAGTCGTGGCTCATGCTATTCAGGAATTTCATCAAGGCCCCAGGACGTTCCGGGAACTCAAAACGGTAGATCAGTTCATTCTTGGCCAGCGGTGAATGTCCGCCCACCAAATGGCGCACATGCAGCTTGGCCATTTCGTTATCGGTCAGGTCAACCGCATCAAGCTCCTGCTTTTTCAACAGCGAAACCAGTTTCTCGATTTCTCCGGCTCCCTGAATCTGGAGACCGACAAACACCCTTGCCCGCTTGGGATCGTCATAGCGATAATTGAATTCGGTGATGCTGCGCGCGCCCAGCAGCGCGCAGAATGCCTTGAAGCTGCCGGGAGTCTCGGGAATGGTTACCGCCAGGATCGCTTCACGTTTCTCGCCCAATTCAGCTCGCTCGGCAACGTGTCGCAGCCTGTCAAAGTTCATGTTCGCGCCTGATGCAATTGCGATCAGGGATTTTCCTTTTAGTTTGTCGCCCGCAACTGCAGCCTTCAGTCCGGCAACTGACAAGGCGCCGGCCGGCTCGAGAATCGAGCGTGTATCTTCAAACACATCCTTGATCGCAGCACAGATGGCATCGTTGTCGACGCGTATTACCTCATCAACATAGAGTTGCGCCAAGCGGAAGGTTTCCTTCCCGACCTGTTTCACCGCCACGCCATCAGCAAAAATGCCTACTTGCGACAGTCTTACCCGCTCGTTGCGGCAAAGCGATCGTGCCATTGCATCTGCATCTTCCGGTTCCACCCCGATGACCTTGATTTCCGGGCGCAGTCGCTTGATGTATGCGGCAATGCCGGCGATCAGTCCACCACCACCCACCGGCACGTAGACAGCATGGACGGGGCCCTGGTGCTGGTGCAGCATTTCCATGGCGATCGTGCCCTGGCCTGCAATAACATCGGGGTCGTCGTAGGGATGGACGAAAGTTGACTTGTTCTTCTTTGTCAACAACATGGCGTGCTCATACGCCTCATCGTAGGAGTCACCGTGCAGGATGACTTTTGCGCCTCGCGAGGCCACGGCATCAACCTTGATCTGGGGGGTGGTGGCAGGCATGACGATTGTCGCCTTGGCCCCGAGTCTCTGGGCCGCCAGTGCCACGCCCTGAGCATGGTTTCCGGCAGATGCGGCAACCACGCCTTTCTTCAATTGGGCAGGTGTCAGTTTGGCCATCTTGTTGTAGGCCCCACGCAACTTGAAGGAAAACACAGGCTGAAGGTCTTCGCGCTTCAGGTAGACCGTATTATTCAAGCGGCGCGACAAGTTGCCGGCCACTTCAAGCGGCGTCTCTACCGCCACGTCATATACCCGTGCGGTCAGGATGCGTTCCAGATAATCGTTAATTTCATGTGCCATGCGTCAAGATTATCAGGATTCCCGTTTGTGAAAAACGCGCTTTGGGGCTAATCTTCGGAAAATTTTGATGAAGAAAGAGTAAAAATGACACAAGACGAGATGAAACAAGCGGTTGCGCGTGCAGCCGTCGATTACGTTAAGGGCGGCATCATCGGTGTGGGTACCGGTTCTACTGCCAATTATTTCATCGACGAACTGGCCAAGGTTAAGGGCCGCATCGATGGTGCAGTTGCCAGTTCCGAAGCGACCGCCAACCGTCTCAAGAGCCACGGTATTGAGGTGCTTGATTTAAACAGTGTTGGAGGGATGGAAATCTATGTCGACGGCGCGGATGAAATTACCCGCAATTACCACATGATCAAAGGCGGCGGCGGCGCGCTAACCCGCGAAAAAATTGTTGCTGCCTGCGCCAAATACTTCATTTGCGTAGCCGACCAGACCAAACTGGTCGATGTGCTTGGAAAATTCCCGCTTCCCGTGGAAGTTATCCCCATGGCGCGCAGCTATGTGGCACGCGAACTGGTCAAGCTTGGGGGGCAACCAAAACTGCGCGAAGGTTTCACTACCGACAACGGAAACGTCATCCTCGACGTTCACGGGTTGAGCATTCTTGATCCGGTTGCACTGGAATCTGAAATCAACCAACTTACGGGTGTTGTAACCAACGGACTGTTTGCAAGACGCCCGGCCGACGTTCTGCTGCTGGGGACGGAAAACGGCGTGGATACCTACAAGGACATCTGATTAGTCATCGCCGGCCACTACACTGCCAGGCTCTTCGCTGAGCTTGTCTCCTGCCACTCTGTAACGTTCAGCCGCCCACTGNNCGGGCATCCCAAGGCACTTCCTGTCCACATGTAGGGCAGGCAACAATCACGGATTTCTCGGACTGACTGCTCACAACATGCAAAAAGTCAGTTCGAATGGCATGGAGTCTGCGCAGACCTTGGATTCACCTGGCTGACTACGTACGAAGCGAATGTTCAGCATGTACTTGTTGGCTGAGATTTCAGGCACACAGCAGAAATCCTCATCAACACCGATACGTATCATTTGCGCAGGACGCGCACTGGCTTCCAGCATTTGCTGATACACACCGTTGACTGCTTGTTGCATGGCCGGACGGCAACTCTCCCGCATTAGGCGCAAAACAATGTTCAAGCCAGCATGAACCGGCATCATGGGAACAATCCATTTTTGCATGTTCTCGCGACGAA
>DKAU01000136.1 GCA_002450925.1 Thiobacillus sp. UBA6918 | reverse complement strand
TACCTCCGGTTCCACCGGCAAGCCCAAGGGCGTGCAGCACTCCCCCGGCGGCTATCTGCTGGGCGCGATTCTGTCCATGAAATGGGTGTTCGATGCCAAACCCGATACCGATGTGTATTGGTGCACGGCGGACGTAGGCTGGATTACCGGCCATACTTACGTCGCGTATGGCCCTCTGTCGCTGGGCATGACCGAAGTGATTTTTGAGGGCATCCCGACTTACCCGCATGCCGGGCGTTTCTGGGAAATGATCCAGAAGCACAAGGTGACAACTTTCTATACTGCACCGACTGCAATCCGCTCGCTGATCAAGCTGGGTTCCGATCTGCCGGCGAAATTTGACCTCTCATCCTTGCGCCTGCTGGGTACCGTGGGCGAACCGATCAACCCCGAAGCCTGGATGTGGTACCACGAGGTTATCGGCCAGAAGCGCTGCCCCATCGTCGATACCTGGTGGCAGACCGAGACTGGCGCCAACATGATTTCACCGCTACCGGGTGCGGTGCCGACCAAACCGGGTTCCTGCACCCTGCCGCTGCCAGGCATCATGGTGGGCGTGGTGGACGAGGCCGGGCATGACGTGGAAAAAGGCCACGGCGGCTTTTTAGTCATCAAGCGCCCGTTTCCATCTCAACTCCGTACCCTATGGGGAGATCCTGAGAGGTTCAAAAAGACTTATTTCCCCGAGGAGCTCGGGGGAAAGATGTATCTGGCCGGCGACTCCACCCATCAGGATGCGGATGACTATTTCTGGATCATGGGCCGTATTGATGACGTGCTGAATGTTTCCGGCCATCGCCTCGGTACCATGGAAATCGAATCCGCGCTGGTGTCCAATCCGCGTGTGGCCGAAGCCGCGGTGGTGGGCAAGCCGCACGAAGTCAAAGGCGAGGCGGTGGTGGCTTTCGTGGTCTGCAAGGGTGCAAGGCCCGAAGGGGATGAGGCAAAAAAACTGGTGGCCGAGCTGCGTGAGTGGGTGGGCAAGGAAATCGGCCCGATTGCCAAGCCGGACGACATCCGTTTCGGCGACAATCTACCCAAGACACGCTCCGGCAAAATCATGCGCCGTTTGCTGAGAGCGATCGCTAAAGGTGAGGAAATCACGCAGGACGTTTCAACGCTCGAGAATCCGGCGATCCTGGAGCAGTTAAAGCAGTCGGTCTAATTCCAGCGTCTGATCGCCTCGGCCAGGGCCTTGCCGGTTTCGGCAAGGTGTGCCAGCCCAGGCGAGGCCGGTTTGGCTAACTCCTTATCGGCGTGCGCAAGCGCCATTTGCTTGGGAAGGACGAGTACCTGCAAGGCGGTGAGAATTTCTCGAATGTGTCTGAGTCCTCGCAATCCCCCCAGATGCCCGT
This sequence comes from Thiobacillus sp. UBA6918, assembly GCA_002450925.1. Taxonomy (GTDB): domain Bacteria; phylum Pseudomonadota; class Gammaproteobacteria; order Burkholderiales; family Thiobacillaceae; genus UBA6918. Next base: position 14,903 of record DKAU01000136.1, on the reverse strand, counting down.
CCGAGGCGGAAACCAAAGCAGCCAGCTTGCCCTGATAGGGCACAAGACCGGATTCTTCGCCGTGTGGACGTGAAACCCAGTCCAGCGTGTTTTTCAATAATGGTGTGATCGAGCTGTTGTATTCAGGGGAGGCAATCAGCAGCCCGTGATGTGATTTGAACAGGGCTTTCAGTCGAACCGAAGCTTCAGGCTGCCCATGACTATTTTCCAGGTCTGCGGTATATAACGGCAGGCTGTAATCCCTGAGATCGATCAAGGTAACTTCCGCACCCGCATCGCGCGCGCCCTGCACGGCATGCTCAAGTGCCTGGCGGTTGAGTGAATCAATGCGGGTGCTGCCGGAAAAGGCAAGAATTTTGGGTGTCATGGCTTATCTTTGCTGTTTGAATCTTCAGTGTGGGGAACCTAAAAGATTGGGGCTGTCACATGATTCATCAAGCCCTATTTACCTTGGAATGGAAAAAACAAATCGAGTATGCGGATAGATAAATGGCTTTGGGCCGCGCGTTTTTATAAAACCCGATCCTTGGCAGCACAGGCCGTGGACAGCGGCAAGATCAGCCTGAATGGCGAACGATGCAAGCCCGCCAAGGAAATCCGCGTAGACGATGAGTTGAACATCAGGATTGGTGAGGTCGAGTGGCAGATTAAGGTGCGCGAGCTCTCGGAAAAACGCGGTCCGGCAATTGTGGCGCAGACCCTTTATGTGGAGTCTGTCGAGAGCAGGGCGCAACGCGATGAACAGTCAGCCTTGCGCAAACTGACCAAAGAGCCTGCCCGTGAAATCAAGGGGCGGCCCACCAAACGCGACCGCAGAGCCCTTTCCCGTTGTCAAGGAAGCGAATAAAAGCAGGTCAAAGGCAATAAAATAGAACATATGCCTAGATTCCGGTTTTTGCCTCTCCTGCGTCGTCGCCTTGTGCTGACCCTGGCTGGGGTTCTTGTTGCCGTGCCTGTTTTGATACTGGCCCTGTTTTACTGGTGGTTGTTGCCGAACCTTCCCCAATACAAGGATGAGGTGGCGGGTCTTCTGTCATCTGCCACGGGCTATACCATCACCCTTGATAAGCTCGAGGGCGAGTGGGGGGGCGCACGGCCCCGCCTGACGCTTGAAGGTGTGCGCGTGTCCGAGAATGGCCGCCCGGTCTTGTATTTCTCCAAGCTGGAAGGGCGGTTTGGATGGCGCACCCTGATCGCCCTGGAGCCCAGGTTTCACGAGCTTTTCATTGATGCGCCTGCCTTGGCGATTCGGCGCAGTCAGGATGGGATGCTTCAAATCGGGGGTCTCAGGGTGGACCCGAACAGCCCGGACACCTCATTTACCGACTGGATGCTCAAACAGTTCTCCGTGCGCATGCAAGGCGTTACCGTGGCATGGATCGACGACACGCTAGGCGGCCAGCCGCTGGTTTTGCGCAATGTCAATTTCAGTATGCAAAACCTGTTCAACCGGCATACCTTCCGTCTGGACCTTTCGCCACCTGCACACCTGGCCAAGCCGCTGAACGTCAAAGGTGTGTTGTATGGGAACACGCTATCGAAAAGAAAGGACTGGCGCGGCAATATAAAACTCGACGTTCCGGCGCTGGAACTTGCCACCTGGCACCCCTGGCTGCCAGAAGCGTATCGACAGTTGCGCGGACATGGCAGCGTCGAGGCAGACATTGAGTTGGACAAGGGCAGGCTGTTCGGGAGTATTTTCAAGGTGAATATGGCCGGACTTCACATTGAAGTTCCCCAACTGAGGGCACCTGTCGACCTGATGCGTCTCGCGGGTGTAGCTGGTTGGCATGGCGATGAGCAGACAAAAGGAGATGCATCCCAAACTCTTTTCGTGCGCGGTCTGGTGGCTCAGCAAATGACGGGAAAGCCGACTGAGCCATTCGATCTTTCCTATAGCCGGGATGGCGGCGAGCAGAAAGTTTCCGGCGCGCATCTCCCGCTGGCAGAGTTGGCTACATTCGCAAATGCTTTGCCGTTGGAAGAAGAAAAAAGATCACAACTTGCAAGCCTCAATCCAAAAGGTTATGTCGATAGCCTGGATCTGAAATGGCGTGGCGAGTTGCCTGCGCCAGAGAAAATCAACGTGGATGCCCGCTTTAACGGCCTGACCTGGGCGGCCGATGGCAAATTGCCCGGTGCGGAGAATCTGAGCGGAATGTTGGCAGGCAATGAGGAAAAAGGTGTTTATGTACTGACCAGCAAGCAGGCAGGTTTTGATTTTCCCGCCATTTTCTCAGAGCCCCAGCTTCGATTCGACATCTTGAGTATCCGCGGGGGATGGAAGCGCAAGGCGGGTTCTTCGTACAGCATCGATATTGCGGAGGCAGCGCTTTCCAATGACGATGTTTCTGCAAAACTGTATGGAAGCTATCAACTGAATGGACAAGGGCCGGGAGTGGTGGATCTCACCGGCAGTGTGGAGCGCGGCAAGGGTGCCCGCGTCGAGCGTTACCTTCCAAACGTCGTGGGGGAAGACACGCATGCCTGGCTGAAAGACGGGATATTGCAGGGAGAACTCAGTAACGGCACTTTCAGGCTTCAAGGCGACTTGGTCAAATTCCCTTTCAGGCATGTGAGTGACGGCATCTTCAGGGTGAGCGCTAGGATGGGGAAAGGCCAGTTGCGTTATGCGCCGGACTACCCCCAGATCGACGATATCGAAGGCGATTTGCTGTTTGAAGGGGTGCGCATGGAAATACGAGCCGACAAGGCCCGCATTTTCGGTGCCCAATTGAACAAGGTGAAAGCCGTTATTCCCGACCTCGAGACTTATGATGAATTGCTGGAAGTGAGCGGAGAAGCCGTCGGGCCGGCGCAGGAATTCATCCGCTTCGTCAATTTCAGTCCTGTGACTGATCGCATTGATGGTTTAACGGAAGAAATGACAGCCAATGGCGAGATGAGATTGCAGTTGAATATCAAAATGCCGCTGAGGCGCAGTCACATGACGACCGTAGCCGGACGGCTGTTTTTTGACAGGAACGCAGTTTTCCCCGGCCCCGACATGCCGCGCCTTGAACAGGTCAATGGCACGCTTGATTTTACTGGCGCAACAATTACCTCACAGAAAATGACTGCGCGCATTCTGGGAGGGCCTGCATTCGTTACGGTTGCGACCGAAGGTGGGCAGGTCCGTGTTCGTGGCCAGGGAACTTTCCTGGCTTCGGCTCTTGATACATGGTTTGGCAAGGAAATCGCAGATCGGTTGTCAGGGCAATCCGACTGGAAGGGGGAACTCAGGTTCGGACATGGAAAAAAAGCGTTGCTTCATCTTGAATCAAATCTTGTGGGACTGAATTCCCGCCTGCCCACTCCCATGGACAAACTGGCTTCCAAGCCAGCGCAGTTTGTTTTTGAGCAGAGAGGGCAGGATGACGACATGAAATTGTCATCGCTTCAGTATGGCACGATTGCCTCGGCCGTTTGGCTGTCATCCCCCGCTCTGACTGGATACATGCTTGAACGGGGCGAGTTGTATTTTGGCGGCAAGAGCCAAATTCCGGACGAACCTGGATTGCGGCTTACCGGGGGTGTCGAAGATTTCAACCTTGGGGAGTGGATCGACATCCTGCCATCGGGGCAAACCAGGAAGGCGGTTGAAGTATCCGGCATTGATCTGACACTGGCAAACCTGGAGTTGCTTGGCAGGCAATTCCATGAAATCGCAATCAAAGGCAAGCTGAAGGGGAATCTCTTGCGTACCTCGGTAACGGGCCGCGAGATTGCAGGCAATGTGACATTCCGGCGCGCAGATGAATCACCTGCCAGGATATCAGCTCAATTTAAGCAGTTCACACTCCCTGACCGTTTGCCCTATGCATCTCGACAAAAGGTGATCCAGATACAGGCCGCAAGTTTTCCGGCTCTCGATCTGCAGGTGGACGAACTCAAGTTTGGCAGCAGACCCATGGGTCGACTTGAAGTTGTTGCGCACGGCATTCCCAATGGCATGTCCATTGAGCAACTGAACCTGACGCATCCTGACAGCGCGATTCGCATGACAGGTACCTGGAAGGATACCGGGCTGGGTGAAACACGAATGAAAGTGAATGGGGATATCAAGGATGTCGGCCAAATGCTGGGCCGTTTCGGTTATTCCGGCTCCGTACGCAAGGGGACTGCATCCATTGTGGGAGAAGTGACCTGGTTGAGATCTCCGGCCGATTTCAGCTTCGATACGCTGGATGGAACGCTGAGGCTGGAAGCAAAAAACGGTCAGTTCCTGAAAATAGATTCCGGCGCAGGAAAATTGCTGGGTATTGCCAGTCTGCAATCCCTGCCACGGCGCATTACGCTGGATTTCCGCGACGTGTTTTCCGAAGGGTTCGCTTTCGATGAGATTTACTCTACCATGCAGGTTGCTGACGGCGCGATCTATACCAATGACTTTCTCATGAAAGGCCCTGCTGCCACTGTGAAAATGTCCGGTGTGGCAAAGCTCAAGGATGAGTCGGTCAAGCTTCGCGTCAAGGTGATTCCAAAAATATCCGAAGGTTTGGCTGTGGCTGGCGCATTGCTCGGTGGTCCGGTTGCGGGTGTTGGGGCACTGGTCATGCAGAAGGTCTTGAAAGACCCGTTTGAAGAAGCCATATCGTTTGAGTACCTGGTGGACGGGAAGTGGGACAACCCGGCCGTCACCAAATTGGCCAGACCAAAAGCAACACAGGAAAAAGAACCAGATTCATGACTGTCAGAAAATCCTCCTCCATTGCGCCCACCAAGGGTGCTCGCAACAAGCCTGCAACAGACAATAAAACAGCATCCCAGGCGGGCAGCATACGCGTGGCAGCCATACAAATGGCCTCCAGTCCGCATGTGGCGGCCAACCTTTCGGAAGCCGAGCGATTGATCGAGAAAGCTGCCGCAGGTGGGGCGAAGCTGGTGGCGCTGCCGGAATACTTTGCCATCATGGGCATGAAGGACACGGACAAGGTCAAGGTGCGTGAAGCGGAAGGGAAGGGGCCGATCCAGAGCTTCCTTTCGCGCATGGCCAAAAAATACGGCATTTGGCTGGTTGGTGGCTCGGTGCCGCTGGAAGCGTCTGCCAAGGACAAGGTGCGCAACAGTTGCCTTGTCTATGACGATCGGGGCAAGCAGGTTGCACGCTATGACAAGATCCATTTGTTTGGGCTGGATCTCGGTACCGAACATTACAAGGAAGAAAAAACCATCGAGCCAGGCTCGCAGATCGTGGTGATCGACAGCCCGTTCGGACGCATTGGTTTATCAATTTGCTACGACTTGCGTTTTCCCGAACTCTTCCGGGCGATGATGGATGTTGACATGATCATGGTGCCTTCTGCATTTACAGCCACTACTGGCAAGGCCCATTTCGAGACGCTTGTCCGTGCACGCGCCATCGAGAACCTGGCCTATGTTATTGCCCCGGCACAGGGTGGCTACCATCTGTCCGGCCGCGAAACCCACGGCGACACCATGATTGTTGATCCATGGGGAGTGGTGCTTGACCGATTGCCGAGGGGTTCCGGTGTCGTTTTTGCCAACATCAATCCTGCCTATCAGGCCGGTTTGCGCAAGAGCTTGCCTGCGCTCAAGCATCGCATGATCGGTTGTGACAAGCTGCGCGTTGACCTGATCGGCCATCGCGTTGCTGACAAGAAGTGAGAAACATGAATCCAGTGGATGCAGTCAATTCCATCGAAGCCAGCGAACAATTGTTTCGCGTCGCGCAGGACACCCTGCTGTTCCCCAACAATCTGGATAACAGTCAGCTCGAACCCGTGTTTGGGAAATTGCTCACACACGATCTGGATTATGCCGACCTGTATTTTCAGTACAGCCGCTCAGAGGCCTGGAGCCTTGAAGAGGGCCAGGTCAAATCCGGCAGCTTCAACATTGACCAGGGTGTGGGGGTGCGGGCCGTATCCGGTGAGAAAACCGCTTTTGCCTATTCCGACGAAATCAGCCTGGAGGCACTTTCTCAGGCCGCGGAGGCTACTCGTGCCATTGCCAGAACAGGCGGAAACAAGGCCTGTGCGCTGAGCAAGAAAGGCGAAGGCCGCGTTCTTTATCATCCGATTGATCCACTGGCGAGCCTGGAAGACGCGAAAAAAATTACGCTCTTGGAAAGACTGGAATCCATTGCGAGGAAACTGGACAACCGGGTCATTCAGGTTATCGCCAGTCTGGCTTCTGAATATGAAGTGATTTTTGTCGCCCGTTCAGACGGGCACACGGCCGCCGATGTGCGGCCGCTAGTGCGTTTGTCTCTGCAAGTAATTGCCGAAGAAAATGGCAGGCGCGAACAAGGGTCGGGCGGTGGTGGTGGACGCTATGGTTATGAGTATTTCACTGAAGAAAAACTTGAGGACTATGCGCGACAGGCCGTCCATCAGGCTGTCACCAATCTCTCGGCGCGGCCTGCGCCGGCTGGTGTCATGCCTGTTGTTCTAGGGCCAGGCTGGCCCGGCATCCTGTTGCACGAAGCAGTTGGGCACGGTCTCGAAGGGGACTTCAATCGCAAGGGCAGTTCCGCGTTTTCCGGCCGCATTGGCGAACGTGTTGCGTCTCCGGGGGTAACGGTAATCGACGATGGCACGTTGCCACATCGCAGAGGTTCGCTCAATGTCGATGACGAGGGCAATCCAACAGGCCGCACCGTGTTGATAGAGGACGGCATTCTCACAGGGTACATGCAGGACACACTTAACGCTCGCCTGATGGGTGTGCCTGTCACGGGCAACGGCCGCCGCGAATCCTTCGCTCACCTGCCCATGCCTCGCATGACCAATACCATCATGCTGGCCGGGAACAGGGATCCCGAGGAAATCATTCGTTCGGTTAAACATGGTTTGTATGCAGTCAACTTTGGGGGTGGCCAGGTTGACATCACGAGCGGAAAGTTTGTCTTCTCCACGGCCGAGGCCTACATGATTGAAGATGGCAAGGTGACCTACCCAGTGAAGGGCGCCACGCTGATTGGCAATGGTCCCGATGCGTTGACGAGTGTCGAAATGATCGGCAATGACATGCAACTGGACCCCGGGGTCGGAACCTGCGGCAAAGAAGGTCAGAGTGTGCCAGTGGGTGTAGGACAGCCAACCTTGAGAATTGACGGTTTGACCGTGGGCGGTACTGCCTGATGGATAAACGGTCGGATACCTTTCCTTTCCCGGGTGAGGGCTATCCCCTGTTTGACCATGAAGACCGGCTTGGTTCTCTTAATCTGAATGTCGCCTTGCGCGACAAAATCGCATCGATTCATTCTGCGCTTGCAGAGCGTTATCCATTCATCAAGCGAATCGCTGCGGCAGTGTACGATCCACGCACCGACAATCTGAAGACGTTTCTTTATGTGGGGGAAGAAAGCACTCCGCTCCCCCACTATTCGGCAAAGCTCTCCGAGACCAAATCATTGAGCGAGATCGTCGAGAAGGGGCGCCCAAGGGTCGTAAACGACCTTTCCATATTTGCATCCGGTACGCACGAGCATACCCAGAAACTTGCTGATCAGGGTTATCAAGCCAGCTACACCATGCCGATGTTTCACGAAGGACGTCTGTTTGGTTTCCTGTTTTTCAACTCCTACGATCATGACTGCTTCACTGAGGAAGTCCTGCGCCAGATTGATCCTTTTGGACATCTGATCGCGCTGTCCATCATCAACGATCTCACCATCATGCACACCCTGCTCGCCACGGTTAAGACGGCTCGAGACCTGGCGCATGCGCGAGATGATGAAACAGGGGCCCATCTGGATCGCATGTCGCGCTTTGCACGGCTTATCGCCCAAGGCGTTGCCGATCTTTACGGACTGACGGATGAATATATCGAGAAGATTTTCATATTCTCACCCCTGCATGACATTGGAAAAATCGCCATTCCAGATCGAGTCCTGCTGAAGCCCGGGAAGCTAGACCCGGACGAAGAAGAGTTGATGCGCACGCACCCGCAACGTGGTTACGAGATGATCGACCAGATGCTGCATCACTTCGAACTGGTGCAGATGCAGGGAGGCGATATCCTGCGCAACATTGCCATGTTCCACCACGAATCCATAGACGGCACGGGATATCCGGATGGACGGGCAGGAGAAAACATCCCTGTAGAAGCGCGCATCGTCGCAGTGGCGGATATTTTTGATGCGCTTACCAGCCGCCGTCCATACAAGCAGGCATGGAGCAATGATGATGCCTTTGCCATGCTGCGCAAGCTTTCAGGCAACAAACTCGACACCCATTGTGTCCAGGCGCTGATCGACAGCCGCGACAAGGTCGAGGAAATTCAGCGTCTCTTCCAGGAAAATATCATTGGCTGATGCAGGCAGCACAGCGCGTCAATAACAAGAACAGGGCTGGCGCACTCAACCCCGGCGTCAGGAAGCGGGAAGTGTGGGCGTGGGCGATGTACGACTTCGCCAATTCCGGCTACACAACCGTTGTCATCACAGCTGTTTACAACGCTTTTTTCGTGGCGGCCATCGCCGGTAACGCACCTTGGGCAAGTTTTGCATGGAGCTCGGCGCTGGCTGTGTCTTATGCCGCGATCATGATTACCGGCCCCCTGCTTGGTGCCTATGCCGACCTGCATGGCGCCAAAAAGAAACTGCTGTTGTTTTCAACGATCGGCTGCGTTGTAGGCACGCTACTTCTGGCATGGCCCGCGCCGGGACAGGTTGCCCTGGCATTTGCTCTCGTGGCCCTCAGCAATTTTTTCTTTGGCACTGGCGAAAATCTGATCGCAGCCTTCCTGCCAGAACTGGCGCGTGGACGTGCCATGGGCAAGGTGTCGGGCTGGGGCTGGGGGTTGGGTTATGTAGGGGGGTTGCTGGTGCTGGNNATGTTTATCACCGCATTGCTGTTCGCAATGTGCGCATTGCCTACTTTTCTTTTCCTTAAAGAGCGTGCCCAGCCGAAACCGCTTGCTCACGGATTTGCCCGTGATGCTTTTCAGCGTGTTGCAGATAGTCTGGGACGTGCACGACAGTATCGCGACCTGTTTCGGTTTCTGGTTTGCATCGTGTTCTACCAAGCGGGCATTCAGGCCGTGATTGCATTGGCTGCGATCTATGCACAACAAGCCATGTACTTCGACACAAAACAGACGATACAACTCATTCTGGTGGTCAACATTACTGCGGCAATCGGCGCTCTGGCTTTCGGTCACGTGCAGGACCGCATCGGGCACAAGAGGGCAATTGGCTTCACCTTGGTGGGCTGGTTTGTCATGGTGTTGCTTGCCTATAGCGCGACCGAAGCATCACGTTTTTGGCTGGCTGCCAATGTAGCTGGCCTGTGCCTGGGGGCCGCGCAATCCGCAGGCCGAGCTTTTGTTGGATATTTGAGTCCAACGGCTCATCGCGCTGAGTTCTTCGGCCTTTGGGGGCTTGCGGTGAAGCTCTCTTCCATCTTGGGGCCCATGACTTATGGAGCCGCAGCCTGGGTCAGTGGTGGCAACCATCGCGTTGCCATGCTCATAACTGGCAGCTACTTCCTTGTCGGCCTGGCCGTATTGGTTGGCATTGATGTGAAGCGTGGTCGCAAAGCGGCATTGCGCCGCTAACCTTGCGCGATTTTACATACCCGACTAAAATACTCGGGTAATTTGGGCTGAGGCCCTGAAGGAGAATCGAATGAGTGAACAACTAATTGAAGCCGTGAACGCAGGTGACGTCGCACAAGCAGACCACCTGCTGGCAGGTGGTGCTGATGTGAACGCACGCGACGCCTATGGCGCTACGGCGCTTATGAACGCTGCTCACAACGGCAATACCGAAATGGTGGAAACCCTGCTCGCTGCGGGCGCAGAAGTCGATGCCAAGGACGAGTTGGGCTGGACCGCGCTGATGAAGGCCTGCCACAACGCTGACCAGAATCGCGGTTTCCCGGAAATCGTTACCCGCCTGATCGCAGCGGGCGCTGATCCCAATGTAAAGATCACCTACGGCATTCGTCCCCTCATGCTGGCCGCCGGTTACGGTGAAACGGACGTATGCGAGGCCCTGCTGGCTGGCGGTGCTGATGTGCTGGCTCGCAACGACGGCGGACTGACCGCATTGATGATGGTGAAGGACAAGTTCTACGTTGAAACCATAAATGTCCTGCATGCGGCCGAACGAGACGCGGGTGTGGGTGAGGGCAGTTGTTCGACCAAGAACGCACCGGACTCCAACGTCATCACGTTTCTCAAACCGCAAATTCGCAACCCCGACCATTAATACAGAGTAAAACATGGAAGATCCTGTCATCGCCCAGAAGGGCCCGTACGAACTAGAACTTGAACCCGGCAACTATTGGTTTTGCACCTGCGGCCGTTCCAAAAGCCAGCCATTCTGCGACGGGTCGCATGAGGGCACGGGTTTTGAGCCCAAGGAGTTCACCATCGACAAAAAGCAGACCGTTTATTTGTGCGGCTGCAAGTGGTCTGCAGATATGCCTTTTTGCGACGGCGCACACGATAACCTTTGACTATCAAATAGATAAGTTGTCTATCGGGTACGTGTCTGATAGCATTCGAGCCATGAACAAGTTGTTTGCAGACTTTTTTTATTTCTTTTTTCCCACGCTACTGGCGGTCGGGAGGGAATGAAACAAGCCTCGCTAACATCCCCGAAAGACCGCCAGCGCCCCTGGCGGTTTTTTCGTTTTGGGGCGGGCTGATACAGGAAGAGCAAGATGACGCATTACAAAACGGATGACACAAGGATTGAGCAAGTGGGTGAACTGATTGCGCCGATGCAGTTGATGTCGGATCTGCCGGCAAGCGATACGGTGACAGAAACCGTGTTTCGTGCACGCAACCAGATCCATGATGTGCTGCGCGGTGCAGATGATCGCCTGGTAGTCATCGTCGGACCCTGTTCCATCCATGATCCCAAGGCGGCGATGGAATACGCTACCTGGCTGAAGAATATTGCCGACGAACTCCAGCACGACCTGGCCATTATCATGCGCGTGTACTTCGAGAAACCGCGCACTACGGTTGGCTGGAAGGGCCTCATCNNCGAGAGCTTCGACATCAACGAAGGCCTGCATCTGGCGCGCAAGATCCTGCTCGACATCAACGAACTGGGCCTGGCGGCAGCGACGGAATTTCTCGACCTGGTGTCGCCGCAATATATTGCAGACCTGGTGGCGTGGGGTGCCATTGGCGCGCGTACAACCGAATCGCAATCACATCGCCAGTTGGCTTCCGGATCGTCCTGTCCCATCGGCTTCAAGAACGGCACCGACGGGAATATCCGCATTGCGGTGGATGCGATCAAGGCTTCCGCTTCCAGGCACCATTTCATTTCCATTACCAAATCAGGACATGTCGCGGTGTTCAAGACCGCCGGCAACGAGGACTGCCACGTNNTCCATTACCGATGCCTGCATCGGCTGGGACGATACCGTACCGCTGCTGCGCGAACTGGCCGGTGCCGTCCGTAGCCGTCGCCTTAAAGAGCCGCTCGAAGAAGAATAAAGCGTTAAAATAGCAAGGGCGGGCCTCCCCGCATGACAGCCCCGTTAACCTGGTCAGGTCCGGAAGGAAGCAGCCACAGCGGAATGTTGTCAGTGCCGGGGTCAAGGCTCGCCCCATTTTTTCTGACCCTGGCATGAGCGATCTTTTCGGCGAAACCTCCCAACCTGCAGTGGCGCTGGCCCGCAAATGGCGGCCGCGACGCTTCGCTGACCTCACCGGCCAGGAGCACGTCGTCCAGGCGCTTTCAAACGCGCTGACCCAGGGGCGCCTCCATCACGCCTATTTGTTTACCGGCACACGCGGCGTAGGCAAAACCACCCTGGCGCGCATTCTGGCCAAGTGTCTCAACTGCGAAACCGGGGTGACACCCGAGCCTTGCGGCGAGTGCAGCGCTTGCAAACAAATCGATTCGGGCCGTTTTGTAGACCTTCTTGAGCTTGATGCGGCCTCGAATACCGGCGTGGACAACATGCGAGAGGTGCTCGACAACGCGCAATATGCACCGACCGCCGGCCGCTACAAGGTCTACATCATCGACGAAGTGCACATGCTCTCTAAACCGGCCTTCAATTCCATGCTTAAGACGCTGGAAGAACCGCCCGAGCATGTGAAATTCATTCTTGCCACGACCGATCCGCAGAAAATTCCTGTCACGGTTTTGTCGCGTTGCCTGCAGTTCAACCTCAAACCCATGACCCAGCAGCAGGTGATCCAGCGGCTTTCACATGTGCTGGAACAGGAAAACATCAACGCAGAAACAGGAGCGCTGAATCTGCTGGGGCGCGCAGCCAACGGCAGCATGCGCGACGCGTTGTCGCTCACTGACCAGGCCATTGCCCATGGCAGTGGCACACTCGAAGCTGCCGCAGTAGAAGCCATGCTCGGCACCGTCGGCCAGGAATATCTGTTCGATATCCTCGACGCACTGCACCGCAACGATGCCAATGCCTTGCTGGCACAGCCGCGCCGGCTCTCCGAGCAGGGACTTTCGCTGGGCGCAGCGCTGCAGGACATGGGCAGCCTGCTGACCCGCATCGCTCTGGCGCAGGCAGCGCCCAATGCGATCGACAGCGATGAGCAGGATGCGTCACGCGTGCTGGAATTTGCACAAAAGCTTGACGGTGAAACCGTGCAACTCTATTACCAGATCGCACTGAATGGTCGACGCGATTTGCCCTTCGCACCGGACGAACTGGCAGGATTCAGCATGACGCTTTTGCGCATGCTGGCGTTTACTCCATCAACGGAAACCAGCAAGCCGCTCGCTGTCTCAGGTGCCAGGCGCTCTGTTTCGGTTTCTGCGCCACCGCCTGTTGTAAAAATTCCGGCGCCTCCCGCGGCAACCGAAAAACAGACAATCACACAGGATTCAACCCCGGCAACAATTCAGGCCAACCAGGACTGGCCCACGATTGTTGCCGATCTCAAGCTGGGCGGCATGGCGCGCATGTTGGCCGACCAGTGCGAACTTAAATCCTTTGACGGAGCGGCCATGTGCCTGGGCCTTGCCGATGCACACAAGCACCTGCTCGACAAGATGTACCAGGAAAAACTGGAGTCCGCGCTCAGGCAGAAGTTCGGCGCGCAACTTAAAGTGCAGATCGACATTGGCTCTGCATCAGGCCAGAGTCCGGTAGAGGTTCGTGCCCGCGTCAAGGCAGAAAAACATGCCGAGGCGGTCGCTGCCATAGAAACGGATCCCTTCGTTCGTGATCTGGTCGAACAATTCGATGCGCGGGTTGATCCCGCTTCCATACAACCTTTAGGAGAGCAGTAATGATCAAAGGCGGAATCGGCAACATGATGAAGCAGGTCCAGCAGATGCAGGCCAACATGCAGAAAGCGCAGGAGCAACTTGCCGAACTTGAAGTGGAAGGCGTTTCCGGTGCCGGCATGGTCAAAATCACCATGACCTGCCGCAATGACGTGCGTCGTGTTCAGATCGATCCCGGTGTGATGGATGACAAGGAAATGCTGGAAGACCTGATCGCTGCCGCCATGAATGATGCCGTGCGCAAGGCCGAAGTTACCAGTCAGGAAAAAATGGGTGCGGTGACGCAGGGGATGCCATTGCCCCCCGGCATGAAGATGCCTTTCTAAGATGGAGCCTCAAAAAACCCGATTCTGGGCGGGCAACATCGTGCTGGTCGTGGCGCTCATCATTCTGCTTAATATGGGCGTACTGTCCGAACGTTATGGCATGGGTGCCGTAATCTTGTGGATGGCCCTGGTTGCTTTGGGTTTTTACCTGATCATGTCCGGCAAAGAGCCTCCCGGCTCGATGCCTGAATAAGACCCGTGTCCGAGAAAGAGCCCGGCGCACTTGCTGCTTTGATCGATGCCCTGCGCGCCCTGCCCGGCGTGGGCCCCAAGTCTGCAGCGCGCATGGCTTATCACCTGTTGCAGCGTGACCGCGCCGGTGCGGAAAAACTGGCCGCCACGCTTGGCCATGCCTTGAACAGTCTTCAACACTGCCGTCTCTGCAACAATTTTTCCGAGTCGGAAATTTGTCCCACCTGCGCCAATCCGCGTCGCGAGAAACGACTGCTGGCAGTGTTGGAAATGCCCGCTGATCTCAACATGCTGGAATCCACCCAGACCTACAATGGGCTGTATTTTGTGCTGATGGGAAGGCTTAGCCCGCTTGACGGCGTCGGTCCGCGCGAGATCAGCCTGGACAAGCTGATCAACCGCGCACTGGATGGCGTGGTGGAGGAAGTCGTGCTGGCCACCAACTTCACCCCCGAAGGCGAAGCCACGGCGCACATGCTCGGCGAACGCTTGCGCGAGAAGGGTCTCAAGGTTTCCCGTCTGGCTCGCGGTGTACCGCTGGGTGGTGAACTGGAATACGTCGACCTGGGTACCATTGCACAAGCTTTCCGAGAACGCCGTCCCGTCTAAAAGCCCATCTCGGCTAAAATAACGGTTTCCAGAAATTACCCAGAGAACCGCATGGAACTCTCCGCACTCACCGCGCTTTCCCCGCTCGACGGCCGCTATGGCAAGAAGATTGCCGCCCTGCGCCGTTACTTCAGTGAATTCGGCCTGATCAAACACCGCGTATGGGTGGAGGTGGAATGGCTGAAGGCCTTGGCCGATTCAAAGGATATTCCGGAAGTGCCGGAATTCTCCGCAGCGGCTATCGGTTTCCTCGATGGCATCGTGGAAAACTTTTCCGAGGATGATGCGGCGCGCGTCAAGGAAATCGAATCCACCACCAATCATGATGTGAAGGCGGTGGAATATTTCCTCAAGGAACGCTGCAAGCAGAATGAAGAAATCCAGCGCGTCAGCGAGTTTTTCCACTTTGCCTGCACTTCAGAAGATATCAACAATCTTTCGCATGGCCTCATGCTGAAGGTCGCACAGGAAGAGCTGATGGCCCACGGGCTCAGCACCATAATCGACAAGCTGCACACCATGTCGCATGACCTGGCCGCGCTGCCGATGCTGTCGCGCACCCACGGCCAGCCGGC
>DKAU01000139.1 GCA_002450925.1 Thiobacillus sp. UBA6918 | reverse complement strand
GTGGAAAACCATCAGCGTGGGCAAAGCAGTCAATGATGCTCCCATCCCCGCACCGGCCCACGCTTAAGAGAAAGGAGAACAAGAAATGGCTTTCTCACACGAAAAAATCGAGAAGAACACCGGACTGCTCATCATCCTGACCCTGCTCATCGTGAGCGTGGGCGGTCTGGCACAGATTGTTCCGCTGTATTTCCAGCGTTACGTCACCCAGCCGGTTGAGGGACTCAAGCCCTACTCCGCGCTGGAACTGTCCGGCCGTGACATCTACATCCGCGAAGGCTGCGTAGGCTGCCACTCGCAGATGGTGCGTCCCTTCCGCGCCGAGACCGAGNNGACCGAGCGCTACGGCCACTACTCAGTCGCTGGCGAGTTCGTTTACGACCGTCCCTTCCTGTGGGGCTCGAAGCGTACCGGCCCCGACCTCAACCGTCTGGCCGGCCGCTACTCGGACGACTGGCACCGTGCACACCTGATGAATCCTCGTGATGTGGTGCCCGAGTCCAACATGCCTTCCTATACCTGGCTGGCCGAAAACGACCTCGACGCCTCGGACATCCAGGCCAAAATGCACGCGCTCAAGGCACTAGGCCATCCCTACACGGACGAGGAAATTGCCAATGCACCCAAAGAGCTTGAAGGCATGAAGGAGATGGATGCTGTCGTCGCCTATCTGCAAAGCCTGGGTCGTTCGATGAAGTGAGCGAAGCTATGGACATCAACAACCTTATCGGCAGTATCGTGACGGTGGTGTTCTTCATCACCTTCCTCGGCATCGTTTGGTGGGCCTATGGCGGCAGCCGCAAAGCGCGGTTCGAAGAGGACGGACTGATTCCATTTGATGGAAGCGACGACCTTCAGCCTGGCAAGAACAACGGAGATTAAAAATGCAAGAATTTGATAGTCCCTTCTGGAGTTGGTACATCACCATCCTCACCGTCGTCAGCCTGATCGGTGTTGCGCTTTTCCTGCTTAAGCAGCGCACCCGGAAACTTGCTCCCGGCGAGAAAGCAGAGTTGATGGAGAACAAGTGGGATGGCGACCTTGTCGAGCTGAATAACCCGCTGCCCAGCTGGTGGGTCAACCTGTTCTGGATCACGCTGATTTTCAGCGCTGCTTATCTGGTGCTCTATCCCGGCCTCGGCAGCTTCAAAGGCACGCTCGGCTGGACTTCATTCGGCGAGTACGACAAGGAAGTTGACGCAGCCAAGGCCAAGTACGAACCGGTCTTCAACCAGTTCATGGGCCAGCCTGTTGACCAGGTTGCAGCCAGTGCCGAAGCACGCGACATGGGCCAGCGCCTGTTCCTGACCTACTGCTCGCAGTGCCATGGATCTGATGCCGCAGGCGCCAAGGGCTTCCCCAACCTCACCGACAAGGACTGGCTGTATGGCGGCGATGGCGAAACCATCAAGGCCAGCATCGCCAATGGCCGTGCCGGCATGATGCCCCCGATGGGCGCAGCGGTTGGTGGTGACCAGGGCGTGAAGGAAGTTGCCAACTACGTGCTGTCGCTTTCCGGCAGCCCGCATGATGCGCAGCTTGCCGCAGCAGGCCAGGCAAAATTTGTTGCTTGCGCCGCCTGTCATGGCGAAGACGGCAAGGGCAACACGATGATGGGCGCACCCAACCTGACCGACAAGACCTGGCTCTATGGCGGTTCTGAAGCGACCATCATGGAATCCATCAACAAGGGCCGCAGCGGCAACATGCCTGCACAATTGCAGGCACTTGGCGAAGCCAAAGTGCACATCCTTGCTGCCTATGTTTACGGACTGGGCGGTGGCATGCCGAAAGCGCCGGAACCTGCACCTGAAGCAGCAGCACCGGCAGAAGAAGCAGCGCCCGCCCCGGCGGCACAGTAATTTCCCTTAACTCCCCTGCCCGCTCTCACAAGGAGCGGGTGGTTGGGGTCTTTCGTATCGGCAACATCTCGTCCGATACGAAAGCCTCCACAACCCACCCGACATGGAATCACCGAATCAAAACCCCCAAGAGCCACGAGCCGAAATAGAAGAAGCGCTCTATGAAGTCCGGCAAAAAATCCAGCCGCGTGCCGTGCATGGGTGGTTTGCCAACTGGCGAGTTGGCCTCGTGCTGTTTACCCAGGGACTGTATTACGGCCTGCCATGGATCAAATGGGATGGTCACCAATCCGTTCTTTTTGACCTTGCTCAACGCAAGTTCCACATTTTCTGGATGACGCTGTGGCCGCAGGATTTCATCTGGCTCACCGGCCTGCTCATCATCTCCGCGTTTTCACTTTTTCTGTTTACCGCCATCGCAGGTCGCCTGTGGTGCGGCTATGCCTGTCCGCAAACGGTCTACACCGAATTATTCATGTGGATCGAGGAATGGGCCGAAGGCAGCCACCTTGCCAGAAAGAAACTGGACAAGTCTCCCTGGAATGCTGAAAAACTCCGCAAGCGCGGCCTCAAACATCTTCTCTGGTTTGCAATTGCGTTCTGGACCGGCTTCACTTTCGTAGGCTATTTCACACCCATCACCGAACTGGGCAATGAACTGCTTACATTCAGCGCCGGCGGCTGGGAAACCTTCTGGGTATTCTTCTACGCCTTCGCCACCTGGGGAAACGCCGGCTTCATGCGGGAGCAGGTGTGCAAGTACATGTGNNGGCATCGACATCCGCAAAGGCCTGCAATACGAGTGCATCGGCTGTGCCGCCTGCATAGACGGTTGTGACCAGGTCATGCATAAGATGGGCTACCCGAAAGGCCTCATCCGCTACACCACCGAAAACGTCCTCAAGCACAAGTATCAGGACACCAACATACTTTCCCACGTGCTGCGCCCACGCGTATTTGTTTACATCGGCATACTGCTCACCGTGGTCAGCGTATTTTTGGTTACGTTTGCAATCCGCGTGCCCCTGCGCGTCGAAGTCATCCGTGACCGCGCAACGCTCTCTCGCACCATCGAGGACGGGCGCATGGAGAACCTGTACACCCTGCAGATACTCAACATGGAAAGCAAGCCGCATCACTACACCATCAGCGCGATGGGCGCAGACAACATTGAAGTTGTTGTTGACGACAAGTACCTGTCAGCGGGAGCGCAGGAAACCATTCGCGCGCCGCTCCGGCTCCGAGTCGACCCGGCAAACCTCAAGGGACCATCGACACCGATCATGTTCCGTGTCCAGTCCGTGGAAGACCCCAAGCTGGTTCGCGACAAGAAATCCAGCTTCCTGCGGAGATAAACATGACAAGCCCTGCACAGACTAGCAAACCCTGGTACAAGGAACCCTGGCCCTGGCTTTTGGCCAGCATGCCGATTACTGCCGTCATCGCCGGTGGATTCACCCTCTGGTTCGCCATCACCTCCAACGATGGTTTGGTAGTCGACGACTACTACAAGGAAGGCAAGGCGATCAACCAGACCATCGAACGCGACAAGCTGGCCAAAAGCCTTGGCATCAGCGCGCAACTGTCTGCACAGGATTCACGCGTGCAGGTGCAACTCTCAGGAAATCTGCAAACCCCTCCAGGCCACTTGACGCTGCAGATCCTGCACCCCACACGAAGCGGAGACGACCATACGGTCATTCTTTCCTGGGATGGTTTTGCATACGCCGGAAAATTTCCGCAGCTAGCAAGCTCGCATTACCGCATGCAGATCACGCCCGAGTTTGGCAACTGGCGACTTCTCGGCGAATTCCAGCCGGGCAGGCCTGTCAGCCTGTCGCCGCAGATTTAGAAAAGACATCATGCTCAAGGAGTTCATGTTCAGCGAAACGGGAGTGGTGGTCATCGGTACCACCGTCGTCATCCTGTCCATGAAAGTCTGGCTGTACAGATGGATCAAACGCAAGATGGACACCAAGGAATAACTCATCACCGCAATACAAACAGGAGGAAGACAAGATGTATTTTCGCTGCATTACCGTATTCTGGCCTTCGTTCATCATCGCCGGCGTGGCCGATGTGCTGTTCTTTACCCTGTTTGACCCGCTGCAATTCATCTATGAGGAAGAGCCTGTTTTCGCCAGCCGCCTTGCTGCCTACACCGTGGGCTTCTTCCTGTTCTGGCTGATGGGCATCGGCTCCTCCGCCCTCACCTGCTATTTCCAGCGCGGCGCGGACGACATCAACCGCTGCCCCATCCTGCCTTCGCAAAGGCCGGACGATTGCCCAAACAAAGGGGGATGTGACGACTGCAAATAAAGCGTGNNACTTTCGCCTCATGACGCATGTCACTTGAGTAATGCCACCAATAAATAATCGAGGGTACAAATGACTTCAACAAACAAAAAACAAGGTGGTTCAACTCAAACCGAGAGCAACAACAAGGATCGCACCACACATACCCGCAGACACGTCCTCAAAGCCTTGAGCGCTCTTGGTCTGGCCGCTGCCATGCCAGGCATCGCACTGGCCTCCAAGAATTCGTCATCTCGAAACGAAAAACCCGATCTCGAAATCCTGCTTCGCGCCGCACCCGACGACGTTTCCATCCTGCCCGGTGCCGCAACCCGCGTCTGGCGCTTTCATGCAAAAGTCATCGGTGGAAAATCCGGCGCAGTCGACAATCTGCCCGGCAGCTATTCGGGGCCCATCATTCGGGTCAATCGCGGTGACCGCGTACGGATTCACTTTCAAAATGATCTGCCCCAACCCAGCATCGTGCACTGGCATGGCCTCATCATCCCTGATGAAATGGATGGCCATCCCCGCTTTGCCGTACCCGCGGGCGGACGCTACGAATATGATTTCGTCGTCAACAATCGCGCAGGCACCTACTGGTTCCACCCCCATCCCCATGAACACACCGGACCACAGGTTTATGCCGGTCTGGCCGGAATGTTCATCGTCAGCGACGATGAAGAACGCTCGCTTGGTCTGCCGGTTGGTGAACAAGACGTACCGCTGATCATCCAGGACCGCAGCTTTACCGCTGACAATCAATTGAGCTATCTGAATAGCGGTGGCGGCATGATGGGGATGATGGGTGGCATGATGGGTTTTACGGGCGACCACATACTGGTCAACGGCCGTCCAAACTTTCAACTCCCCGTTGAACGCAAGGCTTATCGTCTGCGCCTGCTCAACGGTTCCAACTCGCGCATCTACAAACTGGCCTGGAATGATGGCACGCCCATGACTGTCATCGGTAGCGATGGCGGCCTGCTTGCCGAACCTGTCAGCAAACCCTATGTCACCCTGGCGCCCGCAGAAAGGGTTGAATTGTGGGTGGATTTCTCCGGCCGCAAACCGGGTGAACAACTCAGCTTTCACAGTCTTCCGTTTGCAGCCGGAGGGGGCGGGCCAATGATGGGCGGCATGATGCGTGGCCGAATGGGTGGAGGTGGCATGCCTAACGGTTCGGCGTTCCAGGTACTTGGTTTTCGCGTGGGCAACGGGGAAAGAATTGCAGGAAAGTTGCCGCGCCACCTGTCCCGCATCCCGGATGCAAGGCCCGAGCACGCCATCAACAAAGACCAGCCGCGAACCATCCGTACAACCGCATCCGGCATGACATGGAGCCTGAACGGGCGCTTGTTCAAAATGCAGGAAGTCGCACCGGACGAAATCGTGCAACTTGGCTCCACGGAAATATGGGAACTCGTCAACGAAGCCTCAATGGGCATGATGGGCGCGATGCCCCACCCCCTGCATGTTCATGGCGTACAGTTTCGTGTCATCGACCGTCGAGTGCACCCTTCCATGATGGATGCCTGGCGCAGCGTAAGCGAAGGTTACATAAATGAAGGCTGGAAAGACACGGTATTGCTCATGCCCGGCGAACGGGTACGCGTTTTGATGCGATTTGACGGCCACCCCGGCGTTTTCCTCTACCACTGCCACAACCTCGAGCACGAGGACATGGGCATGATGCGCAACTTCATGATCAAGGCCTGATACCCCTTTTTGCAGCAGCCCTTTTATTGAAGGCTACCTGGTCTAGGATGAAAATCTTCCCGGCAAATGTCGGGGATTCATCATCAGTGAAAGGAGTACGCCATGCAAACCCGAATTCACATTGCCCTGCTTCTCGCCCTACCCATCACTCCCATTGCAGCCATGGCAGACCCCGGCCCCGGCTATGGATACGGCTATGGCCCCGGCATGATGTGGCAACAACAAATGACACCGGAACAGCGCCAGCAGGCCTGGGAAAAGATGCACCAGCAAGGCTATGGCCCCGGCATGATGCAACAGTACATGTCGCCGGACCAATATCAGCAATGGTGGGAGCACATGAACAGGCAATGGCAGGGTTACGGACCCGGCATGATGGGACCNNGGCATGATGGGACCCGGCATGATGCAGCAGTACATGACACCGGACCAATACAAGCTATGGTGGGAACACATGCGCAAGCAGTTCAACCCAGCACCTGCAAAATAAACCCCGCAAGCCGGCCTAAGACCTAAGGTATATTGCGTTCCAGCTATAAGGCTGTAATGCTTGGAAAGAATTGGCCGTCAAACAATAGCCAAGCGGGAAATGGGGGGCAAAGCCATAGGTGTGTTTGCCATCAGAGCAAGTCCCTTCTTCTTAACTACGAATAAATAAAAACAGATAGTTATGAAACATCAGGCGGTGTTATACACCTTCAAGCAACCTAGATATACACCTGAACAGGTGTATATCTCACGTTAGGCGCAACCAAATGCCTCGCATAATCTTTACATCCGTTGTGGGTTTGGTGCTGGGGTGGTTTCTTCTTGCCGGTTTCTGCAGTATCCCTGGCATTGCCTACAGTACTGCGTGTGGCCATAACGCATATGTCTGGCTGCCACTATTCATACCAATAGGCATCGCAATAACTTGGTTTGCTACCAAGCGCTTTTTACAGTCATCTTCGGCTTTGCGATCGCACAACAAAGATGAACATCATAAAAACGCCTAACCCCTCGTTCGAGTCGTTCGCTCCGCTCACTAGGACCGCCCACCAGCTGCGCTGGTGGGCGGCCCCTCAACTCAAACGTTAGCCCCGAATAAACATGGAAGCTGCTGCGCGCCACCTTATATTCCACGGCACGATCGTCCTGTTCTTCGGTTTGCTTTGTGGCGCGCCATACGCGCGCTCCATAAATCGAAATGCGCCGGCCCAAACTACTCACTCTTGGCGCGTGGCTCACTTAAGTCTCCCCATTGGTGCCATCCTCATGTTCGCTGTGGCTGCCTTGCTCTCATCATTCTCGGTATCCACCTCGGTCAAGTGGTTTGTCGTTATTTCGCTCATTGTTTCAGCCTACGCATTCTGCTTTTCTCTCCCCCTTTCCGCGTTCGTCGGGCATCGTGGCCTTACTTTTCGCGGCCCCTTATTGGCGAAGCTCGTCTATTCCGGTAATGCGCTCGGTGCATGGGCTTCGCTAGCCGCATCGTTGGCGTTAATTTATGCGGGGTTTGTGTCACTGTGAGCCGGGCTAACATGGCGCTCAACCTCGCTCACTTCGGCCGCCGGTCTCGCCAAAGCTTCGCTTTGGCGAGCCGGTTAGCTCTACGTTAGGCGTCCAAGGAGGGTTCTATGTTCGTTACCGCAGAAACAGAGCTTACTGCCCGAGCAGACCCAAACGATCTTTGGGAATATGCCGCTGACCCAGAAAACTGGACGGCTTCCAACCCGAATGAACACTTTGGCCTCGTTTACTTCTCCCCGGATAACCGTCCCGCGCAAGGGGTAGAGTTCCATCAGCGTGAACGTGTCGCCGGAGTCTATGCCGACCTGCGAGGGCGAATCGTGCATCTGGACAAACCGAGCCTAACGGTCTGGGTCGGTACCGCGACCTACAAGATGTTTGGGGGATTGTTCCGGTTCCGATTGCCTGAAGGTGGTGTTATCAAGATGGAAAAAACGGAATCCGGGACCAAGGCATCACACAACGTCTACATTGATTTTCCGAACTCGCTGTGGGGCCGCGTACTCCGTTGGTTTTTTCTGAATGTCCTTCATGGCCAAAAAGAAATGTATGACCATACGTTTCGTGAACTCGTTTACTTCAAGAACCAACTTGAAAACAGGTAAACGCCTAACTCGTAGCTCAACCGGACTCGTCGGTTAGCAGCACGCCCTTATGCCAATATGACCGCGCATCTCGTCCGTGCATTACAGGGTGCGCTGGCAATGCTCATGTGCGCCATCTTGGCTGGGGTACTAGTTGCGTTTGTACCTATTTGGCCCAGTTTAAATGGCAGAGATTTTCGGTTGCCAGGCACGATGATTGCCGTTCTGATCTTCGCAGTTGCTATTGTGCTTCGCGGTAAACTTCGGTGGCCCGTTGTCGATCTGCTTGCAAGCCTGGTTTGTGTAGAGACAATTACGCTCTTAATAATCGCATTTTTTTCAGGCTTAACCTTGCCTAATCTTTTTGACTCGTTCAATTTACGGTGGTTAGGGAGTGTAAGCCTCTATATTGCTCCGCCTTGGCTAGCAGGTTTGTTCATTGGTGGCTTGATGTTCCACAACCGACATGAAAGGTCATGAATAATAGATATTGTTGCAAAACGCCTAACCTATCATTCAAGCGGGACGCGCTATAGCACGTCCCTTAAATCAGCCGTTAGCAAGTATGCTTAACCTTCGAATGAAACAAGATCCCAAAGCGCTATTTATCTCGCATGGCGGCGGGCCTTTGCCGCTTCTTGGGGATGCCGGGCATCAAGAGATGGTTGAGTGTCTGAAAAACATTGCTTCCTCCATGGCAAAGCCTGCAGCTCTTGTTGTGGTTAGCGCACACTGGGAAACACAACTCCCTACAATTACTGCCGGGGAGCGCCCATCGCTGATTTATGACTATTACGGATTCCCGGAAGAGTCCTATGAAATCGAGTACCCCTGCCCGGGTGAGCCATCTCTGGCTGAATCGATTCATAATCTATTGGGGGCATCCGGGATGGAAGCCAAGCT
The DNA here is from genome assembly GCA_002450925.1 of Thiobacillus sp. UBA6918. Classification (GTDB taxonomy): domain Bacteria; phylum Pseudomonadota; class Gammaproteobacteria; order Burkholderiales; family Thiobacillaceae; genus UBA6918. Next base: position 2,141 of record DKAU01000139.1, on the reverse strand, counting down.
GGACAAGGCACGGGGGCTGGATCATGGCGTTTTTGTTCCGCTCAAGATCATGTATCCCGAGGCGGATATCCCTTGCATCCAGCTATCGCTTGCGAATTCGCTGGACCCTTCTAGCCATATAAAAATGGGCCGTGCCCTTGGCTCTTTAAGCCAGAAGAATATTCTGGTTGTTGGTTCCGGTTTTTCCTTCCACAACTTGCCGGCGTTTTTTTGCCCAGCACAAACGAATCTCGTGAAATCAACCATTCATTTGAGAAGTGGTTGGGAGAAACGTGTTGCAGTCGTGACCTTTCCGAGGAAGAAAGGACGCAAAGGCTGATACGTTGGTCCGAAGCACCAGGGGCGCGCTTTTGTCATCCTCGTGAGGAACATTTGCTGCCGCTTCACGTTTGTTATGGCGTTGCCCAGGCTCCATGCACTGAGCGGTTTGGCATGAGCATCATGAACAAAGAATCAAGCATGTTCCTGTGGTGACTGGAATGCTGACAACACAATTCGGAAGGACGGCTCGACGGCTTCGCCCACTGGGGCTGAACGCCGCAGGCGGTCAGTCTGAAGTATCCTTGAAACCAACAAACGGCAGAACAGGAGACAGGTAATGAAATTACGAGTGGTTGTCCTCGGCGCTGGTTTTGGTGGACTCGAACTCAGCACTCTGTTGTCCGAAGCGCTTGGCGAACAACTTGATCTAACCTTGCTCGACAGGAATGATTCTTTTTTCTTCGGCTTTTCCAAACTCGATGTGATGTTTGGAAAAAAAGCCCCCAATGAAGTGCGCCTTTATTATCGCAATATCACGAAGCCCGGCGTGCAGTTTCGTCAGGAGGCCATCACCGCCATAGATCCAGAAACACGTCACGTCACGACTGACAAAGGCACGTACAAAGCCGATGTGCTGGTGATTGCCCTTGGAGCCGACTACGATCAGGCCGCCACGCCCGGGCTCGTTGAAGGCGGCAATGAGTTCTACTCCTTCGCTGGCGTCGAGCGCTTACGAGAAGCGCTCCCCGCCTTTTCCAAGGGTCACGCTATCGTTGGTGTAACCTCCTCGCCTTTCAAGTGTCCCCCGGCACCGAGCGAAGCCGCGTTATTGCTGCACGATTATCTTTCCAGCCGCGGTCTGCGCAATGACTGCCAGATCAGCCTGGTCATACCGTTTAGCAATCCCATTCCTCCATCGCCTGCAACATCCCAAGCATTGATCGCCGCCTTCTCTGAGCGCGGGATCAATTTCGTGCCGCATCATCTGGTTCGAGCGCTAGATCCTGCGCGACGAGTGGCCATCCTCGACGACAATAGCGAGATGCCTTATGACTTGTTTCTGGGTGTTCCAAAGCACCAAGCACCAAAAGTTGTCGCGGAAAGTGGTTTGACCGTGGACGGCTGGATCCCGGTTGATCCAAAAACCCTCAAGACTCGATTTCAGAATGTGTACGCGGTAGGCGATGTAACAAGCATGGGTATGCCAAAAGCTGGCGTATTCGCCGAAAGTGCAGCACGCACAGTGGCGGCTGAAATCATCGCAGAGGTACGAGGTAGCGAAGAAACTGCGGCTTATAGAGGGGCAGGTTCTTGTTATGTCGAGTTCGGGGAAGAGCTGGTTGGGCGTGTGGATGTAGAGTTTTTACCGGGACCTCCAACCGGGAGCTTCATGGAACCTTCCCTAGAATTGGCTGCTGAAAAGCAAGGCTTTGGCTCGACTCGCCGAACCCGGTGGTTTGGCTTATAGCAAAGGCTAGCTAACGCAGACCGTTACACAAACCTCGCCACAAAAGCNNACGAGTTCGATGCGGTCGCCTGCACTGAGTTTGTTCTTGGCCTCGAATTCGGCCAGTCCACGCGCGGCGTCAAACCCGACGATGTCGCCCACATAAAGGCTGCGCCCGGATTCGGAATGGCCGCGCAGGTAGTTCTGGTAGTCCTGCGGGGTGTGGCGCTGGAAGAAGCCGTCGGTATAGCCGCGGTTGGCGAGGCCTTCGAGCTGCCCAAGCAGTTTGGGGTCGAGGCTGCGCCCGGCCACGGCATCGTCGATGGCCTGCCGATATGACTGGCAGGCGCGCGCCACGTAGTACGGGCTCTTGGTGCGCCCTTCTATCTTGAGCGAATCGACGCCAATCTCCACCAGCCGCTGCACGTGTTCG
>DKAU01000108.1 GCA_002450925.1 Thiobacillus sp. UBA6918 | reverse complement strand
TGATACGGGGCTGACCTTCGAAAGAAACTTTGACTTCCGAGGAAGAGGCTATCTGCAATCACTCGAACCGCGAGCCTATTATGTTTACGCGCCCTACCGTGAACAGGGCAAGATTCCAGTTTTTGACACCGCTCCACTTGATCTCAGTTTTGCACAGATTTTCACGGAGAACCTGTTTATTGGTGGCGATCGAATCAACGATGCGAACCAGTTGACCCTGGCATTGACCAGCCGCTTTATAGAAGAGGGTAATGGCCTTGAGAGACTTAAAATAGCTATCGCTCAGCGCTACTACTTTGATGACCAAAAAGTTACTTTGTTACCGGGAACTCCGCCACGTGACAGCCAGTCCACCGATCTGCTTGCCTTGATGTCCGGACAGATCAATCATGCGTGGCGAGTGGACGCCGGCTGGCAATTTGACAGTGATCTCGGAAAAACCATCAAAACAAGCATTTCGACCAGTTACCGCCCTACCCCAGGCCAAACTGCAAGCTTGGGATACCGTTTTATAAATGGATCAATCGAGCAAGTAGACACCGCGTTGCAATGGCCTCTCAACAACAGGCTCCATGCATTATTCCGTGCCAACTATTCACTTCGCGACCACAATCTGGTCGAAGGGCTGGCAGGACTTGAATATAATGGGGGGTGTTGGGTACTGCGTGGCGTAATTCAGCGCATTGCCACGGCAGAAAAGGATGTGAGCAACGCATTTTATCTGCAACTAGAATTGAAAGGCTTGGGCCGGCTAGGTGCCAGCCCCCTGAGTGCGCTTAAAGAAAGTATTCCAGGATATATACCAACCAATGAATTCCAGCCTCAATAAACTTCTTCTCCTTTTGGCCTGCCTTGCTAGTTCAGTTCAGGCTGCTTCACCAATCCAGCCAATCGACCAGATTGCCGCTGTCGTGAATGACGAGGTCATTACTCGCAGCGAAGTCGAAGCGCGTTATCTTGAAACCGCTCGGCAGTTGCGCAGCAAAAACATCCAGATGCCACCGCGCAATCTCCTGGAAAAGCAGACACTGGAACGCATGATTACTGAACGCGCAGTGCTGCAACACGCCCAAAACTCTGGCATACGCGTAGACCCCACCCAAGTGGAACGTGCCACACAACGCATAGCATCCCAAAACAACATGAATCTTGACGAGCTCAAATCTGCCCTTTCACGCGATGGGATCAGCTTTGAAAGTTTTCGCGAGAGGGTAAGCAATGAAATCCTGGTCACCCGTGCACGCGAGAGGCAGGTTGAAAGCAAGCTGACGATCAGCGATGCAGAAATAGACAGTTATCTTCAAACGCAGGCCGATCTTGGAACAGATGAGGAATTCAATGTATCCCATATCCTTGTCTCCGTCCCTGAAAATGCGTCGCCTGAACAAACCCAGGCACGTCGTGCCCGGGCCCAGGACATACTGAACGAACTTGCCAAAGGCACTCCTTTTTCACAACTGTCCGCCACCTACTCCGATGCCCCCAATGCGCTCGAAGGCGGTAGCCTCGGCTGGAAGAATGCTGCACAAATCCCCTCACTGTTTCTGGACAGCTTGCGTACATTAAAATCGGGCGAAACAAGTGACTTGATCAAGAGTCCGAATGGCTTTCATATCATCAGACTTAACGACAGACGTGGCAAGAATATCGCTACTGTTGTTACACAGACCAGGGTGCGCCATATCCTTATCAAGCCGAGCGAAATCACATCCGAATCTGACGCCATCAACCGCTTGACACAAATTCGCGAACGAATCGAGCAAGGCGGCGAAACATTTGAGAACATGGCCCGGCAGTATTCTGAAGATACAAGCAGCGCCTCCAAGGGAGGCGAACTTAACTGGGTAAATCCCGGCGACACCGTGCCCGAGTTCGAACGCGTCATGAATACACTGAAACCGGGCGAACTGAGTCAAATAATCCAAAGCCCCTTTGGCTGGCACATTATCCAAGTTCTCGAACGCCGCCAGCAGGATGTCACAACTGAAAGGCAAAGGCTGCTGGCGAGACAGGCCATTCGTGAACGCAAGGCTGACGAAGCTGCTGAAGAATGGATTCGTCAGATTCGTGATCAGGCCTATGTCGAGGTGCGTCCCCTTGAGTGACGCAGATTTGAATAAAAGCAAAGGCCGTCTGTTAAGGCGGCCTTTTTGCTTCTGGCCATGAATTCGTACCCTGCCATTGCCTATACCTGCGGCGAGCCATCCGGCATTGGCCCGGACCTTGCCATTGCAATGGCATCCATACGGCTACCCTGCCGTTTGCGCATACTCGGCAATCTGGATGTACTGAAGAACCGTGCTGCGCAACTAGGAAAAACCGTCCAGTTTCACGAACTCGCCCCCAACGACGAAACCCCCGCCCATACCCTTGGGCAGCTTGCGGTAGAGTCTTTCGACCTTGATGCCCCAGTGACTGCAGGCAAGCTTGATTCCCTCAATGCCAAACATGTTCTGGCACTCCTGGATTCAGCCATGCATGGCTGCATGAACAAAAACTACTCCGCCATGGTCACGGGACCCGTGCATAAAGGCATCATCAATGAGGCCGGCATTGCTTTTACCGGACATACTGAATACTTGGCAGAAAAATCCGGCACGCCAAGAGTGGTGATGATGCTCACCGGAGGAGGCCTGCGCGTTGCACTCGCTACCACACACCTGCCTCTGAAGGATGTTTCCGCCGCGATTACACAGGAATCACTAACCGAGGTCATCAGTATCCTGCATCACGACCTGGCCGAAAAATTTGGCATTCTCAAGCCCAGAATTGCCGTATGCGGACTCAATCCCCATGCCGGCGAATCGGGCCACCTTGGGCACGAGGAAATTGACATCATTGAACCGGTACTTGACAACTTTCGTGCGCGGGGCATGGCCCTTTTCGGGCCATTGCCGGCCGACACGCTGTTTGCACAACTGCGCAAACATCCGGCCGATGCAGTTCTTGCCATGTACCACGACCAAGGCCTGCCCGTTCTGAAATACGCCAGTTTCGGGGAAGGCATCAACGTCACGCTGGGCCTGCCCTTCGTTCGCACCTCGGTCGATCATGGTACTGCGCTGGAACTTGCCGGTACCGGCAAGGCTGAAACCGGCAGCCTGCTTGCTGCCATGAATCTGGCAATCGAACTGGCTTCAAGACACACATGAAGCATATTCCTCGCAAACGTTTCGGTCAGCATTTTCTCGTCGACGAGGGCGTCATCCATGCCATCGTCAATGCCATCAATCCAAAACCAGAGGACGTACTTGTTGAAATCGGCCCCGGCCTGGGCGCCTTAACCAGACCCCTACTGGAGCGCATCCCGCATCTGCACGTGGTGGAACTCGACCGAGACATCATTACCCGCCTAAAAAGGGAATACCCACCTGAACGCCTCAGCATCCATGAAGGTGATGCACTCAAATTCGATTTTGGAAGCCTGGGGATTGCGACAAGAGTGTGCGGAAACCTGCCCTACAATATTTCAAGTCCTCTAATGTTTCATCTAATGGATTTCGCACCATCCATCATCGACATGACTTTCATGCTTCAAAAGGAAGTGGTTGACCGCATGGTGGCCGAACCATCCACATCAGCTTATGGGCGCCTTTCCGTCATGCTGCAAAGACGCTTCCATATGGAATGGCTGCTGGATGTCCCGCCCGAATCCTTCGACCCACCGCCCAAGGTCGATTCTGCTGTCGTTCGCATGATTCCCAAAGCTCCGGGAGATTACCCAGAACTCGACGACCAACGCTTCGCGGAAATTGTTGCCACCGCGTTCTCGCAACGCAGAAAAACCTTGAGGAACACCCTCGGCAAACTGATCGGTGAAGAAGCTTTTACCGCAACCGGCATCGACTCCGGATTGCGTGCGGAAAACCTGGCGGTTGAGGATTTTGAGAAACTGACTACAGCTTAATTTGCTGTCCAGCCAGCCGTCCCTTTTTGAATGAACTCGATCTTGTAGCCGTCCGGATCCTGCACAAAGGCGATTACCGTCGAACCATGTGTCATGGGGCCCGCTTCACGAGTAACGGTGCCACCATTTTCCTTGACGGCTTCACAGGCCTTGTAGGCATCATCAACCTCAATGGCAATATGCCCGTAGGCCGTACCAAGGTCGTAACTCTCCACACCCCANNACCCTGGCATAGAAGTCGATGGATTTGTCCAAATTGCCTACGCGCAGCATCGTATGAAGAATTCTCATGGGCAAACCTAGATCATCAGTTTATGGCCATGGCGATTAAGCCATTCCCGCGCATCATCGGCTGCCGGGAACAGATTCTCAACCTGCTGCCAGAAACGAGGCGAATGGTCCGCGTGCAGCATGTGTGCAACCTCATGCGCAGCCACGTAATCGATGATGGAAAGCGGCGCCTGGATGAGACGCCAGTTGAGTCGTATGCGCCCGTCAGGATGGCAAATTCCCCATTGGGTGCGCGCATCAGAAAGATCAAAATTCGGGATACGGTCGCCCTGCATGCGAGCATGAATCAGAAGACGACGCTTGAGCAGCGGTGCTGCCCGCTCGCGGAGCCATGAGCTCACCAATTCAGGCACTGAAGCCTCATCCGGGCTTGACACCCACAGCATGCGGCCATTGCGCCGCACATCGGGAAACAAGCATGCTGCAACGCGTATCTGAAGAGGAACCCCCAGATAGAACACCGTCTCGCCATGACTTAATACAGGCTGTTCGCGACGGTTTTGCTCAATCTTTTCAAGGTTGCGCAGCAACCACTGGATACGTTCCTGCAGGAATTGATCAATTTCCGCCTGGGTGACCCATTTCGGAACATTGACCCGC
>DKAU01000153.1 GCA_002450925.1 Thiobacillus sp. UBA6918 | reverse complement strand
TTATCGCGACGCGCACTTCGCATTTCGGTACTGCCGAAGTGTTGCCGGATGCCAGTCTTGCTGCATTCCTCGCAGGCGGCTTGCTGCTGCAGCGCAGTTGCGGCTTTGCCGTGCTGCTTGCTGTCGCTTTCGGTGCGGATGTGTTGTCGGCAAAAACGGCCGTCGAGGCGGGCTGGTGCCTAACCCCCGCCTATTGGGGGCTGATCCCAACCTATGCCGTGTTATGGTTGGCCGGCCGCTGGCTGGGCCGCCACGAAGCCCCCTCCTTCGTGCGCGATGCCGGCGTTAGCCTGGGCGCGATCGCGCTGGCTTTCGTCATTTCCAATGCTACCTGGTACGCATTCTCCGGCACTGTGGCAGAGATGGGGATTCTCGAGTTTGTTTCTGCCGTGCTGAAGTACTTCCCCCCTTATCTTGGCAGTGCCATGCTCTATCTGGTGCCGATGTGGCTGGGATGGAGGATCGTCCGAACCACTTCCTTGCGCAAGGCGGGGAACGCCTGAGTACCCCTCGATATGTCGGGCGCTTTGCGCCCTCACCCACAGGCCCGTTGCATTTCGGATCGCTTGTTGCCGCCCTCGGCAGTTATCTCGATGCACGCAAGCATGGCGGCCAGTGGCTGCTGCGCATGGAAGACTTGGACGAACCGCGCTGCAACCAGGAATATTCCGACGAAATATTGCGCCAGCTTGAAGCATGCGGTTTCGAATGGGAGGGAGCGGTTGCTTACCAAAGCAAGCGCAAGGAGTTCTATCAAGCCGCCCTCGACCAACTGGTCAAAAGCGGTAGCGCCTATCCTTGTGCCTGTACTCGCAAAGAGATTGCCGACTCGTCAACCAGCGGCATCGAAGGCCCGGTCTATCCCGGAACGTGCCGTGAAGGCCTGCATGGCCGCGCGCCGCGCGCGTGGCGAGTCCGCGTTGATGATGTGCCGATCTGTTTTGAAGACCGGNNTGCTGGGTTTCCTAACACCCGAATATATGCATTTGCCGGTAGTAGTAAATGAAGCGGGCCAGAAACTCAGCAAACAGACGCTGGCAGCGCCACTTGAAACAGCCAAGGGCGGTGAAGCATTGGTTTCTGCACTTCTATTTCTGGGCCAGGATCCACCGAATGAATTGGTTGATGCTTCTGGCGCCGAAATCATGATGTTCGCTGTAGATCATTGGTCAGGGCCTCCCCTGTGTGATAAAAAAGGTCTTTTGAAATAGTCTAACCATGGCCCAACTTCCAAGTGCCGTCGAGCAGGTTCTGCAACTGCATGCACAGTTCATCCATACTGTAGTCAGCGCACTGCGCGACCGTTCTCAGTTACCGCAATTGCAAGAGCAACTCAAAGCTGCTGAGGAAGCAGGTTGGGGAAAGCTGGTTGTCGCAATCCGAAGCATCATCAACGGCCAGCGAGGAGAAGACATCAAACTCGGACTGGATGAGGAAGACCGGATTCTGGTCAACGCCATCCTGCGTGGTATCGACAATCCTGCAACCTTGCCTCCAATTCAGCAGCCAGACGCATCCGTCGCGGCACCGGGCCTTGCGGCAATGGTTCATGCGGCGGGTAGCGGCGATGCAAAGGCCTTTGCTGCATTGGCGAACATGGCAGAACAGATGATGAAAGCGGGCGGAGACATGGCACGCCTCGGTGGCATCATGCGTCGGCTGGTGGATGGCGAGCGTGATGCCGACAAACTCGCCAAGGGCATGGGGCCGCTTGGAAAACAGCTATTGCTTAATCTGTTGGAAGAACTGGCCAGACTGCGGCCACATTGATCTGGCCGCACCTTCAATTTTGAAGGTGCAAAATAAACGGGGGATTGATTGGCCTGGTGGTCTCGAATTCCATTGGTAGGTGGCATGCTGGGCATGCAACCTAAACAGTGCCAGGTGCGGATCGTTCGCAATGGTGACTCGTGTATTGCGTCCTTCCGTCTTGAAATTGCCAATTCCATTCATCGCAGAGCGAAGGGTCTGATGGGCCGCACCAGCCTCGATGGCGTTGACGGCATGCTGTTTGTCTATCCCTGGTCTAGAACCGTCCACATCTGGATGGCGGGCACACCTATTCCTCTTGACGCCCTGTTTGTTGGCCGTTCAGGTGTGATCGTCGAGATTGCAAAAGACATGCAGCCACATTCCAAAAAATGGGTTTCATCCGGTCAGTCCGTGAAGAGTGTGCTGGAGATTGCGGGCGGACGCACAGGGGATCTGGGCATTGCTATCGGCGATCGGGTAGAAATCATTCATAAATGACATGTCGTAACCTCCCAGAGAGATGCTATGTTGAATAAGTAAGATTGATGCATCGCACAGGGGGATATAAATGACATTAGCGCTAGGTGAGCTCCTCGTCGGGGAGAACATCATTACCAGAACCCAGCTTGCGCAGGCCATTTCGCATCAAAAACGCGAAGGAGGGCGTCTGGGCGAGATTCTTGTTTCGCTTGGCTTTCTCAGCACGGATGCACTGGAGCGTTTTTTCCAGAGCACGCCGCCAATCCCGCGCAAGATATCGCAAACTGGGCTGAATGAAATTTTTCTCATAGAGCTGATGCTCAAGATCGCTTACTTCGAAGCAGGTGTTTTTACATTGGCCAGCCTGGCGCAAAATATTTGCCTGCCCACAGGTGTGGTGGATGAGCTGATTGGGCAGGCCAAGGCCGACCGGCTTGTCGCTGTCCGCCCATCAAGCGGGATGGGTCATGCATCTCTGGTGTATGAAATGACGGAAGCAGGACGGCAACGCGCGGAAGCGGCCCTTACTCAATCCCAGTATGCAGGCCCTGCACCCGTTCCGGTAGCTGAATATGCCCTGATGGTGGCTCGTCAAAGCATCCGCCAGATCGAAGTGGACGAAGACTGGGTGCGAGAATCGCTCAATCACCTCGTTTTGAGCGATGCGTTGATTGACCAGATAGGGCCGGCCATGAACTCGGGCCGTTCATTGTTTTTGTATGGCCCGCCCGGAACTGGCAAGTCGAGTATCGCCGAAGCCATGGCCCGTGCGCTACCCGGCGAAATCTACATTCCCTACGCGATTGAAATCGATAATCAGGTGATCCGGGTTTATGACGCCGAAAACCATGTACTGACAGATGGGTCCATCCACAAGGGCCCGCAGTTGGACCTGGCTGCCAACTTGACCCACGATCCTCGCTGGCTATTGTGCCATCGGCCATGCGTAATGGTCGGCGGTGAACTGGAAATGCACGCACTGGATCTGGATTACGATCCTGTCAGCAAATTCTATGAGGCGCCCGTGCACATGAAAGCCGCCAATGGCGTTTTCATTCTTGATGATTTCGGCCGTCAGCAGATTGCCCCGCGTGTGCTGCTAAATCGCTGGATCGTGCCCCTGGAACGCGGTACNNTGGTCAAGACGCATTACCACAAGACGGGTCGACACTTTGTTGGCTGCCATCCGCGCGATCTGGTTGACCAGATGGTCGACCGTGCGCGTTACAAAAAGTCCAAACCGGAATTGAATCCGGAAGCTATTGATGCTGCGGCAGCAAATTACTTTGTGGAACTATAAGCTGGGGCGCCCTTTTTAAAAGTCAGCCATATGGCAAATTCCGAAGTTCAGGTTGTAATACCGACCCTTAACGAAGCCGGGAACATACCTGTTCTGGTTGATAAGCTTGAAACCACTTTGGCAGGGATGGATTGGGAACTGTTTTTTGTTGACGATGACTCAAAAGATGGCACCTATGCAGAAATCGTTAAGCTTGTTGAGGTTAAAAATAACATCAAGGCAATTAAGAGAGTGGGTCGAACGGGCCTTGCTTCTGCGTGTTTCGAAGGAATGATGTTATCTGACTCGCCGATTATTGTTGTTATGGACGCCGATCTTCAGCATGATGAAACATTGATTCCTCAGATGGTGTATCTACTTAAATCCGAACACTTGGATATTGTTTCAGCAAGCAGATTTGCTGTAGGCGCAAGCCTCGAAGGTCTTGGCAATATCAGGAAGCGGGTTAGCAGGTTGGGCAACCTGATGGCCAACTACGTGATGAAATCATCTCTTACCGATCCATTAACTGGTTTCTTTGTGGTCAGGCGGGAAGTGGTAGACAAAGTTGCAGGTTCGCTTTCGCTGTCAGGATTCAAGATACTGTTGGATATTTATGCATCCTCACCCAGAAAGTTATCCGGCAAGGAAATACCAATGACCTTCAAAGCACGTCACCATGGTGAGTCTAAGTTGAGTTTCAAGGAATTCCTTGATTTCGGGTTTCTCTTGCTCGAGAAGCTTTTTGGAAAATATTTGCCGGCTAGGTTTCTTAAATTTGCCTCTGTGGGGCTTATCGGCTTGGTGGTTCATATAGCCGCGCTTGCTCTTTTGCATCGGGCCATGGAGTTCCCATTTATCTATTCACAGGCAGTGGCTACGTATATAGCCATGACTTCCACTTTTGTCATGAACAATACCTTTACGTTTAGGGACAGAAAACTTAGAGGCGCCAGCTTTGTAAAGGGCCTTTTCTCCTTTTTTGCGGTCTGTACTGTGGGCGCATTGTTGAATTTGGCGCTTGCCGGTTATGCATACAGCATTGGTGCGCATTGGCTGGTATCGGGTTTTCTGGGGGCATGTGCAGGCGCGGTATGGAACTACGCAATTAACAATACAGTCACTTGGAAAATCCGCACCAAAGAATCTTGAGACCCACCTGGCAAATGCCAGCACCATCTATTCAAACCCTTTCTTTTTTGTTCCTCCTCGCCCTGGCATTTGTCCTGGGATTTGCTTACCCCAGTACGCAAGACCCGGATATTTGGTGGCATTTAAAGACGGGAGAATGGATTATTGCCAATGGCACAGTTCCATGGACAGATCCCTTTGCCGCACATACCGTCGGAATGCGCTGGGTCGCTTATAGCTGGCTTGCAGAAGTATTTTTCTATGTTGTCGATCGTTGGGATTCTTTCCAGGGTTTGCGGTTCATTCAAGGTGCGGTAGCGGCAGCTACGGTGGCCGTTCTCTACTTTCATGCCAGGGCGGCTTCTCAAAACCCCCGTCTTTCCTTGATGCTCTGTGCCCTATTTTTGGTACCGATCGTTCCCTGGCTTGCCAGACCCCAAATGTTTTCCTTCCTGTTTACGGCGCTCACCATGTTTCTGCTCTGGTGGGGAGAAAATCGTGACCAACGCGCCTGGTGGGCGTTGCCGGTAGTTCTACTTTTTTGGGCGAATTTACACATTTATTTCGTTTTTGGGCTTGGATTAATTTGGCTTTTTCTGTTTTGGCCCTGGCTGGCCTGGTTCGTGGGCGGGCGCAAGGATTCTCATCCTTCCTATCTAGGAATTTTGATCGTTTTAATAACCACTGCGGCTCCTCTAATAAATCCATACGGCTTGACTTTATATGACGAAGCTTTCCATCTTGCTCTTCATGGAACCTCTGATTGGCCGGCTTCGGCCATACGCGAACTTGCATCGCCTAATTTCCATGAATGGCCTCGTAAAGTATTTATTTTATGGATTGGTTTGGGCCTGTTTGCGTTTGTCGTTCCCGACAACAAACCACCTGTGCTGATCGTCCTCCTGTTTCTGGCCATCCTGTATCGGGCTCTACAACATGTTCGTGACGTCCCGTATTTGCTGGTCGTCATGTTGCCCATACTTGCAGTTAGGTTGTCTGACATCAAAAACTTGAGGTGGCGTCAATTTATTTCAGGGAATAGCCCACCCATGCAGCTGAAATTCTGGCCACAATCCATTTTGCATTGGGTGCTGGCGTTGTGTGCAATTGCTGTTTTTTCAGCAATGCCATTAAGGTTCTCCATTCAAAAAAAGGAGCTGTCTAAGCATCGAGTTGATAGATACCCTGCCGCTGCCGCTGCCTATATTCGAGCCGCCAATCTGGAAGGCCCAATCTACAATTCACTAAATTGGGGCGGGTACCTTATTTATGCAATTACGCCTGATTATCGTGTTTATATCGATGGCCGTACCCAGTTGTACAGTGCTGCTTTCTGGGATGCGCACAACACCGTTCGCCAAGGAAAACCCGGGTGGGAAGAAGGCCTTGATTCCAGCGGGGCGCGCATAGTTATTTGGGATCGGGAAGAGCCTTTGGCGGCTCTTCTTCGCCAGAACTCAAAATGGTTATTGGTTTATGAAGATGGCGAGGCTGATGTGTTCGTTAAACGAACTGCAAAATAGTTATGGAGGCCAAAGGACGATTCGCTCTTGCGTTGAGGTGGATTGATTCACGCGGACATTGGTTTGCCATCCTGTCTATTTCGGCAATAACTATGTTGCTTTACCACGATGCTTTGTCGGGGTGGTGGACATACGATGACCCTCTGCATTTGAAAGAAGCCATTTCGCACAGCCCAGGCGAATATTTTTTTATTCCACATGTTTGGCAGGAATTCCAGGGTGGATTTTTTACACCCCTTCTCACGCTTTCTTACGACGTCGACTTCAGTCTTTTCGGATTAAATCCGGAACTGTTCTATGCACACCAGCTCATTTCGCTTTGTCTGGCGGCATATTCTATCTATCTCTTATTGAGTTTATGGGCATCCCGCTCAACTGCGCTGCTTGGCGCGATATTGTTACTTGTTAGCCCCCCATTTGCGTTGGGCGCTCATTGGTTGGCGATTAGGCACTATGTTGAGGGTTTGGCAATTGCCTGTTTTGCTCTCTACGCATGGACACAGGCTTTGCGTCGGCAAAGTATGGCCCTGTGCTGGGCGAGCGCTGCTCTCTACCTGCTCTCCATGTTGGCCAAGGAAGTTTATGTGCCGTTGGCAGCCCTGATGATTCTGTTGCCCGAACGGACCTATCAGGAGCGCATTAAATTTTCATGGCCTCTTTGGGTAAGCCTATTGATTTATTCTGCATGGCGACTCTGGATGCTTGGGGGCCAGATTGGTGGCTATGGCCATTTTTCCACTAATTGGGAAGCTTCACCTGACATTGTGCTTGCAGCCATATTGCTGATGCCATTTACGTTTTATGCCATGTTGTTTGGTTTTAACGGGGTACTTTCGATTTGGTTGGGCGTTTTTGGGGCAATAATCGTATCGTGGATACGTCATGCACCCTTGAAGCGTATTGGTGTTGTTCTTGCTTATGTTTCTATTATATGTGCACCGCTTGTTCCAGTTTCTGGGGATTTTCACCCCGGGGGGGGTGCACAGGGACAAAGATTTGTTTTGCTGCCTGCGGCACTTATCGTTTCTGTTTTTGTGCTTGGGCTAACAAAGCTTGCCTCAAACAGAAGGGCGTTGATAATCATGTTGATTCCCATTGTTGGCATAGGTGGCACACTCAGGGCGCAAAGTCTGACCATGCTAAATGCATGGAAGGAACCCTTGATTCAGGAGAAGGAGGGAAAATTTCTTCTTGAGGGTAGCCCTGAATCAAAAGCCTTATCTGCCTCTGCGTCAAATACAAACTATTTCTATCGTGGCATCGTTTGGCTTCGTGGCCACTTGGGGCATGGCCAGCCCCCGGCGATAGTTTACGGGGGGTATTTTGGCTTGGATCCAACGTTTGACGAAAGTCTTATAACTAAAGAGTTTTATGGTTTCGAGCCATCGTGTGCGTGCATGCGAGTTGTTACCGAAAAAGTATTGGGTCAAAGGAAGATGGTCGTGGACGCCATTGCTGATCAGTACTTGGAAGTGAAATTAAGATGGGGCCACGGTGCGATAGGCTGGGAACTTGGCCCTTACGATAATGGAAGCTACTTTCTTTTAGCTGGTCAGCAACCAGGCTGGTACTCTAGTGGGAGAAACATTCCTAAGCACGGATCAATTGTTTACATGCTTGAAGGTTTTATGCGAGTCGGATATAGAAGCCCTAGGGGTTTTCTCACTTTTAGCCCGGAGTTCCATGTAAACCTGGCTGAAAGTGGGCATTTTGAGTGGTTCGAAAGTAGGCATACATCTTCAACGCCAAGCAACTAGGCATTGTTAACAAAATATTTGGTTGTGCAATTGATCTTGCAAGATTGGAAAGCAATTGAAACTCACCATCATCATTCCGGTACTCAACGAACAGAAGACGATCTCCATTCTTCTGGACCGAGTTTTGGCAGTGCCATTTAATAAGGAAGTTATCGTGATTGATGATGGCTCTTCCGATGAGACTTGGGCTGTCCTGCAGGGTTACGAAGATTGCTGCAAGCTATTGAGACATTCCGTAAATCGAGGAAAAGGTGCTGCGATTCGTACAGCTTTGCCGCATGTTAGCGGGGATATTGTCATAACCCAGGATGCCGACCTTGAATATGACCCCGATGATTATTCAAATCTGGTTCGGCCGATAATCGAAGGGCGGTCTGAGGTAGTGTATGGCTCGCGCTTGTTGGGTGGGAAATCTCAAACAGCTGGCCTGACTTTCTATCTTGGGGGTCGCTTTCTTACCTGGCTTGCAAACACTTTATATGGGCTGAACATCACTGATGAACCAACGGGCTATAAGGTGTTCAGAGCGGAACTGATCAAACGGCTTCCATTGAGAAGTGAAGGATTCGAATTCTGCCCAGAAGTTACGGCTTTGGTCGCGTTAAACCAAACACCTATCGTTGAGGTCCCAATTCGCTACAACCCTCGCTCCATTGGAGAGGGCAAGAAGATAAGATGGCGAGACGGGATGATTGCCATCTGGACGTTGGTTCGTTATCGACTAAAAGGGCCTGCTCATATTCCTCGACAGCTAGCGGAAAGGCAAAAATAGAAAGTTTCGCAATTTAGTGCTTGTATGGCTGGCTTGCCAGCATACTGGGGGCGTTGCGTAAAAGCATCTGGCGGTCCCCAACTGGAGACGTAAAGTATTACATGCTTTGGGCAGGTTCAATCCTGGCGTGGACCACCGCAATGTCGTCAGCGTAAATACGCCCCCAGTGGGGAAGATGATCGAGCAGGGCGACTGCAGGAGTGTGGGGAACGAGCAGCGTCCACTGTACGTGATATTGATCTAGAACATTCTCAAGGACGTTTGATTCATACAGGTTGGTGGCCTTCAGGGCTCGCATCAGAAAAGCGTCACCGTAGAGATCGGCGCGTCCATCCATATAAACAGGGATTCCCGTAAATATCAGATAACCACCGAAACCATAATCATTAAATACAGGGCCCTTAAGTCCAGCTGATTTGGCTGCTTTTAGGGCGGCGGCGGGCGTTATGGTCGGGTCTGGGTGGATATCTCGTTGTTGCAGAGTAATTAGAGAAATTGCAACAAGCCCGCTGAGAACTGCAGCAATTGCTGGCAACCTGGCAGGTGCAGCAAGCGAATCAAAGAAAGTATTGATACTGCTCGTTCGGCTGCTTTCAACAGAAAAGCTTTGCCATTGTGCTGCCAAAGGTGCAGCAAGCAATAGCGGTGATAAAAGCCCGACCAGTTCTACATTCCTTACATGGGCGAGGCCGAGATGGATCAGGGCCAGCAGCATTAGTAACCTAATGGGGGGAAGGCGCAGGCCCTTGGTCATTGCGATAACCAAAAGCAGCATGAGCCATAACTCTAGAAATTGAAATTTGTGGAAATTAGGCGAGAGCCATTCACCAAGACTTTCCTGTACAAATCTCATGGACATGATTTTTTCTGTAAAGAAAATGCCTTGAATCCCTTGGGGTGTGAGCGTGCTGGCAATCACGGCTAGGGCAAGGAAAGTTAACCACTTTTTAATGGCTTCGGCTCTTTCTTCAGGCCCCGCCTGAAGTGTGGCCTCTACGGCAAATGCGACTGCGAACATCAGGCCAAAGGTAAAACTGCCATGGAGATTGGCCCATATCAACATAACCCCCAACAGCCAGGGACTCGGCGTTTGCTGTTCATCGCTAGCCCGTACGACCCCTGCACACCATGCAAGGAGTAAGGGCATAGCCAGCAGGTGGGGACGTGCCAGCAGGTGTGGGATGGCCATGCCTATGGCGAGGACGGAAAACAGCAGGGCACGTACAGGAAGAAGGTACCCCAAGAGAAAACGGGTCAGGTAGGCGATAGTTATTGAAAAAGCAATGGCTTCAAGTGCTATCAACCCCCGCCAGCTATCCGCCCTGAATGCTAGATACATCAAAAGTTCAGATAACCACTCATGAGCCGTCCATGCCGAGCCTTTCATTGTGTGGGAGAACGTGTCAACTAGAGGTATGGCAAAGTTGTCAATCATCCATCGGCCTGTAGCCAAGTGCCAGTAGATGTCCGGATCAATTAGAGTCAGATTGCTTCTGATGATGACAACAAGGAAGGCCAAGGCTCCAGTAACAAGAGGCCAGGAAAAACCTAAGCGTGGGGAGATTATTGATTTCAGGGGCACGATGAATCTAGCTCGCCTTGCAAGGGTGAGACATATGTTACTTCATGCGGTTTAACCAGAAAATTCATTTGCATCTTCTGCTGTCATCACAAAATTCATTGGGACCGTGCGTTTGTATTAATACTTGGGGTGGCGTTGAGTATTCTGGAAAAGACAGGAAGGAGAACTCACGCCATGATTTACGAAGAAAAGCAGTTACTAGGAACCTGTTACTAAAATCAATTAGATTGGGAGTATTTAATTTCTAGGTTGGGCTGTCTCGAAAGGCAGACTATAAAGGACAGATGTAGTACAAGATATAAAAGGGGGGAACGATGACCGAAGAGGCATTGAAGCTTCTATCCGAAGAAGAGGGCCAGGATCTAATAGAGTGGGCATTGTTGGCATCTTTTATTGCGATTGTTGCAGTTGTAACCCTGTATCTCTTTGGCGACCCGCTTTTGGGGATCTATCAGGGTGTGCTTGATCGTCTGATTTTTGTAAATGGATATCTATAAGGGCATCCAAAATAAGGTTGTAAGACCCAAAATTATTCTGGTTAATTCCCCCTTGACAGTATTGATTAGTAATATAGATTGGTAGTGGTAGGTGGGTTTGTTGCGTGATCTTTTTGGGAGTTGTTTTTTACTTTTTTGATGGGAGAGTAGAGATGTTGAATATCACCACCGCAGTCAAGAGTTTCATCCGCGACGAAGAAGGTCAGGACATTATTGAATATGGCCTGTTGGCTGCCTTTATTGCCATTGTGGCGGCTGTGTTGCTGGTGCTCTTCAAGGATCCGATCAGCAACATCTATCAGGCGATTCTGAACGCGCTTAATGATGCCAACGGCAACCTGTAATTATTAATGGTTTTGGAGGCTAACGGCCTCCTCCCTGCGGCAAAGTTTGCGTTACCAGTACTTTTAACGCTGGCGGCGGTCTATGACCACCGCCAGCGTCGTATTCCAAATGCGCTGAGCTTGGTCGGCATGGGTGCAGGCCTGCTTGTTGGACTGTATTTTGGCGGAATTACCGGTTTGTCGCACAGCTTCCTTGGTCTTTTGGCGGGTGGAGGGATATTTTTACCCTTCTACATGATCCGGGCCATGGGTGCGGGCGATGTCAAATTGATGGCTGCGGCGGGCTCTTTTTTGGGTCCTTGGCATACTCTTCTGGCAAGTATCGCGGTTGCTTTATTGGGAGGGGTTTTTGCCGCACTGGCAGCCTTTAGACAGGGCCGGCTTGGACCAGCCTTGCGTGACGCTGTTGGGGCCCTTGTCAGAGTCAAACCAATCAAGACACTAGATAGTAGCTCACGAGATGATGCCATACCCTATGGCCTTGCTATAGCGGCTGGGGTGCTGCTGTATCTATTGGTGCTTAACTATGTTCCCTAATTGGGGCTTTTATCTGGATCCTGGTTTCGGAGGGGTTATTAGCCAATAGCCCTCGTATATATTTTTATATTTTTTGGATCCTTCGTTTGCTTTATGCAAGACGTGGCATATAAAAAAGTGTGGAAATATTTTTTTGTGGCCTGATTTGCGGCTTATGTGCAAACGGTAATTTGTGGCAGTTATCGTTTTATCAGCATCAAGGGGGTAAGGTCCGTGAGAAACATTAAAGCGTTTGTGGTGTTGTTGGTGGCGATTGCCGCTGGGGGTTTGGCCGTATATATGGCCAACCGCTATATGACGCAGCAGAGCGAATCCGTTGGTGGGGCCAAGGTGGTTGTTGCAAGCAAAGACCTTGATCTCGGTACTAGACTGTCGCCTGACGTGATGCAACTAGTGGACTGGCCAAAGGAAAGCGTACCGGAGGGGGCGGCTGACAAGATAAGCAGCCTTGATACCCGCGTGGTGAAAACTTCAGTTTTGCGGGGTGAGCCGATACTGGAAACAAAGCTCGCACCTATCGGCACTACTGGCGGATTGGCCTCTGTAATCGAGGAGGGCAAACGTGCAATGACCGTTAGCGTTAACGAGATCATTGGAGTGGCCGGCTTTGCTCTCCCTGGAAATTACGTAGATATTCTGGTTAATACACAGGATGAGAAATCAAAGGATCCGTCCAAGCAGATTTCCAAAATAGTGCTTGAACGCGTACTTGTTCTTGCAGTGGCGCAGGAGGCAAGTACAGACCAGACCAAGCCCAAGGTGGTGAGTTCGGTCACTTTCCAGGTAACCCCGGACGAGGCTGAGAAGATTGATCTGGCGCGCAGCGTGGGCAGCCTGACTTTGGTGTTGCGTAACCAGGTTGACAAGTCTGCGGCTGATACTGGGGGTGCGCTCAAGCAGGAATTGCTTCATGGCGCAACCATGGCTGAGGAGCCGGCACAACCAACAGTGACAAAGAGGGTGGTTAAGCGGATTTACGTCAAGAAAGCGGCGCCCAAGGCTGCTACAGAGCAGGTTGAAGTAATTCGTGGTACCCAGCGTACGATCGAGAACTTCAAGGTTGAAGAGGAACAGGGGAAGTAATAATGAACCTCCGCCAGCAGCCAAATTGCAGCGTGATGCGAGAGCCGTTCTTATTGGCTGCATTGGTTTTGTTGATAGGCGGTTTGTACTGTTCCTTGGCCATGAGTGCTGAGACGTCTGCCAATAATGCGGCCGCTGTTCAAACAACAGCGGTTACAGGCAGTAAGCTGGACATCGCCCTTGGCAAGTCCAGGATGGTGGACTTGAAAGAGCCTATTTCCCGCGTGGCAGTCGGAAACCCGGCTGTTGCAGATGTAAAAATACTCAACCTTAAGCAGGTGTGGATACTTGGCATGGGTGTTGGTTCGACTAATCTCATGCTTTGGGACAAGGCCGGGAACACGATAGCGGCGTTTGATATCAACGTGAATCTTAACGTTGAGCAGCTTAACGAAGAAATCCAGAAATTGGTTAAAGATGGCAGTGTCCGGGTTCGTTCGGTACGCGACAGAGTTGTGCTCGAGGGTCGTGTACCCGACCAGGACACGGCAGCTGCAGTGGTCGAGATTGTGCAGGTGTTTGGCCACAAGAACATCGTCAACCTTTTGAAGGTTGATGCCAGACCTCAGGCGGTACCGGGCAAACCGGCAGCGGAAGTGGAACAGATTGAGATTATCCGAGGCACGGAGATGACGACCAAGCAGTTCAAGTCACAGTAGGTTTAATGATGGAATTGGAATGCAACATGCGAAGGGGAGTTGATACCATGGATATGAAAAGGCAAACCTGGCTTCGTCGGCCAGCCAGCAACCTGCTCAAGGGATTGGGTATAGCAGTGTTCAGCGTTCTGCTGATGCACGGCAATCCGGTGGTAGCAGCAGAAGAGTCCTCCTTGTCGGTGGAAGGTCAACCCCAGGTTAGTGTGACGGAGTTGGATGTTGTCCTGGGCAGGTCCAACCTGGTGAACCTAACGGCTAGCGTCAGCCGTGTTTCGTTGGGTAATCCTGCGGTCGCGGATGTGACCCTTACCAGCCCCAAACAACTCTATATTCTTGGCAAGAGTCTGGGATCCACCAACGTGATGCTCTGGGACAAAGACAAAAAAATGGTGGCGGTCATCGATGTCAATGTTAGCCGCGAGTTCGGTGCCCTGAATTCAGAGATCAAAAAGGTGGTGGCAAACAAAGGTGAAGTTCAGGTGCGCCCTGTTGGGGATGCGGTCGTACTTGAGGGGCATGTGTCAGACAGTCGTCTAGCTGCACGTGTAAGCGATCTCGCTGAGGCCTTGGCCGGCAAAAAGGTTGTCAACATGATTGCCGTGGATGGTGTTCAGCAGGTCATGCTCGAAGTGAAGATCGCCGAAGTCAATCGAACTTTGCTGGACAAGCTCGGTATTAATTTGAACCTCAATGGCAAGATTGGATCCTTCAGCTGGGGCCTCGTTTCAGATTATTTGTTCAATACGACTGACGGGACCTTCACGGCTGGTCGCACAAAGGGCAACAAGAAAGCGTTTGGCCTGGATGCGGAAAAGGGCGACACGCTGTTTAAAATTCTGGCCGAGCCCAACATCGTAGCCATGAGCGGCCAGGAAGGAAGCTTTCTTGCCGGAGGTGAAATCTATATTCCTGTCCCTCAATCACTTGGCGTTACTACTCTCGAATCCAAGCAATATGGTGTTGGACTGCGTTTCACGCCGACCGTTTTGGAGGATGGCAGAATCAGCATGAAGGTGTTGCCCGAGGTAACCGATCTTGTCGGCTTTACCAACATTAACGCAGGTGATGGCGAGAATTCTTTTGGCCCTCCTGTATTAGTGCCCACGCTGACAACCCGGCGTGCATCGACAACGGTTGAGCTGCGTGATGGACAAAGCTTGGCTATTGGTGGATTGCTCTCCGATTCAACTCGGGAAAACATCAATCGCTTACCCATCCTTGGCGAAATTCCGATTCTGGGCGCACTCTTCCGCAGCAGCGAGTACCAGACCGACAAAACCGAGTTGATCATCGTGGTTACTCCCCGTTTGATCAAGCCGCTGGGCTCCAACTATCGTCTGCCTACAGATGCATTCAAGGAGCCGAACCGCGCCGAATTCTTCCTGGAGGGGCGCATGGAGGCTAACCCTGGATCCGATGCAAATCAACCTGCCGCCAAGCCTGCGCCTGCTGCGGATGGTCATCAACTCAAGTAAGGAGAAACGACCATGAAAAACTCTATGCTGGTATTGATTGGGTCGACTCTGCTAGTGGCAGGCTGCGGCACCACCACCCCGACCGTGCTGGATTCCCAGATGGGCAAGTCAGTCGAAATTGCCAAAGCTCAGCAAACCGTGAACCCGCAGGCGTCGATGGACAGCCGCCCAGTTGAAATGATTGATGGCAAGTCCGCTGACGCCTTGGTTGACCGTTACCACAAGAGCTTCGAAAAACCCACTTCACCCAATATTTTTACTATTGGTGTTGGTGGCGGTGGCGGTTCAACGCTCGGTACCGGCGGGTCTTCTAAGTAAATAGGTTGAACAGCTTGTCTTTCTGTTTTGTCGGTACGGGAAAAGTGGAAAGGCAGGCATCCTGATTCAACCGCGCTTGAGGTAAGTAATATGCGCAATACGAAGAGGAAGACTGAAATTCGGGTCATTGACCGCCAGCGCGGTGCGGTCATCCTTCTGGTTACATTCTCGCTACTGGCTTTTCTGGGTTTAATGGCGTTGGCACTCGACCTCGGCCAAATGTACGTTGTCAAAACTCAATTGCAGAACGCGGCTGACGCAGGCGCACTTCGTGGTGCCAAGGAGCTTAATGGTACTTTGGGTGGAATTGGTGTCGCAGAAGCCAAAGCCAAAGAAGCGGCGGCTGATGGCAATGGTTTTCTGCTTGTGGCAAAAACCAGGATGCAACAAAGCCAGGTAACGGTTGAGTTCGCAGATCACCCTACAGCGACATGGTACCCCGCCTCCCATTTTACCGGACCCAATAGCGCATATTACGTACGCGTCTGGACTGATGCAGATACGGCCGTTAACCAGATTTCCGCATTCTTCGCGGGTGTGCTTGGCATATGGGACAAGGCCGCAAAAGCGGTAGCCATTGCCGGGCGATACCCTCAACCGGGTCGAGTAATGCCGATGTTCATGCCTGCTCTTCGCCGCAATATCGATCAAACAAACGGTACGGCGTGTAATGGGAAACTGTTTGATACAAAAGACAACGGACATGCTTTTGACCCTTCAAATTGTCCAAGTGCTACAGACCTGGCAAGCCCTGCAATAACTGATATCCGCGGCCCCGATGAAGGTGACGCCACTGGAAGTAAGAATTGGGGATACCTAAGGGCCGGCGAATCACGAAGTTTCGGAAATAGTTCAGTCGACCGGGTAAATGAAACTGGCAGTTACTATATCTTTCGCTTGGATCCGAATGCCTCGATTGAATGGGTTGCGGCCGGCACGGTTTGGACAGGCAACTTCGGCTGGCTGGAGGAGAAGTCGACTCAACTGGATATCCAACAGGCAGTGTGCAAAGGCTACACGGAAAAGATAGTTGATGTGCCAGGTTGTGTAGACGTCCACACGGGTGGCTTGTCCACGCCTGCATTTGTGGATGCGCTCAATTCCCGTTTTGATACAACGGCCGAGAAGGATTTGCCCAAAGATATGACTTATGCAACCTGCCCTGCTGATAGGAACGTCTATGTTTGGCCCGATCCTGTACCGCCTACAGCCTCTGCCTATAACCAATACAAGGTTAATTCGCCCACGACCCCTCCACCAAGCCATCCTACTGGTGCCCCCAATCGGCGGAAGATGCGGCTATTTGTGGTAGACAATTACATGCCGCAATTTAACGGATATAGCGACGGGGTGACCACATGCCAACCTTACATACAAGGTAGTAATAAACCTGCCCATGTTGTTGGGTGTGCTGAATTCTTTATGTACAAACCGTCTGATAAGGCCTCACAAGGTTTGATGTATGCCGAATTTGTGCAACGCGTTCCTGACAATGAATGCACCTTAGGTTCAAGCCCTGAAACCTTCAGTGACATCCGACTTTATCGCTAAGGCTAACGGCATGATTGTTTGCAACAAAATATCCAAGAAACAGAGAGGCGTTGCCATTATCGAACTGGCAATATCACTCTTCTTTCTACTACTGGTAACGATCGGCATTACCGAGATTGGGCGAGCATTTTGGTATTACAACGCAATCCAAAAAGCGACCCGCGATGCCGCACGCTACCTCTCCATGCAGCCTTGGGATACATCCGGGGATCCAGTGGGCGTCGCTCAAACGATGGTGCAAAACAATGCTGTTTCAGCCGGGGTTCCGGCAGAAGATGCGAATGGAACGGCTCTTGAAAATACAGTTCAGGTTACAGGGTTTACCGGTGGTTGGGGTTCGGGTGGTGCCCCGGAATACATCACTGTTACGGTTAACAATTACCGGATGCATTGGCTCTGGTCACTTGGCGCCCCATTGCCCCAGCCAGGCGGAAATTCTGGCTTGAGGGTCCAAACAACCATGCCTTACATGAGATAACTTGGCATGCTGACAAGATTCCAAAAGATCCAAAAAGGAGCAAGCATTGTTGAGTTTGCGCTTGTCGCCTTTTTCTTTTTCCTCGCCATGTGGGGGATATTCGAGTTTGGCAGGGCTTTTTACGTCCGCAATACCACCCAGCATCTGACACGCTGTATTGCCAGAGAAGCGACTGTCAAAGACCCAACCCCTGCCGGCGCTTTGGCCGCTAAACAATCTTGCCTGCTGACTTCTTCGAGTGGTTTTGCTTTTTGGCCCTTTTACCAGCGCACGCCAGGCGATATGACTGATATTTTTCAGGTTCGTTACTGCATCAATGCGTGCGCAGCCCCCGATTCTGATACTGATTGGGTGTTGGAGGGGGATATGGACAACAGTTATTTGGATCAGCCGAATTTATGTGTCGATGGCGATTCGAAGTGTGTTGTGTTTGTGCAGGCCCGCGTCAAGCAGGGGGAAATACTGGACATGTACAACCTTGTGAAAAGCTGGCTGGGAACTAATGGAGATGTGAATGAATATTATGCCGAAACGACTGTGCCAGCTGAATCCTTGGGATATATACCCTGAATGGCATCATGGGGCGGTTAACCATGGGCTATTAATAAAGAAATATTGAACGACAAGATTTCGGCATGATGCAATCAATTTTCCGGAAGTATGCAAGTTTCTATTACGAATCTGGCAACGTAACGAACGCTGATCAAGCGAAGACAAAAATATGAATGTGGATAAAAACAATCATTCAGATATGCCGCCCCTCAAGGTCGCGGTTTTCGGTAGTGCCCCAGAATTTATAGCAGCAGTAGGCGCTGCGTTGAAGGATCAATCAGGAATTCGGGTATCTCTCCATCAGGGGGGAATTCAAGGATTGAGCAAGCTAACTCAAGCGGAATTGCCGGATGTGCTTATTGCACAGGAAACCCAGAAGTCCCCTGAGTACATGAATACGCTCTCACAGTTTACGTTAACCCATCCGGGGGTGTCGGTAGTGATCTCCTGCCACTCCAAGGATCCTGATTTGATGGTTCAGGCTTTGCGAGCCGGAGTCAAAGAGTTCCTTTTTGAGCCATTTGTTGAGGGGGAAATTGCAGCACTTGTAAGCCGGTTGGGAGTCCGCAAATCATTGCAGTCACAGGTGAAGCAAGGCGAAGTTATGGCTTTTTTGCCCTGCAAAGGCGGCAGCGGTTCGACTTTTCTGGCAACCAACCTCGCCCATTTTCTGGCATCAAAGCATCAAAAAAGGGTTCTACTGATAGACCTCAACCTCCAGTTTGGCGATGCGGCTTTTTTTCTTATGGACCGCTCTCCAGCTACGACGCTGGCAGGGGTGTGTGGAAGCTTCGCGCGTCTTGACAGGAGTTTTCTTGCATCGTCAGTAGCCAAGTTACCATCAGGCTTAGATTTGCTTGCCGCTCCCGAGAATGCCGCAGATGCCGAGTTGGTTAAGCCAGAGCACATCGAGTCCATTGTTGCCTTGGCTCGGGGTCAATACGATTTCATCATCCTTGACGTCTCCAGGACGATGGATGCTGTAAGCCTTAAAGCGCTTGATCTGGCGGATCATGTTTATCCGGTTCTTCAATTAAGTTTGCCTTATGTGCGCGATGCACGCCGTATGAAGGAGGTCTTTCACGTACTCGGTTATAAGGAAAACTTGGACTATAGTGAAAATAAGATACGGTGGGTCATTAATCGCTCAGGCGGAGAAGGTGATTTGCCGGTTACTGATGTAAACAGGGTTCTGGGGCCTGCTTTCTGGGCGGTTCCCAATGACCATAAGTATGTTGGTGAAGCGGTAAATCAGGGTGTTCCAATAGGTGAAATGGCCCCTCATTCGGCAAGCGCAAAAAGCCTTGAGAAGTGGTCACAAGCTTTGGTGAGTTCTAAGGAGCCAGAAAAGAAGACGCGTAAGCATTGGTTTTCTTTTTTGGGTGGGCCGAATAAGTGATCTGAAGGCAGCGATTTAAAGGGGGAAGTATGAGCGGGTTAAGGGAACGCATGGAAAAGGGTGAGGGCGAGAGCACGGCCTTGGGTGCGACTGCTTTCCAGCTCAGCCCGGCCGACAAGGCCTATCAGGAACTCAAGATGCGGATCCATCAGAAGCTGCTGGAGCGGATGGATCTGACAGTTATCGAGACCATGCCGCTCGATGAGCTAAAGCGGCAATTGAGTTTCCTCGTCGAGAAGCTGGTTGCGGAAGAAGCAGTTCCGATCAATGAGGCAGAGCGTGAGCGGATCGTGCGGGATATTCAGCACGAAGTTCTTGGCTTGGGACCTATTGAACCCCTTTTTGCAGATCCGACTATCTCTGACATTCTCGTCAATACTTACCGACAGGTTTACGTCGAGCGCCTCGGCAAGCTTGAGATGACGCCGATAACATTCCGTGACAATGCGCATGTAATGAAAATCATTGACAAGATCGTGTCTGGGATTGGGCGAAGGATTGATGAATCCAGCCCGATGGTAGATGCGCGGCTGCCGGATGGATCCAGGGTCAATGCAATTATTCCTCCGGTATCGCTGGATGGGCCGATATTGTCCATCCGCCGTTTTTCTGTGGTGCCGCTTACCATGGATAACCTTATCGAGTACAAAAGCCTTACGCCAACAATGGCGGCACTGCTCGAAGGCATCGTGCAGGCACGACAGAGCGTACTGATCTCGGGAGGTACCGGTACCGGTAAAACCACTTTGCTTAATGTCATGTCGGCTTACATCCCCCCAAGCGAACGGATTGTAACCATCGAAGATGCTGCTGAGCTGCAATTGCAGCAGCCACATGTGGTTCGCTTGGAGACAAGGCCGCCGAACATTGAAGGCAAGGGCGAGGTGACGCAGCGCGCTTTGGTTCGAAACTCGTTGCGTATGCGTCCAGACCGCATCATCGTTGGCGAGGTTCGTGGTGCGGAGGTTCTGGATATGCTGCAGGCGATGAACACGGGGCATGAAGGTTCTCTTACCACGGTGCACTCCAACTCCCCTCGCGATTCGATGACCCGTCTTGAAAACATGATTGGTATGGCAGGTATCAGCCTGCCACCTAAGGTCGCCAGGCAGCAGATCGGTTCTGCCTTGAATGTCGTCCTTCAAATTGCACGTTTAAGTGATGGCAAACGGAAGATTGTCAGCATGCAGGAAATTACGGGGATGGAAGGTGATGTGATCTCGATGCAGGAGATTTTTACGTTTGAACAAAAGGGCGTAGATAAGGATGGGACGGTCAAAGGACACTTCCGGGCGACCGGCATACGTCCAAAATTTGCTGATCGCCTGCTTGTGCGTGGCGTGGAAGTTAAGGACGAATGGTTTGACCCGGCCAATATTTACGAGGTTTAGTTGATGGAACTCTACTATGCGGCGCTAGGGATTGCCTTCATTGCAGCCTTGCTGGCAGTGGAGGCCTTGTACGGCATGTGGGATGCCGCCCGGGGCCCTGAGGCCAGGCGAGTCGAGAATCGACTGCGTTCGCTATCAGCTGGTGGGCACGCCGCGAGAGAGATCAAGCTTCTCAAGCAGCGTGAATTGTCAAAAACTCCTGCCATAGAAAAAGTGTTGCTGGAGTTGCCGCGTATTCATCAATTGGATCGCTTGTTGGTGCAATCCGGCATGAGCATGAGTGTTGCCATGTTCTTTTTTTGGACATGCTTGCTTTTTGCTGCGGGCCTGGTTCTTGCCTATTTGGTGTCAAAGATCATTTTGTATGCAATCGTGATGGGCGTATTTATGGCTGCTCTGCCCTACTTGATGGTTGTTCGCGCCAAATTTAAGCGTATGCATGCATTGCTGCTTCAACTTCCGGACGCACTTGATCTTCTGGGCAGGGCTCTGCGCGCTGGGCATGCTTTCTCTGGCGGGATAAAAATGGTTTCCGAGGAGATGGCTGAGCCGATTGCATCGGAATTTAAAGCAACATTTGATGAACTGAATTATGGGCTTTCGCTTGAAGACGCAATGCTCAACATGGTCGAACGTGTAGACATTCCGGATATGAAATATTTCGTTATTTCTGTACTGATCCAGAGGGAAACCGGGGGCAATCTTGCTGCCGTTCTGGACAAGATCGCAGGAATCATCAGAGACCGTTTGCGGCTGCTTGGACGGATTCGTGTTCTTTCTTCCCAGGGGCGACTTGAGGCATGGATTCTTTCAATTATGCCCTTCGTGGTGGCGGGCGTCATGTTTCTGATTTGGCCTCAATTCATGTCCATACTGTGGAAGGATCCTACGGGACAGGTCATGATTGCTATTGCGACGGCCATGGTATTTATTGGCATTGTTATTATGTGGCGCATGGTGCGCATCAGAATTTGACAGGGGCGAAAATTGGATAAAACCTTACTGCTCATTGTCGTTTTCCTGTTGGTGGCAATACCCGTAGGCTTTCTTGTTCTTGTGCTGGCCCCACGTAGGGCAGGAGTCGAGAGATTGCAGCCAGGGAGGACGCCAGCCGAAACCCCAGGAAAGTGGCTTCCCAAAGTCGCAGAATGGCTGCAGCCAGCCGCCAAAATCACACAGCCTAAAGAAGACTGGATGAAATCCAGGGTGCGTCGTCGGTTGATGAACGCAGGATTTCGAGGCGATGAGGCGCCAACTATTTATTTCGGTTCCAAGGCTGCATTGGCAGTGGCCTTCTTCGTTTTGACATTCATTCTCGCAGTCGGGGACATGCGTGAAAAGCTGCCGCTGTTGCTGCCGCTAATGACTGCAATCGGGTATTACTTGCCAAATGTATTCCTGATCTTGAGTATGCGTCAGCGGAAACGCGAAATCTTTGAGGCTTTTCCAGATGCCTTGGATCTGATGGTGGTTTGCGTTGAGGCCGGGTTGGGTCTTGATGCGGCAATTGCCAAGGTTGGAGATGAAATTGGCAAGACCAGTTCAGCACTTGGGGATGAGTTTCGGTTAGTCAATCTTGAATTAAGGGCGGGACTTACGCGCGATCAGGCTTTGCGCAATCTGGCCCTTAGGACTGGTGTAGGGGACATCGATGCATTGGTGGCAATGTTGATTCAGGCAGACAAATTTGGCACCAGCATTGCGGATTCTTTGCGTGTCCATGCAGATGGCATGCGAACAAAGCGTATGCTCAGGGCCGAGGAAGCTGCGCAGAAACTTCCAGTGAAGCTGGTGTTTCCTGTGGTGTTCTTTATTTTCCCTGCACTCTTTTTAGTCTTGCTTGGCCCCTCGATGCTTGCCTTGGCGCGTATTCTTGGTCCAGTTATGAGCGGTACATGACAAGTCTGTGGCATATCGACTAGCCGGGCAGTGATAATGATTTTTGGAGGTGTATGACCATGAATACAGTAAATTCTCAAACGCACACTCAAAAAAATAAACAGAGCATGTGGCCACTCATGAAGGCCATGGCAACGGCAGGCTTGGCCTCCGCCATTCTGGGCGGGTGCACTTTTATGGATGTCAATAACCTTAATGCCGCAAATGAACCGGAACTTCAAATTCGGGCCTTGCCCCTAATTACTCGTGGCGACAAGACACCCGATGGCTATTACGCGCTTGGCAAGTATTACTTGTACCAAGGGCGCCTTGAGCAGGCCCAGGAAGCCTTCTGGGATGCTGTAAGGATGGACCCAGGCCATGTGGACGCTTTAAATGGCCTTGGTGTCGTCTATGACAAGCTTGGGCAATATGATGCTGCTAGAAAGGTATATGAGGCAGCCTTGCTAAAGGATCCAGGTGCATCTCATGTCTGGGCCAATTTGGGCTATTCCCTCAAACTGGCAGGCAAAGGCTCTGAGTCCATTGCGCCGCTACAACAGGCGATTGCAATTGATCCTGCAAATGCGATTGCGCAGCAGAATCTTGCTATTGCCGAAGCTGACGTAGCATCTAGGCCAGCATTTAATCAATCCTCAAGCCAAGAGAAAATCCACATGGCCGTACAGGCTAACAAAAATGATGAGTCTGCCAGCGAGAAACCTGCTACTAATGAGTTAGCAGCCAAAAAATCGGCTGAACCGATCGTATCGAGTTCGCTTCAAGCCGTTTCAACTCTCGCAAGCACAACAGCTACAAAAGAGGCCCCGAAACCTATAGTCCAAACTTCAGCTGATCGGCAAGTGGAGCAAGTTGCTATCTTGGCGGATCAGCCGCGAGAAAAAGCAGTCATCAAGTCAGAGCCATTTATTGCTAGTGTGATAAATCAGTTTTCCAGCAAGCGAGAAGTTATCCAACATAAGGTTTCCGCTTCGCAGAGCTCTTATAAAGAGAGCTCTGTTCTGCCTGCCAAAGACTCTGTGGCTAAACCACAAATGTCTTCAGAGGCAAAGCTTGTGCCTGTTGAGGGCCTCCTTGATAACAAGGTTTCTATGGTACTCAATGGCCTGAGAATTGAAGTATCCAATGGTAATGGTGTAAATGGCTTGGCAAAGGCGGTTGGTTCAGAAATGAGTCTAAATGGGCTAAATGTTAAACGTATTACGAATGCTAAACCGTTCAACAAGCCGCAAACGCTGATCATGTGCAGACCTGAACTAAAGTCGGCGGCAATGGAACTTGCGCAGACTATGCCCTCCAATCCGAAGATTGTTTTGCGCGATGTTGCTAATCGGCGCGTTGATGTGCGCGTTGTATTGGGTGCAGATACTGCTATAGCATGGAAAGATGGATCGAAGGGCCCATACCTTGTGGCCAGTCTGGCCAAGTAGCAGCCTTGTGTAAGTGTTTTTAATGATAAAGGAGAGGTATATGGATAGTCGTAACCGTTTCATCGCACCAGAAAGAGTGGGAATTTGGCTGATGGTCGCTTTTGGTTTGGCGGTCCTCGCATTAATCACCGCCATTTGGGGTGTTAGGGAATCAAGAGCAACGAATGCATTTGTTCAGCTTGAGATTCTCAAGCTTAGTGATCGTATTAAAGCGCAGGAGTCAAAACCAGCCGCGATGCCTGCTGCACCGGCGGAACCAGCGATGCCAGCAGAACCGGAAAATCAGTAAGCTGTTATTCAAGGCAGCAGATTGTCGCTATCTGCTGCCTTGAAAGCGCGGGAGAAACAGCCGCACCGCGTGCGGCTGTTTCTATTTCAATGGTTCAGGATTTGCACAAATTAGGGGCGCCAGGCCAACCGTTCCATCAAGTAGCATAAACAGTCCTGCCGGATGATCCGTGCATCACGTGTCAGCATGGCGGGCATGACAGGCCGTCGAGTAAGCAATTGGCCGTCACGTATTTCAAAATGGTGATGGCTGACATCGTTGCCGCTCTCGTCTTTTGCTTCTATCGCTATTGGGCAGCCTGTTGCGACAAGTCCCAAACGTGTACCGGCTTCGAGTTCACGAAAATTCAGGTGGTCGATGTTTTCTTCA